>JAEXNA010000174.1 GCA_023447635.1 Vulcanimicrobiota bacterium | reverse complement strand
CCAGCGCTACGAAAACGGCGAGCCCAAAAGGCTCGCCGTTTTTCTTTCTGTTGGAGAAGCGACGACGAGTTGCCCCGCGCGCTCTGAGCTCACTCGGAAGCTAGGTTGTAACGCCGCCGTCCACGCTGAGCACGTGGCCGTTGATGTACGACGCCTCGTCCGAAGCCAGGAACAGGTAGGCGTTGGCGATCTCGATGGGGTCTCCCATGCGGCCCAGCGGCACCTTGGCACCGATCTGCTCCATCACCTTATCCGGGATCCCCTCGGTCATGCGGGTGCGGATGAATCCAGGCGCCACCGCGTTGACGCGAACGCCCTTGCGGCCAAGTTCGCGCGACCAGGTCTTGGTCATCCCGATCACCGCGGCCTTGGTTGCCACGTAGTTGGTCTGACCAAAGTTGCCGTAGAGCGCAACTACAGAGGAAGCATTCAAGATGACGCCCTTGCCGCGCTCGACCATGTGCTTGGCCACGATCTGACCCGTGTTATAAACACCCTTCAAGTTGACCGCCACTACGGCGTCGAAGTCCGACTCCTGCATCTTGGCCAACTGGGCGTCGCGAATGATCCCGGCGTTGTTGACCAGGATATCGATCTGACCGAAGCGGGCCAGGATGGCGTCCACTCCGGCCTGCACCGAAGCTTGCGAGGTCACGTCCATCGCCAGTCCCAGGGTTTCCGCGCCAAGTTCGGCGGCGGTCGCCTGAACCTCGGCCTCGTCGACGTCGACGATGGCCACGCGGGCTCCCTGTTTGATGAATAGCTCGGCGGTGGCTCGGCCGATTCCGCGGGCTCCGCCCGTGATCAACGCCACTTTATCCTGAAGTCGCATATAGCACCTTTTCTACCCCCCGGTGTGAGAATAACCCCATGCTACAGCGTCCGGGGTTGCAGCGCGGTTGCACACCGGCCGGACGGAAACCTTGTCGACCGTCCGGGAAAGGGACGTCCTTTACGGATGCTGTACTAGTCAGCGTGGCTAAGACAAAGACCGTTTACACCTGCCAGGAATGCGGCTCGCAGACCCCTCGCTGGGCCGGTCGCTGCACCGACTGTGGCGCCTGGAACAGCCTGGTAGAGGAGCTCTACAAGCCGGCGGCTCCCAGCCTGGGAGGCATGGCGCTCAAGCAAGGCCAGGGCGAACTGGTCTCCCTCGACAAGGTGCAGGGCAAAGACCAGGATCGCGTCCCCAGCGGCCTATCGGAGCTGGATCGGGTGCTGGGGGGAGGGATCGTTGCCGGCTCTATGGTGCTGCTGGGCGGAGCGCCCGGGATCGGAAAGTCCACCCTGCTGCTGCAGCTGGCCAAGTCGGTGAGCAAAACCCTCTCCCCCATCCTCTACGTCAGCGGCGAAGAGAGCTCGCACCAGATCCGACTGCGCGCCGACCGCCTGGGAGCGGTCAGCTCCGACATCCTTCTCTATAATGAGACGGCGCTCGAAAGCGTGGAGCAGCAGATCCAGGCCGTCAACCCGGGGCTGGCCATCATCGACTCGGTGCAGACACTGTTCCGCTCCGACCTGAGCTCAGCCCCCGGCTCGGTCACCCAGGTCCGGGAGTGTGCCGCCGCCCTGATGCGGTTGGCCAAAAGCAAGGGGATTCCCACCATCCTGGTTGGCCACGTCACCAAGGACGGTTCGCTGGCCGGTCCGCGCGTGCTCGAGCACCTGGTGGACACCGTCCTTTCTTTTGAAGGCGACTCGGACAACCAGATCCGCATCCTGCGCTCCTCCAAAAACCGCTTCGGCGCCTCGCACGAGCTAGGCTTGTTCGAAATGACCGGCGAGGGGCTGCTGCCGGTCACCGAAGCCTCGGCCTACTTCATGGAAGAGCGGGCCGAAGGGCTGACCGGAAGTCTGGCCTATCCGTCTCTGGAAGGCTCTCGACCGATCCTGATCGAGACTCAGGCCCTGGTCACGGACAGCTACACCGCCCAACAGGGAGCCCCGCCGGTACGGCGCGCCGTGGGCATCGATAGTAACCGTATGTCGCTGTTGCTGGCCGTGATGGGCAAGCGCATGGCGGGTCTGGAACTGGGCAAGAAGGACGTCTACGCCAAAGTCGCCGGCGGCCTGAGGCTGTTCGAGCCGGCCCTGGACCTGGCTCTGGCCCTGGCCATCCTCTCCTCCCTCTGGGACAAGCCGATCCCTTCGTCGCTGGCCGCCTTCGGCGAGATCGGGCTGGGGGGAGAGATTCGGCCGGTGGGAGGCTCCGAGCTTCGCCTGCGCGAGCTCGAGAAGCTGGGCTTTACTCGCTGCGCCTTGCCCGCCAAAAGTCTAAGCAAAGCTCTGAAGGGTAGCAGCGGGCTCGAACTGGTGGGACTGGAGAACGTGCAGGATCTCGAACGACTTTTAGGAGCGCCCGGCGCCCGCAAAAGCAAGGGTCCGGCAGCGAAAAACGCTCCTCCATTCTAAGCCTGAGCTGGACGCAGAGAAGGAGCCGGACCCCTCTCCGCTGTAAAACTCCCCTACCGTGACTATGCAAAAAACCGTCAGGATGATGTTCTCCTTCGTGTTCATTCTGTTCGGCGGCCTGAGCGGCTACAGCATAGCGCTCTACACTCAGAGTTTCTACGACACGCTCTCTCAGACAGGTCGTATCACCAACTTCGTTGCCTTCATCCTACTCGGCATCCTGTTGGGCCTGACTCTGGCGCCCCTGTTCACCCAGGCGGCCTTGCGGGCCGTCGACGCTTTCGCGGTTTCGCTGCAGCGTCTGTCCGTCCAGGAGATCCTGATGGGGTCGGCCGGGCTCCTGTTTGGCCTGATCATCGCCTTCTTCGTCAATCTGGTCTTACGTCAGATCGATTTCAACTCGATCCCCGCCGTCGGCGCCTACGTGGGGCCGTTCCTGGTGGTCGTCTCCAGTATATTCCTGGCCCTGCTGGGCGCCTACTTTGGCAGTCGTCTGGTCTTCATCCACTCGTTTGCCGAACTGCTGGAATCGGGCATCGGCCAGCGCAACTGGGGCGACCAGATCTTCGTGGTCGACACCTCGGTCATCATCGACGGTCGCCTTTCCGAGATCGTGGACACCGGCTTCATCTCGGGTACCCTGGTGGTTAGCCGCTACGTGCTCGACGAGATTCAGGCGAAAGCCGATTCGCCCAGGGACAGCGAGCGGATGCGGGGACGCCGCGGCCTGGACCTGCTCGACGATCTGCGCCGCAAATGCACGGTCAAGGTCGAGCAGCGGCCTTATCCGGACATCAAAAACGTCGACGCCAAACTGGTCCGCCTGGCTCAGGACCTGCGCAGCCCGCTCTTGACCAACGATTTCAACCTGCAGAAGGTGGCGCGCCTGCAGAACGTGCGCGTGCTGAACATCAACGCTCTGGCCAAAGCGCTCAAACCGGTTTTCGTTCCCGGCGACGAACTGAGCCTGGCTATCGTTCGCCCGGGCAAAGAGTTCAGCCAGGGCGTTGGCTTCTTGGAAGACGGCACTATGGTGGTGGTCGAGAACGGTCGCAAGCAGATCGGCAACGAGATCGTCTGCGAAGTGACTTCGCTGGTCCAAACGGCCAGCGGCCGCATGCTGTTTGCCCGCTTCCTTCCTCAGTCCCAGCGCTCTCATCGCGACAACGGTTCGACTTCCGAGCAGGGGGAACGGGACGAGGCGCGGGAACAGCCCGACGAGACGGGCGAAGAAGCGTTGGTCAGCGAAGGGAAAGAGTAAGTATGAACAACGTTTTCGCGGTCATCACCGCCGCCGGCCAGAGCCGTCGCATGGGCGGGACGGACAAGCTGACCCTGCCCCTTCACGGCCGGCCTCTGCTGGCCCATTCCGTTTCGACCTTCCTGCAATGGCCCCGCTTGCAAGGGCTGGCCGTCTCTGTCAGCCCGGGACGCGAGGACGAACTGCGCGATCTGCTGACCGCGCACTGCCCCGGCGCCGAGAAACTGCTGGTGCTGACGGGAGGGGCCGAACGGCAAGACTCTATTCGCCTGGCCCTGGACGCCCTGGCAGATCGCTACACCCCCAGCGCCGACCAGGCCGTGTTGATTCACGACGGGGCCAGACCGTTTGTCGATCATCACCTTTTCGACGCGCTACTTCAGGCGCTTGCCGGAGTCGATGGCGTGCTTCCGGCGACGCCCGTTCGGGACACCGTCAAGAGGGTTCAGGGCGATAGCGTGCTGCACACCGAAGACCGGGAGACTTTGCGCATGGTGCAGACCCCGCAGGCGTTCCCGTTCGGGACCATTCGAGACCTTCATCATCGTGCTCACGGCGAACGGTTCTACGGTACCGACGACGCCTCGCTGGTCGAGAAGTACGGCGGCTCGGTGCGCTGGATCCCCGGTCCGGCGCACAACCTGAAAGTGACCGTACCCGAAGACATCGCGCTGCTTTCTCAACTGGCGGGACGGGCGGGAGAAGTCCTCCGTTGAGCGGCTGGGACGACGACGAGGAAGACGAGGTCAAGGCTCCCCCGCCGCCGCCGATCAAGGTCGACCCGATGACTCAAGAGGTCTGGGACTACCTGATGGAGGTCATCGGGGACTACGAGACCTTCCTGGGCAACATCGGCCAGTTAGGCTACTCGGCGCCGCAGCTGCTGTACTACCGCGACGAAGTCCAGGAGTTCCTGGACCTGCTGGCCGGCCGGACCGACATCAACGTGGTTGGGGCGCTGGCGAAAGTCAACGAGCTCGACCTTCGGCTGCGGGCCAAGTCCCAGGCGCTGGTCGACGAGATCGGGCACAAAAACTTCACCCAGTATCAGATCCAGAACGATCCGCCGCGCGCGCACTGGTGGTGGTGGCTGAACCGGGTGACCGCCCCGCCCATCACTCCACCCAGATTCTGGGAGTTCTGGAAACATCAGGTCCCGACCACTCCCGCAGCGAAACCGGCCGCGGCTGCTCCCCCCAGCCCTCCGGCCAACGACTACGAGCGGAACCCCGAGGTCGCCAAGCTGTTCGGACAGCAGCCGCCTCCCGACGCGTCCTAGAGGACGAGCAGCCAGGCTTCGGCGCCTCGAGGCTGTCGTTAGACGGGGCGAAGCTGAGCTACGGCAAGGATCCCCGCGACCGTCTTGGCGTCGCCCAACTCTCCGCGCATGGCCATCGCCACGGCTTCTTTCCAGGGCACCGTGACCAGCTCGATAAATTCGCCTTCGTCCAGCTGCTGCTCGCCAAGTTCGGCGTTTTCGGCCAGATACAGGCTAAGCTTCTCGTTGCAGAAGCCGGGGCTAGAATAGAAGTCCATGACGTGGCGGATCTCGCCTTTCAGGTAGCCGACCTCTTCGCGCAGTTCGCGTTCGGCGGCCCGTTCGGCATCCTCGCCGGCATCGATCTTACCCGCCGGGATCTCGAGGATCGCCTTCTCTAGAGGCTTGCGGAACTGCTTGACCAGCACCGTGTCGCCGCTGCTCGTGATCACCACCACGCAGACCGCGTCAGGGTGCCAGACCAACTCGCGTTCGGCTTTGGAGCCGTCCTGAAGCTCGACCTGGTGAACCTCGAGGGTCAGCAGCTTGCCGGTGAAAATTCGCTCTTTACTTGTCGTGGTTTCCACAGCGGAACCCCGTTTCTAGCCGATGTCGGCGGTTACCAGAACATCCCCGCGCCGGGAGTGAAGAACATGGTGTTCATCATCTGCATCTGGTTCATCATGCCCCAACCCATGTTGGAGATCATCATCATCTGGTTCTGCTGGTTCATCATCGCCATTTGAGCGGCCAGCGGGTCGACCTGCTGGTAGCTGCCGGGGTAGCCCTGGGTGCGCGGGTCGACGAACCCCCCGCTGCTATGAGGGCCCGCCTGCCAGGGGTTCTCGTTGGTGAAAGCGCCCTTCAGCCGCTGCCAAAGAGTGGGGTTGTAACCCTGCGCCGTCTCTCCGGGGCCGGCCAGGTAGCTCTGACGCTCTGCCGGATCAGCTCCGGGGGTCGCTCCTGCGGCGCCCATGGGGTCCTCGAAGCCCTGGGGAGGCAGACCGTCCGCACCCGGCATGGGCGCGGGGCGCGCTCCGCCCAGCGGGAAAGGCAGCCCGTAGGCAACCGGGCCGGTGGGACCGTCCACGAAGATCAGACCGGGTTGGCGAGGGTCGACCCGGGTGCCGGGCGAGCCTGCCGAGCCCCAGGTGGGGTCGGTCTCCATAAAATGCTGGTTCCCGTTGTCGTTGATGGTGGTCAGAACTTTGCCGTGAGGGTTGACCAACTGGCCGACCTTCCCGTCCGGCGATTGTACCATCAGGTCCATGTTCTTGTTGCTGATGGCGTAGCCCACGCCGTTGCCGTCGCGAACCTGCAGCCAGTAGCCGCCGGCGCCGTCGGCGGCGTCCTGGCGGCTGACCTCGAGCGGTTGGCCGTTGGCGTCTAACGCCGAAGCGGCGCCTTCGGCTCCAACCCGGATCTGGATTCCGTTCGGCAAGCTGTTCAAGAAGGTGCCGTCAGGCAGCGCCTCACGAGAGAACCCGGCGCCTCGGGCGACCTGAGGCTGACCGGCCGGTGCGCTGGGAGCGGTGGGAGTTGCGGTCGCAGGAGGGGTCGGGGGGGCGCTGGGGTTGAGCAGTTCGTCCGCCAGCGACAGTGCGCCGCCCCACTCTTCGGCGAAGCCGCCGCTGACCACCAGCTTCTTGGCGATATCGATCGGCTGCTCCGAGGCTTCGACGAGTTTACGGTCGGTGGCCACGCCGTTGGGAAGGGTAAAGCTCATATCGTCGCCGGCGATGCGCAGGTCGTCGAAGCCCTCCTTGCCGATCAGAGTTCCGGCGGAAGAGAAGCTGGCCTTATTTTCGTACTGGACCGGCTTGCCCGCTTCATTGGTGTAGGTGCCTCGAGCGGTGTACTCCCTGCTGCCGTCGGCCTTGGTGCCCTGGGTCAAGGTGCCCTGGCGGTTCGAGACTTCGTAGTCGCCGTTGTTGATATCGAGCAGGTGGCGGTTTCCGTCGGCGTCAGAGTAGGCCAGTTTCTGGCGATCGCCGTCGTCGACCAGGCGGGCGTTCTGAGCGCGGGGGTTTTCTCCCACGACTTCGAGGTGTTTGCCGTCGGTGCGGAAGGCGTCGCCGTTGGGCAGCAGGTAGGCGCGCGAGTTGCCCTCCTGGCGCATGACCAGTCCAGAGTCGGTCTGGGCAAACGAGACGCCTTCGGCGTCCGCTCCGGCGAAGAAGTCGGCGTTGATGTTCGGCAGCGCCTGGAATTCGGCTTTCAGGTCGGCTTCGTGCTGCTGTTCGGGTGTCAAGGCCTGGGGCTGCGCTTCGGCGGCGGGCGCCGGCGTGGGGGCCGGGGCGGTTTCGGCGGGGGCGGGCGCGGTCTCGACGGCCGCCAGCGTGGTGGGGACCGCCGCGCCCATCACGGGTTCGTCGCCGAAGATGGCCAGCGGGTTCACCGAGGCGCTGCTGGGGGGAGCCGCCGCGGGAGCGGTCTCCTCGAAGGCGGGCTGGCCGGGCAGCGGCTTGGCCAGGGTGCGCTCGGTGCGCACGCCGCCGGGCAGTTCGAAGCTTAGCTTGCGGCCGTCCTGAGCCAGCCCCTGGAAGCCCTGCGAGTCGAGCAGTTCGCCGGAGGGCGAATAGAGCACGCGGTGCTCGAAATCGGAGATCTTATCGCTGCCGGGCGCCCGATATTTGCCAAACGCAACCAGTTCTTGATGGCCGTCGGGGTGGAACACCTGCGAGAGGTTCTTCTGCTTGTTGAGAACCTCGTAGGTCAGGCTGTCGGGCTGAACCCGCACGGTGTTGCCTTCTTTATCCTGGAACGAGATGAGAGCGCCGTCCTCGGTCTGGCTCAGAGTGGCGCCCTGGCCGCTCTCATCGCCGGTGGAGTGGACGCCCTGCTCGTCGAGACGGAAGCTCTGGCCGGAGGGCAGTGAGATCTCCTGACCCTGCTCGCCGGTGCGGACGCTGACGCCTGTGTCCGAGGTCTGCGAGCGCAGCCCGTCGGGGGTCACGGTGGTCGAAACGCCGTTCTCGCGAGTGGTGACCGGGCCCTGAGGGAGGGAGGTGGAGGGCGCCGCTGGCTGCGGAGCGACCGCCGGCTTCGCGGGCGCGGCCGTGGTCAGCTTGGGGGCGCCGCCTTTGAGAGCGGCGCTCTTGATAGGGTTCGAGGAAAGTGCGTCCATGGAGATCCTCCCGACGCCGACGGGCCAGGGCCGACCAGCACAGCGCAAAGTTTTGACATCAGATTTTATCCTGGAACGGCGCGGAGCTCAAGGAAAACGGGCCCGGACGCATGTTACAATTTCGACACGCCGGCACGGGGGGTGGTTCGGCTCGTGGAGCGGTGAGCTTCGGCTCACTGTCTCGTGAGCCGGCTCGTGGAGCAGTGAGCTTCGGCTCACTGCCTCGTGAGCCGGCTCGTGGTTCGGTGAGCTTCGGCTCACTGTCTCGTGAGC
>JAEXNA010000156.1 GCA_023447635.1 Vulcanimicrobiota bacterium | reverse complement strand
GGGCAGAGGTTAACCCCTCTACCCTTGGCGGATGACCCCCCCCCGATGCCGAGGGTTCTTTTATTTTTCGAGAAAGCGCAAACCGCGCTCACCAGCCCTGCCGTCTATGAAGACGGTGGGGCTTTTTTCTTGTCGAGACACCCGTCGTCCGCTCGCGCCCGTCCTGGGTATAAGCAAAGTAGATGAGAACTCAGCGGCGCTACGTGGCAGTCTTGCTAGCATTGGTTGCCACCGGCCTGATTGCCCGGTGGAGCAGGCCTCCCGTGTCATCGTTCCAGCCATCCGTCGAAGACACCAGTATGATTCTGTCTGGCGCTTCCACCTACTTCGAGTGGAGGGGCTGGGACCCCATCGTTGTTGGCACTCTCGATCCATCGACCATACGCCTCGACTACCCGCTCCAAGAGTTGATTTCGTGGGGCTCTACAGAGGTGCCGCCCTCTTTGGCGTACCAACATATGCGAAGCTCCCACCGGGAGGAAAAGCTGACTGACGGCATCGTGAAATCCGTGCCAGCCGAGGAGATGGACAGCCTGTTCGACCTAAACGGCCCCGGGTGGGGATGGCTCCACTTCAAGCATCGTTTTGGTCGGCAGGCCATTCGGCTAACCTTCAGCCCTATCACCTTCACCGAAGACGGAGAAGGGGCGGCCATCTCTTATCGTGCCCAATCCTCGGGAGTAGACGAGCGCTCTGGGGTGTTCTACTTTCGACGTGATGATCACAAAGGGTTCGCCTGGGGACCTCACGGCCATTTCTCGTTCCCCGAGAGCGGCGGCTAGCAGGGTCCTTCCAAGTGCCTGTCCGTCACTCGCTGATCGTCGTGCCCATCGCCTTAGCGATAGCGCGGAAGTCCCGCTCGGAGACCTCGAACAGGCCCCGTCGAAACGGGAGTCCCCAGCGGCTCTTGTCCGGGATAAACTCCAGGTCGTCGAGCAGGGGGCGGATCTCGGCGGCTTCGGTCTCGGCGTAGCGCACCTTGCGACGCCAGGGACGGAAGTCGGAACTGGCCTCGAACTGGTAGGGATCGATGTCTTGCAACTCTCCCAAGCCCACGAACCGCTGATAAGGCTTCCCATCCTGGTACGCAGTTTGGGCGGCATAGTGGACCAGCCAGTCGCCCTGACTCAGCCTTTTCAGTTTGGCCGGGCGGCCGTGGTCGGCCTGAGTGAAACCGCCCTCGACCGCAGTCCGGACGTGGTCGAGTGACACCGTGTTGACCCAATACTTCCTCATCCCCGGCGTATTGTCGGATCTGGCTCGGAACCCTGGGTCCCCTGCGCGATTCCGGTTGGAGATCCGGACGGTCGTCACTGATTCGACGCCGAAGGGAGACTAGATTGAAGCTATGGAAATTCAGACCGCACAATATGGCACCCTCCCGTCTCCCTCCGCCAGGCCGAAGCGCTCTGCTTACTGGCCCGCCCAGGTCCCTCAAGCGGCGCCTCGACAGAACGGTCCGACGCCCCATTTCCGGGCGACCATCTGGCTGATTATCGCCCTGATTACAGGCTTCACGTTGTGGCTCGCCCAGGTCGAACCGGTCGAGCCTATCGACTACTCGCCCCTCTTCTTGAAGCTCTCCCCTTCGGACTGGACGGAGCAGTCTCGAGTGAGCAGCCCCGACGGGCGACTCGACGCGGTCGTTGTCGTAGCCGATGACGGAGCGCATCTGCGTCCTAAGGGCGAACTCGAAGAAGGGCTGACTGGACTACAGAGCGAGGAGGCGGCCGAGCCGCGCCAAATCCTGTCCCTCCGCATCGTTCCGGCGGGAGAGAAGGTCGGTAGAGAACGCCCTTACTTCGAGTTTTCGCAAGAGTTCCAGGTCAGCGTCGCCGCCAAGTCAGTCTTCGTCAGCGAACCCACGCCCGAACTGACGGTTCAATGGAAGAACAACGACGTCCTGATGGTAAACCACGCTCCCCAGGACGCCATAGCTCGGCTCGACAAGACCGAAGTAGTGACCAATGGGGAAGCGAAACCGATCACGATCCGCTATCAGCCCTGACGCTGCTGGCGCTAGGTTGCGGCAACAAGAAGAGGTGGCGTTCAGCTGACAGAACTCGAGCAGCCTCTACGGCTCCAAAAGGCTCTCGAGGAACGGGTCATACTCGTTCTGGTTTCCCAGGCGCAGCCGTCGGCCGATACCGTCGGGAACGGATCGCCAGAACAGTCGTTCGCAGGCGAACCAGAGCCCAGGGTTCAGAGGAGAGCCGGGCGTAAAGCCTTCTGTAGAGGACCAGTAGATGAGGTTGTTCTGGAAAAAGAAGGACGCCTCGTCGATGGTATCACTACGGTGGGAATCCACATCCGCAAGGCTGAGCCGGTGGAGGCGCAGGCATAGGAACTCGAGGGCGGGGACCTCTCCACGCCCACCCTGGAAGAACAGCTTGAGGAACTCTTTCGAACCGAAGCTCACTCCACCCTCGTGCCTGCAGGTAGGACCGCAGAAGTAGAACTCTCGGAGAACTGCGTCGTGAAAATCATCGAAACGGTCGAAAAGATCCTGGAAGTGCTTCGGGGTCTGGATTTCAAGCCACACGCCTTAATCTTTATCGACGCGGCCGAGTATCCTCGGAAACCCCGCGCGTCGCGGACAGGCATTGCCCTCGAACTCGAGAACTTTGAGACGGAATGAGAAGGTTTGAATGGGCGCTTCTTCTGTGCGCGGCCGCCCTTTTGGCTCGCATAGAAACCGTAGAGGGCAAGGTCGATAACCCGGCAGAGACCAGAGCGTCAGTCGCGCCCTTCGAAATCGCCATACCTTGGCCGACGTCTCCTTACGACGAACTATCGCCCGGCAGATTAGGGCTCGGCAAAAATGCCAGGTTCCTCTCCGATGTTGTCCTTCCTGAAGCGGATCTTATCATAGACGGGTGCCGCCTGGGTTCTCAGGGAGAGTACTTCGGAGGGAAGGTTCTCGAAGTCCCCGGGCGGTCGCTGGTCAAAGTGGGGATGAATGACGACGATACCATTAAGGCCCTCGGTTATCCCCACGGGGGAAAACAGCTCTCCGAACGTGGCGGGGGATGGCGATACATGTTCACCAACCGGGTCCTTTGGATCGTATTCCAAGACGGTCGCGTCTCGGCAATCAATTCAACCCCGATCGAAAGCGGCCACAAATACTTTTACGGGATGATACGGTAGCCCCGACCTTTGTGGCCTCCGTGAGGTCCGTCCTAGTTCCGCCAGTTAATTCAAGGGCATTGTTCCTAGCGGACCCAAGGTGACGTAGCGAAATCATCGCTGACTTCCGCGGCGGCTTCGCCGGTCCAGACGCGCCATCGTTCTCACGCACTTCCGGGTCAGGGAACAGACGGTGAAGCCGCCACACCTTAGCACGTTGCTGTGCGACTGCCAGACAACGGCGCAGGTACCGATCATCAGGACCGAGCTGATCATCGCCACCACGCGTGAGCAGACCGTCGGGCGTTCCTTTCGCAACTTGACGAGAACCTCAGTCTGAAAGCGAAGATGCTGCGCCTCGTCCCTGAGTATCTCCTCGCAGATGGCCCTGAGAAGCGGAGAGCGTGTCGCAGCCTTGAGCGACTTGTAGTAAGGGACCGCGATCACCTCAGCTATGAGAAGCACCATCACAAAGACTTCGAGGCCGGCCAGACGTCGGAGCCAGCGAAAGCTGTCGTCCACCCAGTGCGAGCGCAGTCTCGGAAGGCCCTGGCTCTCCATGAATCGGCGCAGATAACGGCTGTGGCGCTGCTCCTCTTGAATGAAAAGCTCCAACGCCGACACGTACTCCCAGTCTCCGGTAGCCTCGGCATAGCGGACGGCCGCCGCCCTGAAGGAGCGTCCCTCGGAGTTCTCCCCCAACTCGAACTGCTGGATTGAGGAAGCGATCAGCAACCGTTCCGACGAGATAAGCATGTAGGCATCGTCCCAGGGCAGAAGCGCCTCTCTGACTTTCTTCGCCTGGAAAAGCTCGGCCCAGCTGGAGGGCTGCTCTTGTTGGGACTTCTCCAAAGGAAAGCCGCTTGTGTCATTACCCATGGGCCAACTGTAGCCGTCTCTTCCAAACTTTGCAATGCAAAGCCAAAAAAAGATGGCAGCGCTAGACCCGGTAGCTAGTCCTAAAGAGCGAGACACCATGAAACATTTGACCCTTATCAATTCTTGTTAGCTGACGTATCTTGATGGCAGAGGTTCACTCCTCTGAACCCTTGGCGGATGACCCCCCCCCGATGCCGAGGGTTCTTTTATTTACCGAACCAGTGCTGAGCCGCGCTGACAAAGCCCCCGTGGTCCAACAAACCTGGGGGCTTCTTTGATCGTGAAGGCTGGTCCCATGACTACCCAAGGTTTACCCGGCTCGGCCGTCAAAACTCCAGAAATGGGCGACCTGCAAGATCCACGTCTGATGTATTTGAAAGCGGCGCTGTTCCTGGTAGCGGGCACGCTCTCCGGTGTCGCGCTGCTACTCGAGAGCCTGACTTTGGAAAGAGCTTTCCTGCTCTTCATCATGGTCTGGTCGTTCTGCCGCCTTTACTACTTCATGTTCTACGTCATCGAGAAATACATCGACGACGGCTACAGGTTTGCCGGCATCGGGTCGTTTCTGAAATACCTGTGGAGCCGCCGCAATTCGAAGGAGCGGGATAACATCGGTATGGGCAACTCCTAGGGGTGCCCACCCGGTAGCCGCATGGAGTTGGCGCCCAAAGTCGAAGCGGGGCAAAATGAGGACATGGTCATTCTGCACATTCTTCTCGCCCTGTTCCTTCCCCCGATCTCGGCCTTCTTCTCGGTGGGCTTTGGCAAGCATTTCTGGATCAACTGTCTGCTGACGCTTCTGGGCGGCCTGCCGGGTTCGATCCACGCCGTCTGGCTGCTCTCCCGCCGATAGCCTACGCTTCTCAGAAGCGATACCTCCACCCGCAGACGAGAGGGCTCGTGACAGCGACTGGCTAACCCTGAAGAGATTAGTCATGGTATGCCGAGTTCAAAAGCCGAGGGGCGCACTGCTGGTCGAACTCCTGCTGGGGATGACGCTTCTGACGATGGCCGTGCTCACGGTCTTTGCTCTCTTTCCCGCCGGCGATCGCGCCGTGGTCAGCGCCGACCGTTCGACCCAGGCCCACCAGTTGGCTCGGCGCCTGCTCGAAGGCGAGATGGCCAAAAGCTACGACGAACTGGCCGTCGGCGAGTCCGATGACGTCCGTACTCTGGAGCACTCTCATCGCAACGGGAACCCTATCTCGACCACCTTCCAGACCCGAACTCGCATCACCCAGGTGACCGGTAAAGAGCTTCGCTCGGTCACCGTCGAGGTGCGCTGGGAGCGGGGCTCGGACGAAGAGAACACCGCTCCCCCGGTCGTCCTAACCTCGCTCAAAGGCCGCGTCCTGTGAGAGCATCCCAGGGGCTGACCCTGCTCGAGGCGGTGCTGGTGTTCGCTCTGATGATGGGGCTGATGCTTCTCATCACCGCTTTCTTCATCAAAGGGCAGCGGTACGCGACCGCTTCGGAAACCTACGGCAGCACTCAGCGTCAGGCCACGATTCTGCTCGGTCGAATGGTGGACGAGCTTCATAAAGCTTCGCGCTTACACATGATGGTCGGCTCATCGAACGACGAGATCGCAGCGATCTCGTTCGCCGATCCCGAGGGCGCCAGCGCTGGCCAGCCCGAGGTGCAGTTCGACACCTCGACCGGCCGCCTGGTCTGGAAAAAGTGGGTCGCCTTCTATCACGACGAGCCCACCCGCCAGGTGCGACGGGTCGAGACGCCTCTCCCCTCCACTACCACCGACCTGGCCGCCGCTCCCACTCCCCTCCCGGACTTCCCCACCCTCCGCTCCAACCCCCAGGCCAAACCGATCGGCCAGGACGTCCGCGACTTCGAGGTGGGTCTTACCGCGACCGGTGCCTCTCTGACCGTCACCGTGGCGAAACAGGTCCCCTTGTCCATGCTCAAAGAGGCGGAAAAAGACGTCTCGGTGACCGTGCGCATGGACGTTCATATGCTAAACTGAAGGTTGGAGGGTGTCTGCGTGAGGCTTGGTAACAAGAAGCGACGAGCGATGGTTCTGCCAGCGCTTTTGATGGTGACGGTGATTCTGGTCATACTGGCCAGCACTCTGGTTCGCTCCGGCACCAGCAGCCTGCGCCTGGCCACCCACGAACAGCACTCGGACCAGGCGCTGTACGCGGCCGAGGCCGGGCTGGCGGCCGCCGTCGAAGAGTACGACCGCACGTCGGAACTCGACGGTGAACGCAAAGGGACACTGGAAGAGAACGGCTCGACCTATCGCGTCCTGGTGCTGAAAAACGACGACCTGTCGGCTAAGGCCGTGCACCACGAACTGCTTCCCCCGGAGGGCGTGACGCTGCCTGCCGGCACCATGTATCTGCTCTCCATCGGCACCTCCGAGAACGGCACCAGTCGCCGGGCCGGCGCTCTGTTCCGGACAGGGTTGGAGGCCATCGAGGTGGGAGTGCTGTCCGACCGCCTGGCCTCCTCGAATTCCGCCTTCAAGGCGTATGACTCCAGTGTGAATGTCGATCCCAGCGGGGCGGGGAAGGCGGATTCCGGGCTGCTGGCCAGTCGCCGGGTCGACCCGATGGACACCAGCGCCGAGTTCGACCTTGCTAGCAGCAACGTCGAGGGTGGCGTCTATGTTGCTCCTCACTCGACCACGGACCAGGGGATCGTGAAATCCGGATCGACGACGGTGGCGCGCGAAGGGGTGCTGAGCGACCCAATCGCTCTCGAGGAGATTGTGGTGCCGGATATCGCCGGGAATGGGTCGACCAGCTCCAGCGACCCTTCCGGATCGGGTGGAGGGAAGGCGCAGAAGCCGGTCAGTGAACTGGGCTCATCAAGCTTCACGATACCCGGAGGTCTCAAAGTCGAGTGGGCCGGGGGCCATATATCGTTTGCGAGAAGCGGCGAAACCATGGATACGATGCCTGTCTCGAAGCTTCAATCGCTCATTTCTCAGGCAGCCTCTGAAAACCGGCGAGTGCTGCTGGCTGAAGAGGATAGCGATGAAGTCTTTGTTGGACCCGATGGGACGCTTTACTACGAACCAGCTCACGGTTCTGGACACGTCGGACAGTTTTCAGGAGAGCTCAAGGAAGTGCTGAACTTCGGCTCGTCCAAGCAGGACGCCGAGAACCCTGATAGCCTGGCTGGCGACAAGGAGTACGGCACGGTCAAGATCAGCGACTCGACCCCGACCCGCCTCGAGAACGGGGTGATGGTGATCGAGAACCTCGAGATCACCTCGGGCGGGAAACTCGAACTTCCGGCCAACGGCAAAGCCACCATCTATGTCACGGGCAAACTCACCGTCGAAGGGGAAAACGCCCTGCTCAACAGCAGCAAACTTCCGCCCAACCTGAAGATCTACTACACCGGCGCCGACCCGGTCCATCTCTCGGGCGGTTCCGCCGCCTACTTCACCCTGATCGCCCCCGATTCGGACGTGCTGCTCCAGGGCGAAGGCTCCGCTCGCACCAGTTTCTTCGGTGCCCTGGTGGGCAAGACCGTCCAGGTCGAGAACGCCGACTTCTTCTTCGACGTGGCGACCAAAGGGATCGGAACCGGCGCTCAAGGGTTCTCGCTCAGGCTCCTCAACCGCCACCGACTGTAGCCAAATCCTCGAAAATTTAGGCCGGGGCGCGAGGAGTGACCTGACCCGAGGAGAATCGTGAGAAGCCGTTTCGTGCGTTGGCGCGGATGGACACTTTCTTGGGGTTAACTTCGGTGAAAAATTCGCTTCGCAACTTTGGCGCGCTGACTGCTGCCGCACTTCTCACTCTTTCTCTGGCCACCAGCGCCGCCACGGAACTGTACGTCAAGAACAAGCCGTTCAAAGGCGCGGTAGCCAGCGCCGATGGCCAGCTGTGGGTCGAACTGCCCTCGTTCGCCAAAGCGTTGGGCGCCGACCTGGTCTCGAACGCCGAAGGCGGCCACGCCCTGGGCAAAGGCGCCAGCGCTGACGGCGTGCCCACCAACACCGTGATGGTCGCCGGGACCCCCGTCGAGGTGAAGATGGAGAACGGTGTGGCGATGGTGTCGCTACAGAAGATCGCCCCTTTGGTGAATGCGAAAGTGATCAACAACAAAGCCATGGGCACGGTCGACGTCAACGTGAGCGGTCCCGTCCAGGCTTACACTCCCCCTGCGCCTGTAGCCGATGCTTCGGCCAAGAACAAGGCCCCCGCCGCGCCTCCCACCGTGCTGCGGGTCAGCGGCAAGGTCACCATCGAAGGAGCCAACGCCGTGGGCCTGTTCGAGAACGGCTCGGCGACGGTGCCTTACAAAAAAGGCACGGTCGACAAGAAGGGTAACTACACGATGGACATCGACCTGAGCAAAGATCTGCATGACGGCGAGACCGATATGCGGTTCTATCAGGACGGCGCCTTCGAGATGTGCCACGGACGCTGCAACTTTATCTACTTTAATCCCAAAACCGGGGTTGCCGTGCTGGCCCCCTACGGCAGCGGCCAGCAGATCGAGTCCAAAAACGGGCAGTTGCAGTACACCGAGTCTAACGAATAGGGACTAAGCCGACCCAGACATTCGGGTTATTTCGCTCTTTGTCGAAAGAGTAACTCTTGTCCCTGTTCGCTCAACGAGCCATGTGATAGCCTTGGCGCATGGTGGGTGTAAGTTTGGTAGCGGTGTACGAAGCGACTCCGGACACGGTGACGGAGATGTGGCTGGGCGCGGCCGAGTCGTTAGGCTTCGAGCGGCTGGCTCGGCTAGAACTGTTCGATCGTGGATGGGAGTGCGAACTGGGCACGGACGACTGTGTTCTTGTCACGGTTGCTCGACACGCTACTCATAAGACTACAACCTGGCTGGAGTTCTGGTTTCGCGAACCCGACTTCACTCGCCACCGCGAGGTCCTCGATGGGCTCCTGGCTCTGCCTCTGCCCTGCGTCGAAGCCGTGCTGGTCGACTTCAGCTCGAATAGCGCGACTCCGTTTCTGTCCTACGACAGCGCAGAGCTAAGCCCCGAAGACTTCGTCGACACCTACGAGTTTGCGCTGCACGGCGACTCGCTGCATCAGGTCCGCGCCGTGCGTCTGGACCGCATCGAATCGCCCGAGGTGTGGGAGCGACTGGCTCGCTCCCGCGGCCTGGGGTGGAGCGAACGCGGCCACTTCGCCTTTCTGGACGTCCGTTGGGATCAGGCGGGGCAGCCCACCCCGGCGGTGGATCCGGACACCGGTCTGCCCAGTGAGGCTCGCCTGTGGGAGGGGCTGACTGACGGCTTCGAGTCCTCCGACCACGGCTCGGCCCTGGTGGTCAGTTTGAACCGGTTGGAGGGGGACGAGTCGTATTCGGCCTGGTGCCAGGCCGGCGCCAGCGTGGCGCGTCTGGTAGAAAGCGATGTCCGCGAGGGCGAGATGCTGACCCGCTTCCACTCGCCTCGGCGGCTGGCCTGGCTACGACCGGGCCTGTCTCGGGCCGAGGCCTGGGAAGAGGCGGAGAGGCTGTCCGCTCGGGTGAAGGAGCAGCTTCCTGGCCTGGGTGGAATGATCATCCCGGCGAGTTGGCCGGAAGAGGCCTCGGAGCCGACAGAACTGTTCGAGCTACTGCTGGCCCGCGAGGCCCCCGGAACTCCCGAGGTCTCGACTTTCTAGAGCAGAACTTCCTGAGGAGTTCTCCCCCATCGTTTGCGAATGCTGGCCAGCAAGGTCTGGGCCACGTAGCCGCCTCCGTGCTGAGCGGCTCGCTGGGCCAAATCGTGCCCTTCCTCTAACCGACCGACATCGCAAAGCACCGCCGCGCGGGCGATCAGCACCCCGCTGGCGGTGCTCTCTTTCCACGGCTCCGTCAGCTGTAGCGCCTGGCTATGCCAGCCACGGTCCCGATAGGTGGCGCAGAGAATAGCGATCGCAATCGGGTCGTTGGCGTCTTGCGAGGTCAAGACGATACGTCCGTTCTCGCGATTCTTCTTCAGGTTCTGGCGGCGCTGGGTGCGGTCGGGCGGAGGTGGAGGGAACTGGCGATCCAGCTCGTCGGCTCGACGACTATCGACTTCGAGGTAGTCACGGTCCAGCCAGGTCTGCTGGCTTCGGTGATAGGTGTGGCCCTGGTAAAGGACGGTTTTCATATGGCTCGCTCCTGTGGGAGAGAGGGCGGCTCGCCTGGTGGAGCCGCCGGGATGACGCGACTTTAGCCTGGATCAGCAGGGAGGGCAACGAACACAGTGTTAGCCCTGGATGAACAGCTGGACACGTCCGAACCGTTCAAGCGCTCGGCGTGTCCCCAGTAGGGAACGAACAAATTCTCGCTCGAACTCCTGGAGAAGGCTGCTCTAAGTCTTGCTGATCGCGCCGTGCAGGACGGCGGCGGTGGCGCCGGTGACCAGGCCCAGGACGCCACCCATGGCAATACCGGCCAGGGCGCCGTTGATTGGATTCAGGGCGGTGCTGCGGTATTCGCGCTGAGTTTCTCCCACCTGAACTTTGGCGTGGACCTTGTCCTGGCCCTCGAACGGAACGGCGCCGTAGCGGTCTCCGAGTTCGCGGTAGTCGAGAGTGTAGTCGCCCGAACCTTTGCCCAGATCGCGGGCGATGCGGGAGGCGTTCGACTCGGTGGGCATCCAGCCGATCTGCCTCGTTTCGTAAACGGGCGCGGTGCGTACAGCAGAGACAGCGTGCTCTTGAGCGACCTGTCCCGCATGGAAGCCCGCGATGCCTCCAATCACCGCTCCCCCGGCCGCTCCGGCCACCAGGAAGCTGCGCTTGTCCGCAAAGATGTCGGCGCCTTCACCAAAGCTGACACCAGCCAGGCGTGCTGCCGTCGAACCAGCAGCGCCGACCACGCCACCGAGAGCGGCGCCGGTCAGCGCTCCCGCCGCGATAGAGCCCAGCATCCCGGCTCCGGTCTTGATAAAATCGGGCCGCTGGTAAGCCTTGTCGTTGTGCTTGACGATAATCGGATCCCAGTCGTCGTCTTCGCGCACCCGCTCCCACTTCTCTTTGCTGTGGTTGTAGCGAGAGCGGTAGTCGACATCGTCATACTCGGCTCCCACAAGTTCGGGACGCTGGCTATAGTAGGTCTCGTCCCGAACCGTGACGGACTGGTCCGCCATCCCCTCCAGGCCACGGGCGTAGCCCACGGCGGCTCCAATCGCGGCCCCCGCTCCGGCTCCAACCAGAGCCCCTTTGACGGCCGACTGGCCGACGGATTCCCGCGCCTGAGCCGAACGAGCAGAAGGGCTGAAGTCCTCGCGGACCTTCATATGACGAACGAGACTGGTCAACATAGCGCTCTTACAGTACCAACCCCAGACCCTTGAGGATTGACCGAATTGTGAACCTTTGGATTTCCGCGAACCCGCCGGAAAATTTTCCAGAGATTTCGCGGAAAATATCAGGGATGGCGCCCGATAATAGCCTCGGCCTGGTTAACAAACTGTTCATATCTTCCCGGCCGCATTTAAGGCGGTCGATCAACGGGTCCGGGCATGATGAGCCGAAGAACTCCACCCGAAGGAAGATACGAAAATGATTAACCCCACGCAGCTCGGCTTCTCCACCCTTCCCCTGAACGGCTTCTCTCCTATGATGATGCCGTCGATGATGATGGGCGGCGGGATGGACATGAATCAGCTGATGATGTACCTGCAGCAGCTGATGATGGGACAGAACGGCGCTAACTTCGCCGGGATGCTGAACCCCGCTGGCGGGACCTTTCCGATGGCCGACCCCGGTTTCGGTAAAGGCGAGGGGCTTGCCGGTGGAGGAGGCGGCGGAAGCATCGACGACAGCTTCCGCAACAACTTCTCGACCGGGAGCGGCGGAGCCGGGATCCTGAACAGCTTCCTGGGCGGCGGCGGCTCGGGTCTGGGTGGGATGATGTCCTCGCTGCTGGGTGGCGCGATGGGCGGCCTGACCGGGGGCGGGAACACGGGTGGAGTGTTCACCGGTGGCGGGAACACGGGTGGAGGTTTCAACGGCAGCGCGACCGGCGGCAACACGGGTGGAGTCTTCACCGGTGGTGGAGTGCCCAGCGCGGTTTCGACCCCCAGCCTGGGTGGGCTGACGGCTCCCAACGTGACCGGTGGTGAAGGCCGTATCGCCATCGCGAATGAGATTCTGGCCAAGGTCGAGAGCGGGCAGATTTCGCTGCTAGATCACCAGGTCAAAGGTGTGTGGGACCAGGCTAGCGCGTTGCACTCTATCCAGCAGGCTGCGGCCGGACAACCGTCCTTATCCAGCGACTATGGCCACGCCAAAGGTGCTCCGACCTATCTGGACTCTCGTGCACTTAACGCTATGAACGAGCTGGCTGAAAAGTATAACATGAATATCACCTCCATTGTCGGCGGAGAGCACAGCAGCATCAATTCTAAGCACTACTCCGGTCTTGCCTTTGACGTCAACTATATCAACGGCCAAAAGGTCGACATCAACCATCCCGATTACAAGGCTTTCATGGCGGACGCCAGAGCGCTTGGAGCGACTGAAGTTCTAGGCCCTGGAGATAAGGGCCACCCCGGACACGTCCACGTTGGTTTTAGCAAAGAAGGCGCTCAGAACGGTCCGTACACTCAGGCCGAAATCGACGAGCAGGCCGAAAATGTGAAGGCCGCAGCCAAAGAAGCTGCCGCAGCAGAAACTCCCGAAGGCGTCGTGAACGGCCTGCGCTCAATCGACCAGGCCATCGAAACCGGCAAAGACGCTGTGAAAGCGGCTCAGAAGGCCGACGAGGCGAAGGCCGAGAGCAAAGAAGGCGGCAAAGAGTCAAAGACCGACAGCGGTTCGAGCAAGGAGAGCAAGTCGGAGTCTAAGTCCAGCTCGTCCTCCTCCAGCTCCTCCTCCAGCTCCGACTCCAAGTCGTCCTCGTCTGACTCGGGCTCCAGCTCCTCCTCGTCCTCCGACTCCTCTTCCTCCACCTCGAAGTCCGAGTCGAAGTCCAGCTCTAGCTCCAGCTCCTCGAGCTCGAAGTCGGAGTCCAAGTCCAGCTCCTCCTCCTCCAGCAGCTCCGGCTCCTCCGGCAGTTCCTCGTCCGGCGGCTCCTCCAGCAAGGATAAGTAGGGGCGTTCGTGAGGGTGTGGAATTAGCTCTCGAATGAACGAAACCAGCATCCTCACGGAGTCCGATGACTTCACGCCCCGCTTCGAGGCTCCGTCCTCTATTGGCGACGGAGGGAGCGGTGCGGTGTTCCGCGCGGGCGACCCCAGGCTGGGCCGTCAGGTGGCGGTTAAACTACTGCGCTCGGAGCTTGCCGAAGATAAGGAATACCGCCAGCGGTTCCAGCGCGAGGCGTTGGCCACAGGGTCGCTGGAGCATCCGAACATCCCTCCGGTCTACGAGTTTGGAGAGACCCCGACCGGGCGGCCCTACCTGGCGCTGAAGCTGATCGAGGGTCAGACGCTGGCGGAACTCGTGGAGAAGTTGGCGGCGGGCGATGCGGCGGCTCACGCGGATTTTCCCTTCCATCGACGCCTCCAGATTGCGATCAGCCTCTGTGACGCGCTGGTCTACGCGCACGGTCGCGGGTTGGTGCATCGAGATATCAAGCCCGACAACGTGATGCTGGGCAAGCACGGCGAGGTTTGGCTGGTCGACTGGGGACTGGCGGTGCCTCCACTGGAGGATCGACCGGAGGACGCGCGCTTGACCGCCGAGCACACCTTCGCCGGAACCCTGTCGACGGCGGCTCCCGAGCAGGTCGCGGGTCTCTACTCCGAGGCCAGCGACCAGTATTCGTTAGGTGTCGTGCTTTACTACTTGTTCGCCTTGCGTAACCCTCACGAAGGGGCGACGCGGATGGAGCAGATGACGTCGCTGCTCTATACCGTTCCCAAGCCGGCCGAGGAGTTCGTCAATCCGGTCCAGGGGCGAATCCCCCGCGAGATCAGCGTGTTGCTGGTCCGGATGTTGCAGAAAGAGCCCGCTGCTCGTTTCGCCAGTATCGCCGAGGTCCGCGACGAACTCTCCATCATCCTGGGCGGAGACATCCGCGCCATCTGCCCCCATACCTTTATGAAGAAGTCCAGCCACCGCTTCAACCGCATGCTGGACAACCACAACGCCTGGTTTGCCCCGCTGCTGATGCTATGGCTGGCCTACCCCGTCGGCCACGTTCTCTACCTGGTCGTCCTCTGGTTGATGTCTCGCTAGAGAAGGCTGGTCGGCGGATCTATTCGCGCCCGAGCAACTCCGTACGAGCGGCTTGTCGGAACTCGGATTCGAGGCTCTTCGTGGCTGTTGCAGAGAGATGAAGCTCCCACGAGTTGGCTACGAAAAGCCTCCAAAGTGCGTCTTCGAAGTCCAGGCTGTCGAGCTTCAGCCAATCCGTCTCCGGCCAACCCTCAGCGTGTTCTCCCCAGGCGAACCGGGTGGGCCTCAGGATCGAAGCGAGTGCCTTGATAAGGCGTCGGTAGCGAAAGAAGTTCGAGATGTCTTGGTACAGGTCGCCCGACCAGGCGGCGTGCTGAGGCAGGATGACCATCGTCTGCTCCGCCTCTACCCAGACCTTTGCATGGGTGTAGCGACTTTCGGGTGGCAGCGAGAGCGGATGGTCCAGATAGAGGTTGATCTGGAAGGCAGAATCGGAACAAGCCAGCAGCCTGCGATGGCCGACCTCGGCCTCCACCTCTTCCTCACCCTCCGGGTCTTGAACGGAGAGACGTTTTTCGATGCGGTCTTCGGACGGCGTTGCCCAGTTCTGGAGCGCTTGGTGGAGGCGTAGTGAGGAGGGTAGGTCTATAGTAGGATGACGCAGCACCGCCTCCCAGGTCCCGCCGCCTAGCCCCATCGAGTCGTAGGCCCTGACACCCTCAATGCTCATCCGGCGCGACTTCTTCCGTCGATCAGGCGATCCTGGTCAGGGCCACATCAGGTGGGGGTCGTGGAGCGGAAGGGCTTGTTGGTCGGGCGGGTCGTGGAAGCCGAGGGCCTCGACAGTTAGCGGACGCTGGGTCCTGATGTCGAGGACATAGGTGAACATGAAGCGATATCGCTCCTTCAAGGACTCGTCCAGCCCTGAGGCGACTCGTGAGAAACGAGCATCGTCGATGCCGCGCAAGGCATTGATTAGAAAATTGAACTGCGTGTAGGAGTTAGCCCCGTCGCAGCTGGGGAATGGGACCTAGCTTGCACGAGTGTCAGCGTTGAGTCGGGCTAGAAGAAGAGGAATTCGATGGTGGGTTCGGGGTTGAGGTGGAAGACGACCGCGTTGTCGCTGGCCCAGCCGACGTCGACGAAGTGCTGGCCTGGTCCCAAAGCTTGGAGCGGTTGGAGACGTAGGGAGCCCTTGGAGCGATAGGGCGTCTCCAGGCTTTGCGAGGTCAGCGACGCGTGATGTGTGTGGGCGGCGAGAAGGAAGCGTTTGGCCTGATGAAGTTGGCAGAACTGCTCGACTTCCAGCGAGCTTTGTAGCTCGAACCATCGCACGCGCTCTCCGTCGACCTCGTGATGGGTATGGACGGCGAGGGTCTGCTCGCTCTCGGCGTGCAGGGGCAGCCTGCGTAACCACTCCTTTTCGTCTCGGGCCAGATGAGCAGAGTCTCGCTCGACCGCCCACTGGTCGTGGTTGCCTCTCAGCACCAGACAACCAGCCTGGCGCAGCCTCGCGATACAGGCGGAATCGTGCGCGCCTCCGACGATGTCTCCAAAGCAAACCGGTGGCAAGGCCAGACGTTCAGCCAGCTTTAGCGCGCGGTCGAGCGCGGCCAGGTCGCCGTGAACGTCCCCGATTGCGAGAAAGCTCGGAGGCAGATTGCTCATCGAGGCAGATTGTACCACCTCGCACAGCGGACTGATCCTCGATCTGTCGGCTCCACGGGCTGATCTCTGTTCGCACAGCGGGCGGATCCACGATCTGTCGGCTCCACGGACTGATCTCTGTTCGTGCAGCCGACAGATCCGCGATCTGTCGGCTCGGCGGACTGATCTCTGTTCGCACAACGGGCGGATCCACGATCTGTCGGCTCTACCGGCTGGTCTCTGTTCGTACAGCCGACGGATCGCGAAATGCACGAAAAGGTCCCTCAGCGGGATAGGTGTGGTATAGTGGCGCCATGCATTTGTCCCCGCTGGATCCTCGCGCCGCCCTCTCCATCACTCCTCGCAGAGAGCGCCCCGCGCCCAACGCTCCAGCGGGCGACGCTGCCCCGGCGCCGGCCGATGGCGTGGCTCTGTCGCAAAGCGCGCCGCTGCCCGCTCCAACCGCCGTCCCCTCCCCCCTGCCTCCCCTCCAACCTCAGGCCGGAGAGGTCTATCAGGCCAACCAGGACCAGCCCCGTCCCATCGCCCTGAGCTTTGACGAAGCCGCTGCACAGTTCGTGAAGAACGCCAACCTGCAGGTCGACCTGGAGAACGCCCAACTTCTGACCGAGGACGGGCGTAAGATTCCGCTCGACGGGCGCATCGCCAACGCCGACGACCTGGCCAGCGGCTACGCGGTCCAGGGCGGTCACAAACTCGAACCCGGCGCCGAACCGTGGCAGTTCCGCGTGCCCGGCACTCCACCCGGCATCTTTGGCAAGCCTTTCGGAGTGCTCCTGGCCGGCGGCGAGCAAGGCCTCGCAATGAAGTTTCTGGACGCCCAGGGCCAGATTATCGACCGCAGCGCTCCCGGCCTCGACGACACGCAGGGGATGCGCGTCGACACCCCAGTCTTCCGCACCAACCGTCGCACGACGCTGGGCAAAGTCGCCTCGCACGTACCCAACGGAACGGGCCTCCTGGGCCCCGCGTCGCTGCCGTTCACGGAGACCGGCTTCCGCAACGTGACGCTCCGGGCGCCCAGCAAAGAGAGCCTCGGCGTTGCCAAAGAAGCCTTCGGCAAACTGCTTGGCTCGCTCAACGACGAACGGGCCCCCTCCGTCGACCTGAACCAGCTAAAAGTCTACGAGAACCACTTCCAGCAGATCCTCGAGGCCGAGGCACAGAAGGGTGGAGAGATCGACGGCATGGCCTTGATGCGGACAGCGGTGGAGGTTCCGGAGGCGCGACAAGCGCTCTCGAACATCGTTGGGTCGAGCGCCGAAAGCCTGAGCCACGGCGAACTGCTGCAGGCGGCGGGAGAGAGGGTGCAGCGCGCCTGCCCGCTCGAGATCGTGGTGATTCCGAAGGACAAATCCGCAGCCGACTGCGTCGAGGTCGCTGACGACGAAGAACGCCAGCGGTTAGAGCAGGCTGGCCGAGCCTGGTTCCAGACCACCGACGCCCTGGTGCAGAGAGCCCAGACAAGTTCGAACGAACTTCCCGTGCAGCGCCTGTTCATCGGCGAAGAGATCCTACAGAGCCAGCAAGGCGTCAAAGCCGTGTTGATCCACGAACTGCTGCACGTCTTTGAGCAGCGGTACGCCTCGCCCGACGAACTGACTCAGATCAGCGAATCGTTCGCGCAAGCGCGCGAGTTCCAAAGCCTGTACGGTTCCAGCCGCGACGAGTATCTGACCACCGTCTCGGAAGAGTTCCAGGCCGCCCATGGAGCCGACGGACCCGCCTGGGTCGAACGCGAGCATCCGCAGATGTTCACGCTGCTATCGAACCTTCTGGGTCAACCCGGCTAGCCCGCTGGAACAAGGACATCCCAGGGTCGAGCAACAACGAGCGAGCATGAAGAAGTGGATGCCCAGGCTGCTGATTGCGGCCGTGCTGATTGCCGTGGTTGGTTACTTTGCCACCGCTCGAGTGACGACTCAGGTCAACTACATCGGCTGCCAGGAGTTCGTGACCCGAATCGGCGAGGCGCTGCGTAAGTACCACCTCGAAAACAACGGCCGTTACCCCGCCGCGCTCGAAGAGTTGACCCCCAAGTATCTGCCCTACGTCCCCACCTGCCACTCGTCGGAGAAACCGTACGAGTACAAGGTAACGGGCAAAGAGTTCCTGGTCAGCTGTGCTGGCCCGCACTCTGGCGTGCCTACCGGCTACCCCCGCGTCGACCAGACCGGTCAGACCGTCGCGCGTTAGTCCAACTTCGGTCTGTCGTCCACATTCCGGGGCCGCCGAATCGCCGAGGACACGGTCTCTTTGAGGATCACGAAAAAAGCGCAGAGGACGAAGGTGGCCGTGGCCACGCCCGATTCGGCATCTTCGAAGCGGGCGTTCAACGGCAGAGACTGCTGGACGTTGCGAGCAACCGCCCAAACAACGGCCGAGACCGGGATCCCCACCAGCAAGCTCCCGTAAAAACAGCGACGGAACAGTTCCATCGCGGGCTCTTCGCGTTGCTGGCCCTGGCGCCTGTGCAAAACTCTGGGGAGAAGTTGAACAACTTTCGACCTGGGATTGAATGCGGAACCCCAAATCGGGGAGTAATTGAATTTTCTTGTGGATAACCCGGGGGAAAGTTGAATAACTCTCCCTGGTCCAACTAGAAATCTAAACGAGGGACCAGAGATCGGCGTCGACGCGCCCGCGCACGTTTCCAGCCAGCTAGCGCACTACAACTCCACACCACGAAGGTCCACACCAAAAAGGTCGCGATCGCTCCAGGAAGCTCCTCTGGAGCAAAGTCCGCCTCTGCCCAGGCGCTGGTGGCCATCGGTAAGCTGATCAGCACGGTGCCGAACAGCGACTCCTCGACCAGCAACCTGACGTTCATACAGGGCACCTTCGAGAACCGTTCGCAGCCAACCTACCCGGACCCAAGCAGGCTTGGCGGTAGGCGGGGGCGGATAGGGGGCGTGATGCAGCATCGTGATCTGTTAGAGCAACTGGGCCTCTTCGATTCGTCCGGAGCCGAAGCGCTTCGCGCCGTCCGTCGTCCGGCCGGTGTCGACCTGGTTGTGGAATATGAACTCAAGTCCGGCGAGGAGGTTTCCGGACTGCCCGCCTTCTGGCTGGCCTGCCTGTGGCGCTTCCTGGAAGATTCGCAGCAAAAGACCGACGCCTTCGAAGGCCTGGCGTTCCAGGCGTTGGCTGAACACCTGGACGCGCACGAGTTCGAACGCGATTACGGAACCGTGAGGTCCCGGCTGACCCTACCTCCCCCCTACCCCATCGAACTGCGCGAGGCCTATCGCACCCTCAACGGCCGTCTGGTCTCCTTCACCGGAATCACCACCGACGGCGAGTACTGGTCCGGCTTCTATCAGGCCGACGTCTTCGAACTGCTGACCCTGAGCGAAGACGGCTCTTGAGCCTGACCCGGTTCCGTGACAGAGCCCTGTAAGTTCCCCAGGATTCGCCTGAGGCGACCAGAATTTCCGCAGCTATGTCGTCTTTACAACAGCTTCTAGGGCGGGTCGATGGCGACTCGCTGGTGTTTCTGACAGGGGCAGGCATCTCTGCTGAAAGCGGGATTCCGACCTTCCGCGGCGAGGAGGGGTTCTGGACCATCGGTTCGGCCAACTATCAACCGATGCAGTTGGCCACCAACGCCGCGTTCTGCCAGATGCCGGACGACATCTGGGCCTGGTACCTGTATCGGCGAACTGTTTGCAACGCTGCGCAACCCAACCCGGCCCACCTGGCGTTGGCTCGGCTCGAGCAGAAACTGGGCGACCGCTTCTTGCTGGTCACCCAGAACGTGGACGGACTGCATCGACGCGCGGGCAACTCGGCAGCGCGCATCTTCGAGGTGCACGGAAACATCAATCAGATGCGCTGCTGGAACGAATGCTCGCTGACCCCGGTCGAGATCCCCGCTGGCGTCGGCCCCAAAGAGCGACACCAGCCGTTGACCGCCGCCGAGAAGGCGCTTCTGGTCTGTCCTCGCTGCGGGGGCCCGTCGCGTCCCCACGTGCTGTGGTTTGACGAGTGTTACGACGAAGAACGGTTTCGCTTCGAAAGCTCGCTGCGCGCCGTCAGTAACGCCGGCGCTCTGATCACCGTCGGCAGTTCCGGCGCTACCAACCTGCCCATGCAGATGGCCCACCTGGCCGCTCGCAACGGCGCGCTGATGGTGGACATCAACCCCGACCTGAACCCGTTCGCCCAACTGGCCCAGGCCGGCGGAGGCGTCTGGATGAGCCAGGCCGCCGTCGCGGCGCTGGCCGAAATCGAAGCCGTCCTGAGCCCCGGGGTTTAGAGAACGGCCCCGGCCGGGAAAAGGGAGTCGCTTCGGACCCGAGAAGGGATCCGGATGAAACCTGGATGGGGACCAGGTTAGGGGACTGTACGGGTATGGCACAACAGCATTACCGGTTCGCGTTTGGGCTGCTCCGAGGCTACGCCTTTCAGCGCACCGCCGAACTGCAAGAAGCGCTCTGGAACGAGCCAGAGGCGTTTTTGCCCTGGCTCTGGCAGCAGGCGGCCGGCAAAGAAACCTCTCTGCCCGCTACCGGGTTGGCGGTGCGCACTTTTCTGCAACAGGGACAACCGGCGGCTCTGATCACCCTACCCGAACCTCAGGACGTTCCCGACCCCTATTTCGTCCTGATCCTTTTTGATCGCAACCCTCCGGGCTTCTACAGCCTGGAGAAATCCTCTACCCACCTGGGGGGCAACGGAACGGTCTTAGGCTTTTGGGAAGCGGACCGAAGATCGAATCTAGGCGAAGGGCCCGGCGTCGACGCCGACGCGGACGCCTTCCTGGCCAGCGTGCTGGCCACCAGCGACAAGAAATAGCGTATGCGAAAATTGTATTTGACCCAACCCAAGCGCCTGTTGGTGGGAATGCTGGTACTCCTCGGGGGGCTCTCCCTGGGATGCGACTCCGGCAGCGGCTCCGACGGCGGCTTGAGCAACGCCCCCACCGTTCCGGGACGGGCCCAGCCGAACCCCACCGTCACCGTGAACCTGGAAGCCGCCACGGCCAGCATGGCAGGCCTGGCCCAGTTTCGCGTCCTGGCCTTCGACATCCGAGGCGCCCAACTGGCCGTCCAAACGGTGGATGCGGGTGGCACCAGCGCCAGCTTCGACGGCCTACCCGCCGGCTCGCTACAGATGCGAGTGATCGGAATGGACACGAATTCCGCCGTGCTGGGCTACGCCGATCTCGACGCTGCCGTCCCCGGTACCACCCAGGTCGCCTCGCAGGCGCTGACTCCCGGTGCGACGGTGCCCCCGCCCGCTACTCCGGGGGCGCCTTTCCTGGCCTTCACCGCGCTACCCGCCACCTATCAGGGCGGCGTGCTCTACAGTCTCGAGGTCAGCGCCTTCAACGCTCAGGGCCAGTTGGACACGGCAGCGACCGGCTCGGTCGGTCTCTCCTCGTCCGGCGCCTCGCCCACTCAACCCTCCCAGGGGGTTCCGCTGAGCAGCGGCCGCGCCGTCTTCTCCAACCTCTCCTTCCCTTCCGGGGCTAACGGGACGGTCACCTTTACCGCCTCGTCGGGCGGCCTGCAGTCCGTCTCCTCCCCCACCTTGCCGGTCCGCTCGAGGTAGCGTGATCGCGAGCCTGTGGGATGAAGGCGAGATGGAAAGGGCCACCGCCCACCTGAGGGCCGACCCCCTCCTGGGCCCTGTGGTTTCCGCCGTAGGGCCGTGCCCACTGCAGCCGCTTTACCCCGACCAGCCGTTCGCGGCCCTGGCTCGCAACGTGCTGTACCAGCAGCTTGCCGGGTCAGCGGCGCGAGCTATCGAAGACCGAGTTCGAGCCCTTGGCTCGGAGCCGTTCCCAAATCCGCAAGAACTGCTGGCGCTCTCGGACGAGGCGCTGCGCGGGGCGGGGGTTTCCCGGCCTAAGATCGCGGCCTTACGCGCGCTGTCGTCAGCGGTGTTGGAGGGGACTTTAGGGGTGGAGGGGCTGAGCCGGCTGCCGGACCATGAGGTGGTGGAGCAGGTCACCCAGGTGAAGGGTCTGGGCAGCTGGAGCGCCGAGATGTTTCTGCTCTTTCATCTGGGGCGTCGGGACCTTCTGCCGGAGAAAGACCTGGGCATCCGCAAAGGGTTCGCTCACGTCTTCGAGGCAGCGGAACTGCCCGACCCTGCCCAGATGGGCATCTGGGCCGAGCCGTGGAGGCCCTACCGCAGCCTGGCCTCCTGGTACCTCTGGCGTAGCCTGGAACTCTAGCGGATCATCGTCCAGGGGCGTCCCAGGTCGGGCGCCTTGGTGGTGGGTTCGATGCGACGACGCTCTTTGTCGATGAAAGCTTCGAGTTTGGCCAACTCTTCCGGGGTGGTGTCGACGAACTCACAGCCCATCTGGAACATTCCTGACACCGTCAGCTCTTTGGTCCAGACCACGCGCATCCGGCTGCGGAACGGCTCGTCGTCTTTTTGCAGCACCACCGCGATGTCGTACTGCTCTTCGGCGTGAGGCGAGTGATCGGTGGCGCGGAAACCCGAGGTCGAGATGTCGATCACGAATAGGCGGGCCGCCGTGGAGTCTCCAGCCAGCGAGGTCAGAGTCGCCCCGAGCACCTTGTTCAGTCGGTAGGCGCGACGCCGTTCATCCTCTTCCTCGGCGGTGAGCGCGGGCGGCGCCGGGGCGGCGGCCTGAGGCTCGTCGTCAAAGATGATTTCGACCTCGCCGGTCTCGCTGTTGCTGTCGTCTGCTGCCATGGGGGACTCCGTTCTGCGGTTGCCAAGAGGTTTCGCTCCGCCCCCTCTCCTCCTCCCGCTCCCGTCTTGCTTTCCTCCGGAAAGAATCTTGCTTGTTCCTGAAATAAACGTAACGGACTTGTAACATGACAACTGGGGTGGAATCGGTATAATATGCCTTATGAACGTCGTGCAGACCGGGGAGAGCAGCGCTCTTCAACGTCAAAAACAGCAGCTCCGTGACACCGCCTCGAAGGACGAGGCTCGCGCTCAGGAGCTATCTCGGTCTGGCGTCGACGACCTCTACACCGCCCACGAGCAGAGCCAGGCAGCCGAGAGCAGCCGCGCCAACGCCGACGAGCTGGCCAAGCAGTCCCAGGTCATGCGCCGCCGTGGACGCGAGCAAAACCTGCGCGGACTGACCAACCTGGCCAACGGCTCGGACCGGATCGCCGAAGGCTCCGTCAAAACCGAAGGCGGGCTTTCCGAACTCAAAGGTTCGTTGGAAGATCTGCAGGGCGCCTCGGAAGAGAAATCCGGCGGGCTCGAGACCGCCAAGGCTGGACTGACCGAGCAGGCGTTTGAAAACGCCGGCCAGGCGGTGGACCTGGCCAAATTCTCCAAGCTTCAGAGCAAAGACGCCAAGCTCGACGCGAAGAAGTCCGACCAACTCGGCACGCTCGAGGACAATCTGGCTCGCCGCGAGGGCGGCTTGCAGCGCCAGGGCGCTCAGCTAGACAGCTACCTCATTGCGGGCCAGTCGTTCGCTGATGGCACCGAAGTCAAAGCCGCCGGTTACGAACAGCTGCAGCAGTCGACCGCGCACAGCGTGCAGGCCGAAGCGCTGGGCGACGCGCGCGAGTCGCAAGAGCTGAAGCAGGGCTGGGCCGAAGCTCAGGAGAGCCGCCACGAGGACACTTCGGTCGACCTAGCTTTCAGCTCGATCTACCACTCTTTCAAGGCCAAAGCCGAAAAACTCAACGCCGACTTCCACGCTCGTAACGCCGATCGCGATAACGCCGGCGCCGACGAGATGACGGCGACCTCGAACGACCTGCGCACGCGCAGCGCGGCGCTGGGCCAGCAGGCTCGCGTGCTGGAGCAGTCCGGTCAGTGTCACGTCGCCGTAGGCCGCCAGATGCAGTGCGTGCCCTGGACCTACTTCCAGGGCGTCTGCCTCGAACGTCAGGGCTGCGCCGAACTGGCCGAAGCCCGGCGTTTGAAGGCCGAAGCGGGCGAACTCCGCGCCGAGGCTCAGAAGATCGCGATGCAGGCCGAAGAATTGCGCGCCAAAGCCGAAGATTCTCAGGCTCGCGGAGAAGAGTTCGAAGTCAAGAGCCACGGTTCGACCACGCGCTCGTCGCTGCTCGACACTCGCTCAAAAGAGCACAAGGAAGCCGGTGAAAAGGCCGGTCTCGAGGCCGACGAGGCCGAACAGGCGGCGGCCCGCCTGGATGTGGCCGCGAATGCCGAAAAGGTTCGCGCCGATCAGCTTCAGGAAGACGGCGTGGCCCAACTTCAGCACGGGTTCGTGCAGCAGGAAGAGGCGCTGTTCCGCCAGGAGCAGTCGGGTTCGGCCTTCGCTGGGGAACTTGAACTCGAGTCGTCCCTGACGGCCGCTTCCCAGAAGACGACGGGCGAGGCGATCGGAACGGTGGCTAAAGAGGTCTCCTATATCGGTCGCGGCAAAAGCCTGCTGAACAAGCTGCGGGCCTCGCACGGACGTGAGGCCGAAGCGCAAGCGACCATCGGCGAAGGTGTGTCTCAACTCGAAGCCGGTGGCGCGACGTCGCAAACGGCTCACGCCCGTGGCGTTGAAGCGACCAAACTTCTGGAAGAGGCTCGCGAACTGGAACTCGAAGGTCTGCGCCTGCAGAACCGGGGCCAGAAGATGATGCTCGAAGCGCGCCCCAAGCTGGCCGAGTCGGCTAAGCTGTCGGCTATGTCCTTTGACGAGTCCAACAAAGCCCAGCGCCAGGAAGAAGAGGCCGAGCGCCTGATCCAGAGCGGCAACCAGAAGATCGCCGCCGCCGGCGTCCTCCGCGACAAAGCCGAACGCTACCGCGAAATCGCCGCCGAGTAGTTCGACAAGACCCAATAGAACAAAAGAGGCTGGAGCCAAAACTCCAGCCTCTTTTCATGTCGGTGAAAAGTCGATATCGGACGGTGCGACGTTAGCCTTTGGCAGCTTCCTGGCGCTTGAGCCACTCGCCTGAGTGGTCCAGCAGGGCGACGACGTCGCTGACTTCTCGGCAGGCCCAGGCGGCTTCGAGTTCGTCGAGTAACGGCTTGAGCCAGGGGCCGGGTTCGCGAGCCCAGTACTGGCTAAGCTCGGTTCCGCCCAGCGGCAGCGGGTCGGTGCTCAGTTCGCCGCGACCGGTCAAAGCCACTCGGAGCCGACCGGCCAGCGCGGGGCGGAACTTCAGTTCCGAGGTGGGCAGCACGGCGAACTGGACCAGGCCGGGCAGACTATCTCCGGCCAACTTGCCCAGCGCGTGAATCTCTCGAGCCGTGTCGGGCAGACCGGCCCGCAGCGAGGCGCAGCCTCTCCACCACTGCCGCACGAAGCGGATCTGGGCGCGCGACGGCTTGATGCGCTTGAGCAACTCCTCGCCTCGGTCGGGGTCTTCCTCTCCCACCGGCACCAGCATGGCGGCCAGCATCGACAGCACGCTGTCTTCGGTGCGGGGGAACTGTTCGGCGTCTTCCCGGGCCACGATCCACTCCATCAGCCAGGGAAGCGGCAGGGGGAAATCTTCCCAGATGGCGCCGTGGACGTTGGCCTCGACGAAGGCGCGCAGTAGCCACACGTCGGTGTTGGCCAGAAAGCGGAACAGCTCTTCGCCGATCCTCTCGCCGGCCACCCGACTCAGGCCGGGAGCGAAGTCGGACAGGGCCCGCAGCGTATCCGGCTCGATGGAAAAGCTCAGTTCCGCAGCGATGCGCAGAACCCGAAGAACCCGCAGCGGGTCGTCCTCGAGAACCTGCGGAGCGGTGACTTTGACGCGCTGCTTCTTCAGATCTTCTTGACCATCGAAGGGGTCTAAAATCTCCCCGCTGGGGCTAAGCGCCATGGCGTTGAAAGTGATATCGCGGCGGGTCAGGTCGGCCTGCACCGTATCGCCCTCGCGCGCCGCCAGATCCACACCCTCGCTGCTGGCGTCGCCGTCGCTACCCCGCTGACACACGCGCAGGTAGCCGCGCTGTTCGTCGAGCACGATGACGGTGCGGCCAGTGGCCTCCTGCAAAGGACCACGCAAGTCCAGCAGGTCGCGAGGGGCGCAGTCGACCAGGAAATCGAAATCTTTGACCGATCGGCCCAGCAGCAGGTCGCGCACCGCGCCCCCTACGAGATAGGTGGGCACCGCCACGGTGCGCAGGATCGCCTGAATCTCGGGAATTTGCCAGAAGTCGTTCTGCATGGGAAGAGGTCGGCGATTCCTCTAGCGCGCGAGGTCTCCTCCAAAAGGCTCAGCGGCAACCTCTCGCCGAGCCACGGACGGCTCATCAGGCCCCCGCGAACTTGATGCCTTCCTCGTCGAAGCGCAGTTTGACCCGCCGGGCTAATTTGCGGTGGGTGGCCCACTGAGCCAGCGGAACGGTCCGCACGGTGACCCTGAGCGTAATACCGCTACCTCCCAGTTCGTCGATCCCCAGGGCGTCGGGCGGCGAGACCATCTTCCCCTGCCATTCGGTTTCCAGCAGAGCGATCTCATCCATAATTATCGCCATCGCCTGATCGGTGTCGGTGTCGTAGGTGACGGTCACGCGAAAGTCGACCACCGAGTACTCGTTCGAGTGGTTTTTCACCCGGCGTAGGTCCGAGTTCGAAATCGTGGCCAGACTTCCGTCCGTCTTACGAATCTTGGTCGAGCGCAGACTGAAAGCCACCACCTCTCCCGTTTCGCCGTTGGCCTCGATCCAGTCGCCAACCCCGAATTGGTCTTCGGCCAAAATGTTGGCACCGCTGAAGAAGTCGACAAAAACGTCACGAGCCATCACACCCAGGCCCACGCCGATCAATCCAGCGCCGGCAAAAAACTGGCCCAGGTCGACCCCGCTGAGCTTCAGGAACAAGCACAGGCCCAGGAACGACCAGGTTACCTTCGAGACAAAGGTCCAGGCTTGCTCTAGCGTCTGCCGGCGCAGGTCAGCACGTAGGCTGTCCTCCTTGTCGTAGTGGCTGAGCACGGTCATATAGTTCCGAATCGCGTACTGAGTCGCCTGATGCAGCAGCCCAACGGCGACAGCGATAAAGATGCCGTTGATGATCGGCTCCAGGGCGGCGCGGCTCAGGACGTGAGCCAGACCGTCCAGCGAGGGGTGCAGATTGGTCAGGACCGTAAAGTACATCACCCACAGCAGCAGCTTCAGGCTCCACAGCGGGCTCTTGAAGAAACGCTTGCTCACCCAGGTGATGGTCAGATGCACCATGCAGGCCAGGAAGAACGTCAGAAAGGTGATGCAGTTAAAAAGCCTGAGATAGAGCGGGTGCCGTTTGACCGTCTGGATCTCCAGGTCTTCCTGGATAACCCGCGCCCACGAGTAGGCGACCTCTTCCTCGAGCCGCTTCTGGCCTTCCTCGTCGAGTCGGCCAAAGTACTCCGGGCAGTCCTGAGGAAGCACGGTAACGAAGGTCTTACCGAAAATCACCACCATCGCCGAACCCAGGTCGCTGTTGACGGTGATAGTTGGGATCCTCTCCCCATCGAGTTGGTCCAGGATCCCCAGGTAGCGGGTCTTCAACTGCCGCTCCCGCTCGACACCGGTCATCTTGTCGGTATCGGCCAGAGCGAAAAGAAACGGTTGCGCAAACCCCAGGCCGGCCTCGCGCGGCACCGGTTCGGAGATCGGGAAGGTGGCGTCCGGAGCCCGCAGAGGAACAGCGGGCGGATCCGCTTTGATGGTGACGCCGTTCAGGCTGGGCGCGAAGACCAGGAGCGTACCGATAAAGCCGGCGATGGCCAGGGCCCAGCGAATCAGGTTCTTCTTTCGCTCGGTCATCCTTTGGCCTTCTTGACCAGGGCTGTTCTCCCTGGCAGGGGAACCTCGCGTCTATGGATGCTGCCCCCTCTCGTCGCATAGGATTGCTCTCGGACACCCACGGGTTCCTCGACCCCCAGGTGCTGCCGTTTTTCGCCGACTGCGAAGAGATCTGGCACGCCGGCGACATCGGCTCGCTCAAAGTGATGGAGCCGCTCGAGGCGTTCTGCCCCGTGCGCGCGGTCTGGGGCAACATCGACGGGCCAGAATTCCGCACGCGCTACCCCGAAGTGCAGCGCTTCGAGGTGGGAGGCGTCCGGGTGATGATGATCCACATCGGCGGGTACCCCGGACGCTACGCCAAAGGGGTCGGCGCCATGCTACGAGCCGATCCCGTCGACCTGTTCGTGTGCGGCCACTCGCATATCTTGAAGGTCGTGCCGGACCATCGCCTGGGGCTGATGCACCTGAACCCGGGCGCCTGCGGAAAGCACGGCTTCCATCTGGAAAAGACGATTATGAGGTTCACCCTGACCGAGGGGACGATCAAGGACCTTCAGATCGGCAAACTGGGGCCTCGCTAGAGAGCAAAAAAGCCCCGGCGCTGAGGCCGGGGCTTTCTTTTTGAGCTTCAGACTCGGACCCGAAGGTCCGAAGCGGCAACTACTTGAGGATGTTGTAGACTTCCTCGGTGGGCGGCTGCTGTCCGGCAGGAGGCTGCTGGCCAGCGGGCGGCTGCGGGTTGAGGGTCTTGTTGGCGAGGTCGACGTACTTGTCGCCCTTGTTCGAGATGACCTTACCGGCTTCTTCCTTCTGGCGACCAGCTTCGGCGTGCTCGGTACCGGCCTCGACCAGCTCTTCACCCTTGTCGATAGCGGCCTGACCGAAGTTGACGGCCTTGACGCCCTTGTCGACGATGTCGGCGCCTTCAGCGCGGGTGTTGAGACCCTGCTCGACGGCGGCCAGGCCAGCGGCGATAGCAGCAGCGTCGGCCTGCAGGTTGCCCAGTTCGGTGGTACGGGTAGCGTGGCTGTCCTGACCGACCTTCTGGTCGACGAACAGTCCGGCCAGTCCGGCGGTCTGCTCGAGCAGCGACGAGGCCTGGGTGCTTCCGCTTTCCTTGATGGCGCCGAGGCTGGCTTCGCGGTTGGCGATGGTTTCCCCGGTGGACTTGTTGAGGGTGTCCAGCGTGGTGTGGTTCGCCTGCTGACCAGCGTGGGTGGCTTCCTGAGCCGAGGTGGAGTTTGCGATCTGGCCCAGAGCGGCCTCGAGGGTCGCGGTGCCTTCCTGCTGCTGAGCTCCGCCGCGGGCGACCTTCTCGTCACCGGAGGCCTTGAACTCGGTGCTGCGCTGCTCGAACTTGACGGCGTCGTTGCCGTGCTTCAGCGAGCGGGCGCCGTCGCCGGCGGCCAGGATGCCGCGCTCGCCGGCGCCGAACAGTTTGCGTCCCTGCTCGTTGGCTTCGAACTCGGACTGGCCGCTCAGAGCTTCGGATTCGCTGTTCAGGGTCGACTCGAGGTTGCCGTAGTACTTGCCCTTCTCGGTGTGGCTGATGCTGGCGCCGACGGCGTTAAAGCCCTCGTTGCGGGTGCGTTTCGACTCGTCCTTGAACTGGGACAGTTCGGCAAGACCGGCGGAAGCGTCGAAGTCGATCTCGGCCTTGAGGGCGAGCAGTTCGGCCATCGCGTCCTGGTCGGCCTTGGCGGCTCCAGCGACAATGGCCGAAGCGGCGGCGCCGGTGGCCAGGGTGCTGTACTTGTCGGCGGCTTCAGAGTGAGCGTCGGCTTCCTCTTTCAGGTTGCCGGCCTCGGTCAGGTGAGCCTGGGCGCGGTCGCCGTAGGCGCTGCTGCGCACGGCGGCCTGCTCGGACTGGTCCTTGAGGTCGTCGGATTTGCGCAAGTCGTTGCGTCCGTCGCTAGAGACGGCGCGACCGGCGGCCTGGGCGTCCAGACCGGCCTTCATCTGGGCGGTTCCGGCTTCGGCTCCAGCGAACGCTTCCTTTTCGGCAGCGACGCCTTCGGCAGCTTTTTTCTGGATGATCTTGCTGGCGCCCAGAAGCACCCCGGCGTCGGCCAGGTTCGAGCCGAACTTGCCCAGTTCCGCGCCCTGCTGCTCGACGGCAGCCTTCTCGGTGGCCAGACCGTTTTCGATCTTGGCGACGTTGGCGTCGGCGGATTCGCGAGCAGCCTTGGCGGTGTCGAGGGCGCCGCTGAAGCTTTCGGTGTGAGCGACTTCGCTGTCGCGGGCAGCCTGTTCAGCGGCCTGGCCGTCGGTGATGGCCTGTTCGCCAGCAGCGACCTGCTCCTGACCAGCCGCTACGACGGTCTGGCCTTTCTCTTTGACCCACTGGCCAAGCTTCTTGGCTTCTTCACCAATCTTTTGTTCGTCGGCGCCCTGCTGCTGCAGGTCGACGCCGTCTTTTTGCAGTTCAGCGCCGCGGGCCTGTTCGGCTTCACCTTCGGCTTTGATCTTTTCGGCCACGCTCTTGGCGGTGGTCGGGCGTACGGATGCCGGATTCGAAGAAATCATCATCTTAAGTCACACTCCAGGTAAGCAAATGCATAAGGTTCTACTCGCACATTGTCGTTGAAACAGAGTACCGAAGAGTGAGCGATTTGTGAACATGTCGACGGACATTCATACCTAAATTTTTGGCATTTTTTTCATAGCGACGAGGAACCGAGAGGTCGGCTGCTCTAAGCAGGACGGTTGGAGAATTTCGCGCCGCGATAGGAGTTGTCCATCGAGCGTCTAGAAGGGGGCGTTTATGCCATATTACGTTCGCCGGGGCGAGATCCCTCACAAACGCCACACCCAGTTCCGCCGTCCCGACGGCCAACTGTACACGGAAGAAGTCATGGGGATGGAGGGGTTCTCGGGGATCCAGTCCCTGCTCTACCATCACTACCCGCCCACCCGAGTGCGTCGTATGGAGCTTCTGCCTTCCGAGAAGGTCGAGTGGTTGGACTACGGGCCGCTGCGCGGTCGCCAGTTCAAGACCAAAGACTTTCCCGCCGGAGGCGATCCTCAGTCGGGACGACGCACCATCATGGGGAACCCGGACGTCACGCTGTCGCTGTCGCGCCCTACCGAGTCGTCGAAGGTGTTTTATCGCAACGGACAGGCCTATGAGACCTGGTTCGTGCACGAAGGATCGGGCAAACTGCTCAGTCAGTTCGGCTCTCTGCCGTTCCGTCCCGGCGACTACATCGTTATCCCCTACGGAGTGACCTGGCGTATGGAGCTAGATTCGCCCGACAACCGATTCCTGGTTATCGAGTGCCCCAGCCAGATTCAGCCTCCGAAGCGTTACCGCAACAAGTACGGGCAGCTGCTCGAGCACTCGCCGTACTGCGAGCGCGATATCACTCCGCCCGATTATCTTGACCCGATCGCCGAGGAAGGCGACTTCGAAGTCCACGTCAAGGTTCGCGACGCGATGCACCTGCACGTCATGGCCCACCACCCTTTCGACGTGATCGGCTGGGACGGTTGTCTTTACCCATGGACTTTCAATATCGAAGATTTCGAGCCGATTACGGGTCGTGTGCACCAACCGCCGCCCGTCCATCAGACCTTCGACGCTCATAACTTCGTCGTCTGCTCGTTCTGCCCGCGCCTCTTCGATTATCATCCGCTGGGGATCCCGGCGCCCTACAATCATTCGAACGTCAACTCCGACGAAGTGCTCTATTACGTGGACGGCGACTTCATGAGTCGGCGCGGCGTGGACAAATACGACTGGACGCTTCACCCCTCCGGTCTGCCGCACGGCCCTCAACCGGGCGCCACCGAGGCCTCTATCGGCAAAGTTTCGACCGAGGAACTGGCCGTGATGGTCGACACTTTCCGCCCGCTGCAGATCGCGGCCGGCGCGATCGAGTTCGAAGAGGACAGCTACGGCCTGAGCTGGATGTACTAGGCACCCCGTCGGTTCGTCCAGTATGAAAGTGTAGGAAAGAGTCGAAGACATGTTCGCCTTTAAGCAAACGTCGAGACGAATTCTGCCAACCGCGTGGCTACGGGCTTTGTGCCGCCCCGAGATATACTTCAGGATGCCCCTATAGCATCCGAAAGGATATCTAGAATTCCGTGAAATTTTTCCTATACTCAAGAAGGAAGTAACAGACCTACCTTCCCAACAAACCCAACCTCATAACCCCAACCCGAGGCCGTGACCCAAAGCGGCCTCCCTTTTTTTGTGCGGTTATCTCGGGTAACGACGCTCTTTCAGGGAGCGAGATCGCTGCTTTCCCTAAGCACCTTCCCCCTTAGGACTTTGCCAGTTTAGGAACGCCGTCCAGGCCGCCCATCTTACAGATGGTCTTGAAGGCCGCCGGGGTCACAGGCTGTACGGATAAGCGAGAGTTGTTCACCAGCACCATCTCTTTGAGCGATTTGTGATCGCGGATATCTGCCAAGGGAACGGGCTGGGGCATGTGGCAGACGTATTCCACCAGAACGTTGAACCAGCGCGGCTTGTCCGGGTCGGACTTCGGATCGTAGTACTTCGCCTCCGGGTCGAAAGCGGTGACGTCGGGAAACGCCTTCTGCACGATGCGGCAGATGCCGGCCACGGCAGGCGGAGTGGCACGGCTATGATAGAACAACGCCAGTTCGCCCTTCTTCATGGCGAGTTGGTGGTTGCGTGCCTGATAGTTGCGGACACCGTCCCAGGTGGTGGTCAGGTCGCGCTGCAGGTCGTCGATAGAGAACACGTCGGGCTCGGATTTGAGCAGCCAGTAAGCCATGCCGGCCGGTTTGAGGCCAAAGACGGAGATTCCCCCCGAAGCGATTTTGGAGGGGGAACGACAGATCGAGAAGAACCGCCCGGCCTATGATGCTTACGGCCCAAGAAGTGTTGGAAACCCTGGAGATGATCGAGGACCTGCACCTCGACATCCGCACCGTGACCCTGGCGGTCCAGTTGCACGACTGTGCTGCGGAAACCGTCGAATCGACGGTGCGACGCACGGTCGAAAAACTGCTGCGCACGGCCAGCGACCTGGTGCCCACCGTGAACGCGGTCTCGGCCGACCTGGGGATCCCGATCGTCAACAAGCGGATCTCGGTCTCCCCCGTCAGCCGACTGATGGCGGCCACCCGGGCCGACAGCTACCTTCCGATGGCGCTGGCGCTGGACCGCGTCGCCAAAGAGCTGGGCGTCGACTTCCTGGGTGGCTACTCGGCTCCGGTCCATAAGGGGATGTGCCTGTCGGACCAGGTCCTGATCGAAGGGCTGCCCGAGGCGCTCAGCGCGACCGAGCGGGTTTGTGCTTCGATTTCGGTCGCCTCATCAAAAGCTGGCATCAACATGGACGCCTGTTACATGGTGGCTAAGGCGGTTCGCGACCTGGCTCATCGTCACCCCGAGCGCGAAGGGCTGGACTGCGGACGCCTGGTGATCTTCTGCAACCAACCCGAAGACAATCCGTTCATTGCGGGCGCCATGTGTGGCCCTGGAGAGCCGGAAGTCGCCTTGAACATCGGCGTGTCCGGTCCGGGCGTGGTGCGCTCGGTCATTTCGAAGATGCCCAAAGCGCCGCTGCACGAGATCGCCGAAGCGATCAAAGCGACGGCGTTCAAAATCACCCGAGCCGGAGAGTTGGCCGGTCGTCAGGTCTCGAAGCGACTGGGAATCCCGTTCGGAATCGTCGACCTATCGCTGGCCCCCACCCCGGCCCGTGGCGACTCTATCGCCGAAGTGCTGCAAGCGATGGGACTAGAGCAAGTGGGGACTCACGGCAGCGTGGCCGCGCTCGCGATGCTTAACGACGCCGTCAAACGCGGCGGTGCGATGGCCTCTTCGCGGGTCGGCGGACTTTCGGGCGCCTTTATCCCGGTCACCGAGGATATGGCGATGGCCCGTGCCGTGGAATCCGGCGCCCTGTCGCTGGCCAAACTCGAAGCGATGACGGCCGTCTGCTCGGTGGGCCTGGACATGGTCGCGGTCCCCGGAGACACCACCGTCGAGACGCTGGCCGCCATCATCGCTGACGAGATGGCTATCGGGATGATCAACAACAAGACCACGGCCGCGCGCCTGATCCCGGTTCCCGGCAAGGGGCCCGGAGAATGGGTCGACTACGGCGGGCTGCTGGGCGCCGGCCCGATCATCGCTACCAACCAGTTCTCGTCGCTAGACTTCGTCCGCCGCGGCGGGCGTATTCCCGCCCCGCTTCAGAGCCTGACGAACTAGGGCGTGTCGTCAGTCGATGACACGCCCTAGTTGTCGTCTAGGCGCCTCTAGGCGCTGATAACCAGAGAGTGCATGGCTCGGAACAGCTCTTCGCGCTGCAGGCGGATGCGATAACCGGCGTGCTGTCCCTCGCCGGCCAGCGCTTCGCGCATCGAGGTCAGATCCATACTGTCGCACTGGGTCGATTCGGCAAAGACCAAAATGCCTTTTTCGGTCACTTCCGTGCGTTCAATCCGCACAGGATGGCGTGAGAGCAGACGCTCTACGTCGTGAATCGAGCCCGAACCAGGGCGCTGAGGGAAGAAGGCGATGATAAGACTACAGTTTTCCGTCACTCGGAAGGCTTTGCTTTCCCCCCGCCGGCGCCCTCTTTCCCCGGAGCCTGTGGTAGACTGACTCTATGGAACCGCTGAGACAGCCAACCGAGGTCACCTACGAAGATTACTGCTCTTGGGGCGATGACGCTCGCTGGGAAATCATCGACGGCGAGCCGTACGCGGTGTCGCCCGCTCCTCGAACCATCCACCAACGCCTGGTCACCAGGCTTTCGGGAGTGCTCGCTCCCTGCCTTGCAAAATCGCGATGCGAAGCGTTCGTCTCGCCCATCGACGTCAAACTTTCCGAATCCGACATCGTGCAGCCCGATGTCATCGTGGTCTGCAACCCCGATCAGGTCACGGACAGATTTATCGAGGGGCCGCCGACGCTGGTGGTCGAGGTCCTCTCTCCTTCGACGCTGCGACACGACAGGATCCGCAAACTGAATCTGTACGCCCGCTTCGGCGTCCCAGAATTCTGGCTGGTCACGCCCGAACCCGCCATGGTCGAAGTTCTGAAACTCGGCGACGACGGAAGCTATCGCGTCGCCGCGACGTATTCCGACCGGGATACGCTGGTCAGCCCAACCTTGACCGGAGTGACCTTCGAACTCTCCGAGATCTTCGGCCCCCCTGTCGACTACCCGGACGAAGTGCGAGAAGGTACGCCTCCCGTTCCCGCCACGCTTCAAGACTAGCCTCGGAGCGTGGCGATAGTGACGCCCCAGCTTCCTTCGCCGTGCCCGCCGTCGCGATGCTCTAGCACCTGACGATGCGCCTTTAAATGCTGCTGAATCGCTACGCGCAGGGTACCGGTGCCCTTGCCGTGCAAAATCTCGACCTTATCGATACCGGCTCGGGCTGCTCGGTCCAGATACTGGTCCAACTCAAAGAGCGCGGTGTCCACCCGCTGGCCGCGCAGGTCGCAGCGCATCGAGATCGTGTCGGCCCCCGCACTGGGGATTACCTCTTTGACAGGGGGCGGAGCGGGAGCGTCGTCCGGCAGATTCTGGTGTTTGAACACCTCGAGCTCTTCTCTTCCAAAGGTCATCTTCAAGGCGCCGAGCTTGACGTCGACCCGCCCCCCGCGCTGCGAGACCACCACACCCTCTTGCCCCAGCTTGGGACAGTAGACGCGAGTGCCCTCGGGCAACTTCGCCGGACCGGCCTCGAACTTGGACACGGGGCCCGCCTTCGCCGGCTGAGCAGCCCTGGGCTGGGCCGCCTTCTCCTTTTTACGCTGAGCCCGTCGCTCGATAGCCAGCGCCTTACGCTGCGCCTCGAGCTCCATCTCGGCCTGACGAGCCACCGCGCGAGCTTGCTCGCCCAGGTGGTCGAAGGCGATGTCTTCTTCACGGATCTCGGTGCTGCCGTAGCGAGCCAGCGAGTCGTCTGGCGCCGCGCCGCCGCGCATCCGGTCAGCCCACTCCCGGGCCAGTCGGCGGGCCTGAAGTAGCGCCTCTTTGCGCTCTTCCCCCACGGCCTTCATCCCGTGCTGGAACTCTTTGAACATCCCCCGGGTCTTGGCTTTGGTCTCTTCGACAATCCGCTCGGCCTCGAGCCGGGCGTCCTCTAACTCTTTGTCTTTGCGAGCCAGCAGGTCGTCGCGCTCGGCCTCCAACCGCTGCCGGGTCTCCTCCAGCCGACGCCTCTCCCCCTCCAACCGGAGTTCCCTCTGCTTGGCCGCCTCCTTCTCTAGCTCCAGGTCATCGAGCAACTGCTCGATGTTCTGATAACCTCCGCCCAGAAAAGAGCGCGCCTCGCGCAGCAGCCCCTCGGGTAGACCCAAGCCGGCCGCGATGGCCAGAGCGTTCGAGCGCCCCGGAATCCCCATCAGCACGCGATAGGTCGGCCGCAGAGTCGAGGTATCGAACTCGACAGCAGCGTTTTCGAAGCCCTCCATCTTCTTGGCCTGGACTTTGAGCTGAGACAGGTGAGTGCTGACGATGGTTCGGCAGCCGCGTCCGTGCAGCTCGTTCAAAATCGCCACGCCCAGCGCCCCGCCTTCACTGGGATCGGTGCCCGCGCCCAGCTCGTCGAGCAAGACCAGCGAGCGCCGATCGGCGTGCTTCAAAATCTCGAGAATGTGCACCAGATGGGCCGAGAACGTCGATAGCGACTGAGCCAGACTCTGCTCGTCGCCGATGTCGGCCCAGACCCGAGTGATCAAAGGGAAGGTCGAAAGCTCCGAGGTGGGCACGGGGTAGCCCGTGGACGCCATCAACGATAGCAAACCAGCGATCTTCAGAGCTACCGTCTTGCCCCCGGTATTCGGACCGGTGATGACCAGGGTCCGGGTGCCCCTCGATAGCTCGATGTCGATCGGCACCGAGCCTTCGCCGATCAAGGGGTGATGGGCCCGCTTCAGGATCAGGTCGCCATTGTCGGTGACCTTGGGGATAGTGCCTTCGATCTGGAACAAATAGCGAGCCAGGGCCGTGTAGGCGTCTAACCGAGCCAGCGCCGCCGCTGCCCGAATCAACGAAGGAGCGTGGTCGGCCACCAGGTGAGACAGTTCGGTCAGGATGCGGTGCACCTCGCGCTGTTCGGCCAACGTCTTCTGGCGCAGCTCGTTGCCCAGGCTTACCGCCACGAACGGCTCCATAAAGAGAGTGGCGCCCGACGACGACTGGTCGATGACCAGGCCCGGAAACCGCCCTTTGTATTCGGCCTTGACCGGAATCACGAAGCGGCCGTCGCGCTGGGTGACGATCGGCTCCTGGTAGGTCTTGGACAGGTCGGGATGACGCAGCAGCCCCTGCAGCGAGCGCTGCAGCTTCTCTTCGACCTCGCGAACTTCGGCTCGGATCTTACGTAACGCCTGACTGGCTTCATCGCTGACCTTGCCGTCTCGGGTGATAGAGCGGTGCAGTCGTAGCTCGAGCTTAGGCTGAGGAATGACAGGATGGACCACGTCGTAAAGGCGAGGCAGGTCGTCCGCCCGTCCCTTGAACATGGAGTGCAGCTCTTTCGAGATAGCGCACATCAGGTGGACGTCCAGCAGTTCTTCTGGTTGCAGAACGCGCCCCTTCAAAGAAGCCTTCAGCGCCGGGCGGGGGTCGACCAGGCCGCCAAGACTGCGCCCGTTGCCCTCTCCCTCCAGGCGAACCGCCTCGAGCACGTGAGCCTGACGCCGCTCGAGGTCGTCGATGTCGTCGAGCGGACCAAAGGAGTACAGCACCTCCTGGCCTCCCGCCCACTGGCAGCAGGCCAGGACCCGAGCCTGGACCTGGGGCCACTCGAGCACCCGAAGGCTACGGTCTTGTTCGCTCGGTTCTAACTGTTCGAGACTATCGGCAGGTACGGTATCCATGACTTGAGGCTGGGGTTTCCGACATCGCTTGCACCTTCCCTACCTTAGCAGCTTCGAGAAACTGCGTAGATTCGAGAGATGGCGAAGGAGTTTTGAATTCCTTTCAAAATATTCACCCTATGGATTTGCAGGATGCGTTGCGGGGAGCCACCGCGGCGACGGGTCAGGTGCTGGATGTCACCCTTCCCGTCATCGCTGATGAGGGCTTTGCCCTGGAGGGAGTCGAGCTGCGCTATTCGTCTCCCGAGGCCTGCTTAACCCTGCGAGGGGCCGGTCCGTTTCGCTTCGTCGACTGCCGATTTACCCATGAAGGCAGCGAGGCCCCAACCCTGGTGGTTTTGGACGGAGCCCGGGCGGAATTCGTGGGCTGCCGTTTTGTTGGAGCCAACGGCGGCACGGAAGAGGCGCTGGCCTGCGCGGTGGCGCTGCAGGGCGCCAGCGACGCCGTGCTGCGCGACTGCGCCTTCGAGGACAACGATCTTCACCTGGAAGCGAGCGGAGAGAGTTCGCTACGAGTGCTGGGAACCCAGATGGCCGCCGCGCGGGCCGACGCCGTCCGACTGGGCGATACCGTGCGGGCAACCTTTTCTTCGTGCGAGCTGGTCGAGTCTGGCTGGAGCGGCCTGGTGCTGAGCGGCTCGGCGGTGGCCGACGTCGGCGGATCCCGCCTGTCGGGCAACGGCTGTCACGGAGTGGCCGCTGGCGACTCGGCCCGCCTGCAGTGTTCGGGGAACTCTTTCACCGGGAACCGACAGCACGGCGTGTTGCTCACCGGCAAGGCGGTTTTCGCGTCGCGCGAGGATCACCTGGCGGCCAATGACCTCTGTGGATTGGACGGCTCGGAGAGCAGCCAGTGCTTACTGGTCGAAACCGAATCGTACGGCAACGAGTCGCACGGCCTGCAGCTACGCGGACAGGCCGGCGCGGTGCTGCGCGGTTGCCGTCTGGGCGACAACGAGGGGTCGGGCCTGGCTCTTTTTGACGAGACCCAGGCCTCGGCGTTCCGCCTGGTAGCCGAGGCCAACTCACTCAACGGGGTGCAGTCGGCCGGAGCCAGTCGGTTGAACCTGGATTCTTCGGAAGTCCTGGGCAACTACAGCTCTGGGCTGGCCTGTTTCGGCACCTCGCGCTCTACCGTCGAAGGCTGCACTCTGGGAGGCAGCCAGGGCTACGCGGTCCAGATGAGCGAGGAGTGCCGCCTGATGATGTCGGCCTGTCAGCTCAGCGACAATCGCAAGGGCGGCCTGCTCCTGGCTAATGAGGCGCTCGCCATGGTCGACGGCACGACCGTCAACGACAACGGCCTTCACGGCGTGGCAGTCAGCGATAACGCCCAGTTGACCCTGCAGAGCTGCGAAGTTCGCTCGAACGCTCGCGACGGAGTTCTGCTTTTGGGCGAAGGCCCTTATCAGGTGACGCGTTGCCAACTCTTGTCCAACGGTCGACACGGCCTGTTCGCGGTTTCCGCGCGACCGGTGCTCAGCGACAACGTGGCTCGCGAGAACGTCATCGAGCAGGTGCTGGTCGAAAACGCGCGCGCCATGTCCATGGAGCGCGCTCCTTCCCTGGAAGAGCCGGCCGGAGTGACCCTGACCACCGAGACGGGACAGACCATGCATCTGCCGTTCCAGCCCAAGCCGATCGAAGAGAGCATGCTGATGGCCCTCTTGCGCCACGGTCGCCTGACCGAAGCCGCCCTGGGCCGTGCTGCCAAAAGCCGACGGGTGGGCGGAGCGATGGAGAACCTTATCGACCGTCTGAACAAGGCGGGGATGCCGGTGCTGCGCCACGAGGGCGACGGCCCCGAGGGCAACGTCTACGCCCTGAAGCTAGACACTTCGCGAGTGCGCCAGGTGCCGGGAAGCCGGGCCACCGATGCGGTCGTGATGAACGCTGCCGAGGCCGTATAAAAGTTAGAGAGACGAGGTAGGGCCCGACCCGAGTCGAGTCCGGACACAGGAGAGAGACTATGCAAAAACCCATTGATCGGAGCACCGCTACCGGCATCATCAACGCCCTACGGGCGGGCACCGTACCCTCGGAGGGGTTGGAGCATTTCGCGGTGGGGCTCGATTCCCAGATGAGCGTGATGCGCGAGCAGCGGGAGTGGGTGGCTTCGGGCCGCTCGGCGTTCAAGTTCGTGCGCGGCGGATACGGGTCGGGTAAGACGTTCCTGACGTCGCTTGCCGCGGCCGAAGCGCTAGAGTCGAACTTCCTGGTCAGCAAAGTGGTCATCTCGGGGGCGGACACCCCGCTTTACCGACTCTCCTCGGTCTATCGTAGCCTTTGTCAGAACCTTTCGCTGACCGACCGCAAGGGCGGCTCGCTACAGACCCTGGTCGACCGCTGGCTCTATCGCCTGGAAGACCAGGTGATCGAGATCGACGGCATGGACGAAGAAGACCCCGCCTTCGCCGAAGCGGTGGCCAAGAAGGTCGAGACCAACCTGGTCAAGGTGGGAGAGAAAGCGGGCCGCCTGTCGGTCTGCTTGAAGGCCTATCACAAAGCCAAGTTCGAGAACCGCTTCTCGGACGCTCGCGGCCTGCTGGACTGGATGGGCGGCGACAACAAGGTCGGCTTCGACGTCAAAAAGTTGGCCGACGTCACCGGTCGGGTCGAAAGCTGGGACGTGGTCCCGTTCCTGCGCGGCTGGCTAGAGTTGATGGACGGCTCGGGCTATTCCGGTCTGCTGGTGGTGCTCGATGAAGTCGAGACGATTCTGCGCCTGCGCCGCCCCGAGCGGATGAAGTCGCTGGAAGTTCTGCGCCAGTTGATCGACGCCATCGAAAACAACGAACTTCCCGGTCTGCACCTGGTGCTGACGGGAACGCCGGACTTCTTCGAAGGGCCCCAGGGCGTGCCGTCGCTGCAACCGCTCCACGAGCGCATCCGCGTCACCGGCCACGAGAACGAGCCGACCAACCTGCGTCAGCCGCAAATCAGCCTGCCCGTCCTGGACCGCGACCGCCTGCGCCTGGTGGCTCAGAAAATCCGCGCGCTGTACCCTTCGGCTCATCCCGAGATTCTGGAGACCAAGGTCCCGGACGCCTTCATCTCGGCGCTGGTCGACAACATGACCGAGGGATTTGGAGGCCGCGTCGAGGTCGTGCCGCGCCTGTTCTTGCGCGAGTTCGTGCACATCCTGGACCTGGTCGACCAGCACCCCGACTACGACCCGCTGCGCAGCTACGTGTTCGAGCGCGAGCGTCTGGAGAGCGAGTTCATGAACTCGATGGAGCGCGAAGCGCTGGTTGCCGAGGCTGTCCCCGTTCTTCTCTAGTCATCACAACTTCATGGCGATAAGGGCCGCCTGGCGGCTCGTGTCCGGCCTCTCGAAGAGGAGAGGTCGGACTTTTTTTTGCCGTTTGGGAATAACCCCGAGGGCCCTCCGACCGTTCCCAGTAAGAAAGCATTTTGCTGTAAAGGACGTGAACGATATGAAGAAGAGTTTTGTGATGGTATTGATGCTGGTAACGATGGCCTGGGCCGCGCCCTCGCTGGGACAGGTCGGGCGCTTCGACAACCGCGCCATCGGTTATGCTGGTGGGGAGAGCCCGAACTACGAGGCGTTCCGAACGGAACTGGCCAAAGGCGCCTCGGCCCGCCCCGAGTTCGAACGTCTGGTCAAGGAGGGCAGCCCGGCCGCCCGAATCTACTCGGCTATCGGCCTCTACTCCCTGGACAAGGCAGCGGGCACCAAAGCGCTGGAGGGGTTGAAGGCGGACAGTTCGCCGCTCAAGACCATGAACGGCTGCTTGATGAACGACACTACGGTCGGAAAGACGGCCCAGGGGCTTCTCGCTAACGGCGGCGAGGAGATTCAGTTCTACCTGCCGCGCTAAAACCGCCGACATATTCCGCCTCATAGTAAAAGGGACGTCTCTACAAAGAGACGTCCCTTTTGGCTGGGGCACCTGGACTCGAACCAGGGGTGCCGGTGCCAAAAACCGGTGCCTTACCACTTGGCTATGCCCCAACAGCGGCCCTTATGTTAGCCGTCTGACTCTTTCGAGTCAACCGTTGAGGAGGGCTATTTTCTCATCATTTAGGGAAGAGAAAAGGGGCGCGGAAACTTCCTGACCCGCCTCCGCGTGGGGCGGTCGGCCTGAGGCCTCCCGACACCCGGGCGGACCTCTCTCTTACCGAAGCGAGAATCGAACTCGCGTCACCTGCGCTGATGTGGCCCTCCGGGTGTCGGGTGGGTCACGGCGCCAGGCTGCTTTTCCACTAAGCTACTCGGTCGTGGATGGCTTGGAATGAGATTTCTGTGACGACCAAAGCCTACCCTTCCAGGATCATGGAATAATAGGCAAATCGGTCAATTTCTACCGACGTGTAGGGACGGTGCTGGTTAGGACCAACCGGCGGCGTCGCCTCCGGCGCGGATGTCGCCCGCGCCGTAGAACGTTCCGTCCTCTTCATCGCGAACCAGGCCCACCGCGTGGCTGCGGCTGGGACCCTCGACAATCTTATGACCCATGCCGATCAGCCCGTCACGGACGTCCTGCGGAATATTCCACTCGACGGCGACCTCGTTGGGTAGCCACTGATGGTGAATACGCGGGCTGTCCATCGCCTGACGAATATTGAGTCCGTGATCGTAGAGGTTGAGAGCCAACTGGAACACCGTGGTAGCGATACGCGGACCACCGGCCGAAGCGATGGCGGCGACGGGCTTACCGTTCTTGAACACCAACGTGGGACAGGACGATGAGCAAGGGCGCTTTCCGGGCTCGACCTGATTGATACGAGACGAGACCAGACCGAAGGCGTCCGGGGTGCCGGGATTGCGGCTGAAGTCGTCCATCACGTCGTTGAGGACAACCCCCGTGCCCGACGGAATGACCATGGAGCCGAACCAGAGGTTGACCGATTCGGTCGCGGCCACGAAGCCGCCCGACTCGTCCGCTGTCAGAAACGCTGCGGTCCCTCCAACTCCCGGCAAGCTGACGCCTTCCGGCGAGGCGGTCGGAATCCGCAGAGCGGGCGGAGCGAACAGCTCCTGAGCGCGCTCCTTGTCCACCATGGCGGCTAGCTCATCGAGTCGCTCCCGATCCAAAAGCTGGTCGACCGGCACTTTAAAGAAGGCGGGGTCCGCCACCCAGACCGAGCGGTCGGCGAACGACATGCGCATCGCCTCGGCCTGCAGATGGTAAGATAGACTCGAGCCCAGATCCTCAGGGCCGAGATTGAACTTCTCCATCACGTGCAGCATCTGCAAAAGCTGGATACCGCCCGCCGAAGGCGGCCCCACCGTGTAGAAGTCGCGTCCGCGATAGCTGCCTTTCAGGTAAGGGCGCTCGACAGGACTGTAGGCGGCCAGGTCCCGCTCGCTCAGAATACCGCCCGCGTCGGCAATGCCTGCAGCGATCCGGCGGGCCGTCTCGCCCTCATAGAACTCTCGCGGTCCGTTGCGAGCCAGAAGCTCATAGGTGTCCGCCAGGTCGTTCATCACGATGCGCTGACCGGGCACGGGGGCTTCTCCCCCCTCACCTAAAAACAGCTTGGAGATCTCGGCAAAGTTGGACAGCTGTTCCTTGCGACCAAGCACGACGCGACGCAGATTCGGATAAGCCAGGACTCCGCGACGGGCGTGTTCGATACCGGGCGCCAGGGCGCGTTCCCAGGAGATGGTGCCGAACTCGGCCAGCAGATGCGAAAGGCCCGCAACCGTGCCGGGAACACCCACCGCCAGACCTCCGCGAATCGAAGCCATCTCGTCGTGCCGGAACATGTCGGGATGGGCCCCCGCCGGCGCTACCTCTCGATAGTCGAAGACTCGGGGAGCGTCCATTCCGGGTAGCCAGAACATCGCGAACCCTCCACCACCGATGCCGGTGTAATGGGGGGCTACCACGCCCAGGGTCAGTGACAGTGTGACCATCGCGTCGACGGCGTTACCGCCTTCGCGAAGCACCTGAGCCGCTGCCTCGGAGGCGTCGATGTGATCGCTGACAGCCATCCCCCTCCTTCCCCATTGCGGAAAGGGGGCTTCCAGAGTGTTGGAGGGGCGTGAAGTCGCTGTACTGCTCATCGCGCCGCCCTTCTAGCGCCCCACCCTTTCCCCTTGTCAAAGACTCATAAATTTCAAGCTCCAGGAGCCTCCCCGCAGGACGCGAAGTTAGGTCTTTATGAGCGCCGTACCGTCACCCCGAGCCGTCAACCCTTCCGCTGTCCTGTTTGGACTCTCGGCCCAGAAGAAAGCGGTCTTTTTCCGTCAGCTTTCGACCATGGTCAACTCGGGGTTACCGGTAAGCCGAGCGGTCAATACGGCGGCCCAGCAAGGGCTACCCGGGCTAGGCCAGGAGATGGCCTCGGCTATTGACCACGGAGCCACGCTGTCCCAAGCGCTGGCGAAGTTCCCGTATCACTTCGATCGCTACGAAGTCGCGATGGCCAAGGCGGGTGAGGCTGCGGGACAACTTGACCGCCAACTGATGGAACTGGCGAAATCCGCCGAAGCGTCCTGGACTCTGGGCAAGAAGATCAGCGGTAAACTGGTCTATCCCGTCATCGTGCTGCACGCCGCCATCCTTCTGCCGCCGCTCTTTCTGCTGGTCAAGGATGGACCTGAGGCGTATCTCAAAACGACTTTGATGGTGCTCCTCCCCCTCTACCTGATCACGGGGATGCTGGCGCTGGGGTATCGGGTCTTCCGAACCCACGGCGGGCCCCGGCGCCTGCTGGACCACCTGTTTTCGGCGCTGCCGATTGTGGGCACGCCGATGAAATTTGCGGGCCGAATCCGCTTCTTCGAAGCTCTGGGCAACCTGGTCGAAGCGGGCTTTTTGCCTGACCAGGCGATCCCGCTGGCGGCTGACTCCTGTGGCAACTACTGGCTACGGGACCAGGTTTACGAAGCCTGGAAAGCGATCGGCCACGATCACACCATCTCGGAAGTGCTGCGGCGCAGCAAGGCGTTCTCTGCCGTAGAACTCGGACTGGTCGTCGCCGGTGAAGAGGCCGGTCGGTTCTCTCAGAGCCTGAAAAAGGCGGCCGACTCGCTACGCCCCGACTTCGAGGCGCAGGTCCACCGCCTGGCTACCGTTCTGCCGGTTCTGCTGCTGTTTGTGGTGGGAGGCATCGTCGGCTTCATCGCGGTGAAATCGATGATGGGCATCCTGGCCCCGCTGGGCGAAATCTAGACCCCGCGCCAAGCGCGGCGAAATCAGGGAAGCTTCTCGCCGTGAGGGGCGGTAGGCTGAAGCGCTTCCTTCTCCCGACGCTCGAAATCCGAGCGCACCACCAGGCGAATCGGATAGTTCGAACCCGCCTGAGGGAACAGTTCGACGTCGAGTTGCCGGGTCTCGCCTGGCTGCAGGGCCACCGTAGCGACTGGCACACCGTCCCCCGAACGCCCCATCGGCAGGTCGTACAGCGTTCCGTCCAGCAGAAGCACACCACGCGCGGCTCCGCCCGGGGCGGAGAAGCCGATGTAGGCTTGCCTTACTCCGTCCGCCGGGTTATGCAGCATGAGACGAGTTCGGTACATCGTACCGAAGTTACCGTAGGACGGGTGCTGCTTTTCGATGTCGGCGACATACGGCTCGCTGCCGTACTCCAGGAAAGTGTAGGGGCCGCCCAGGGTATGAGTGGCGTCGTACTCGATGTCGGCCGGGAACACCCCGCTGGCGGTGCGTCCCGGGTCGCGACTTTGCACCTCGGAGTTCGGGACTGCCGCAAGCGGGAGCGAAGCCGTGACCGTCATCTCGAGGGGTAGCTTGGCCCCGCTCTCGTCGCACAGATAGGCGACCCCACTCATCGTCTGACCCGCCTTCGAGCGCCGAACCTCGATGGTTCGCGTCCCGTTGGCGGGCAGCGTAATAGACTCGCTATAGCCGTACAGGCCAGCCGAAGCGTAGTTCAGAGCGGCCGTATGTCCGACGTGGATCTCGTCCGGCGACGGCCCGAAAGCCGACCAGATGATGCGCATCTTACGCGGAGTGGGGTTCGGGTTCGCCAATGTCACGGCGACGTAGCGTTCCACACCCTCGGGGTCGTTCCGATGATGCCACATCAGGCGATAGGAAGCCGCGGTTGCGCTGCGCTTATAAAGAACCCCTTCCCCGAAAATCTTCTCTGGATGATTCGAGAGCATCAGCACTTCCGCCGGAGCCATCGCTCGCGCGGGGCTCGCCGCGACGTCGACCTTGATAGTCTGCTCGCGCGTTATGGTGCCGGGCGCCTGAGCCGCCGCCTGAAACTCCCAGATCGTTCCGGTGGGGGTCCCCTTCGCTGGAGTGGTCGTGATCCGGGCCCCGGGCAAGGCTCGCGCCCCCAGCCAGCGGTCCAGAGAGGTTTGCACTCGCTTGGGGTCGGCAGGACCGGTAAATTCGAGCTTGCCCGGACCAGAGTCCCATTTGGCAGCCCAGCGCAGCACCTGAACAGGGAGATTGGGGACCGGGCGGCCGTTGGAAGCGGTGGCGCTCAATACCGCCGAACCCAGGCTGTTGCCCGTCAAGCGATATTTGCCGACCCCCGTAGGGGTGACCTCGAGGACGCTAGGGTCGCTCGAGGTCACCGTCAGGGTGACGTCTTTGGGTAGCTTGACGACAATCTCACGACTCTCCCCGATGGGGACAACTTGCTCCGCTCGCCCCCACGAGATCGGCTCGGGAGCCTTTTCTTTCGCTGCGGGGGTCGGCGAAACGCCGGGGCCTGCTGCGGGGTCGATAGCAGGCTGGGCGGCTAGATGGGCGGTCAGCAGCGAGAGTAAGACGGCGCCTGTGAGAGCTCTGGAGATGTGCATTACGGTCTCTAACTCATGCGGCAGACAATCAGCCCGCTCGGCATGGGGATAATTTTGAAGGAGGCAAGGGGGGCAATCCCCTCAGGGGTCGGACCCGATAAGGGAAGGTAAGGAGCCTGCTCAGACCCGAGCTAGACTTCGGCGCCTTCTTCGATCTCTTCGTCGGCGGGGTCGCCGTCGCTGGCGCCGGAAACATCCTCGCCGCGCGCCACCCGTTCATCGTAGTCGTCGAGCAGCATGGTCAGCGCCTGATTCTGGCCCGTCAGCAGTTCGAACGTCATACAGATGTTGTCGTTACAGCTCAGCCAGCTTTTCGTCCCGTCCATCAGCGGTTGAGGATCCGGAAAGTCCTCATCCTCGCCAAGTCGCTCGAGCGCTTCGAGGTAGCCTTCGAACAGAGCTTCCCCCTCGCTGTACGCCTCGATCGACCGGTTCAGCAGATACTTCACGAATTTCGGGGTGGGGTCGCCTTCGATGAAGCCGTCGCTAGAGTAGTGCAACTCCTGCAGCACGGGGATCTCTTTGCGAAACCCTTCATAAATCTCTCGGAACGCTTCGTACGCCTCGACCACCGGTTCGAGTTCGCCCTCTTCTTCGACAAACTCGTGCACGGCCCAGGCTAACTGTTCAAGGATGGGCGACTGGTAGTGATACTGCGCAACGGGATACTCGATCTCTTCATCGAGGTCGATACTCGAGGTCTGAGGAAGCCCTTCAGGGGCCGCCTGGAGAAGCATGGCGCTGCACTTGGTGCAGTATTTCGCGTGGTCGGGGTTATCCGTGCCGCATCGTACGCAGATCATGGGGCCGGTGTTAGACAACGGGAGAAGAACTCCTAGGCCGGAATTCCCGCGACGCCCCTCCAGCGACCTGTAAGTCTACTTCAACCCCGAACGGGAAAGAAAAAAAGAAGCCGTAGCTTCTTTTTTCTTCTAGAGCGTAGGCTCTAGCTATGTTCTTGGAGGTTAGCCCCCGAGGAAAGGAGGGCCGCCAGCCATACGTCCGATGCCTTGGGCGCCGGCATTGATGCCGGAGGGACCGGTGTAGTTGCCGCCGATGGAACCGAGAACGGCCTGGGTCTGCGCCTGCAGCGCCTTGGCGCCAGCGGCGGTCTGGGCGTTCAACTGCTCCAGCTGAGCCTTCATCTGCTTCTTGGCCTTGCGGCTGCCGAAGATGGATCCGATGGTGCTGATCCCTTGCATGATGAGGGGAGCGGCGATGAGTGCGGCCTGAAGCATTGTTGTCTTTCCTCCGAAAATCTTTTCTTCTAGAGCCATTATCTCACACGAGGGAGAAATGTTAAGGGCAAAGTCTCGACAATTTTGTAAACATGTTATGAACGCAGATCGACCACGGCGCGGATCTTCCCGGTGCGTCGCATCCCTTGCAGCGTCCCTTGGGGCACCACATCAACCACCAGATCTTCGATCCAACCTTGCTCCAGCGCCTCTCTCACCTCGTCGAGTTCGGATAGCAAGGCGCCTCGAACCGTCCCGCCTTCCAGCTCGCTACCCAAGCGAGCCGACCGCTCGACCTGCAGCTCGACGTGGTCCTTCGGGCCCTTCTTCGAGATGGTCAGCTGGAAAAGATGGCCGGCCCCGGGAACGCCGTCGAGGATACGGGCCACGTCAGCGGGATAGATATCAGCCGTACCGATGCGGATCCGATCGCCGATGCGCCCCTTGAGTTCAAAGATGCGATTGGGACTATCCACCCAGCGCCCCAGATCGCCGGTGCGGTAGCGAATAAGCGGCATCAGACGACGCCCCAGGCAAGTCACGGTGATCTCACCGACCTGGCCGTCCGGCACCGGCTCTCCGGTCTCGGGATCGAGAAATTCGATGAACTGGTAGGCATAGATAAGGTGATGATAGCCGCCCGGAAGGTCCAGAGTCTGGAAACCGATCGGGCCGGCGTCGACCGAGGCGTAGCCGGCCGAAGCCACCGTGGTCGCCCCGAGAATCTCTTGCAGATAGGCGCGCGCCTCGCGAGACATCGCTTCCCCGCCGTAGAGGACGGTCCGCACCTGCAGACGCTGCCCCTTCTCTTCGAACAGTTCCGCCAGGCGAACCAAAAGCGAAGGCAGGCCGAGCAGTACGGTGGGACGGAACATCTGCAGGTAGGCCATCATGCTTTCGGGGTCGACGTTGCCGGCGATCGGCAGTTTGACACAGCCCAACTTTTCCAGTGCTTCACTGGCGGCCAGGAAGCTGGTCCACAGATTGCCCGCCATAAACAGGTTAGCGACGGTATCGCCCTTCGTCACACCAGCCTTCTGGTAGATGGCGCTCAGGATGTCGGTGACGTCTTCCCACTCTTCCAGATTATAGAAAGAGAACTTAGGAGCCCCCGTCGACCCGCCCGAAGCGAAGATGTAGGCTCCTTCTAACGAGCCTGTCAGCAGCGCGCTGCCGGCTGGCGGCGTATTCCGGCGCAGCGTCTCGGCGTCGAGCCTGGGGAACTTGACCAGGTCGCGCGCCCCTTCGAGTTCGACGTCAGGTAGAACCTGGCGATAATACTCCGAGCGAGCTCTGGCAAAATCCAGCAGGTTGGCCAACTTTCGAGTCTTGGAAGGCGCCTTGGGTTTCAGTCGCTTGTCGGCGTCGAAGCGCTCGGGCAGCGATTCGATGGTCGACCAGCGGATCAGCTGCGCTAACTGGAAGGCGCCGTCGTGAGGACTACCATGCTTGGCCTTCCACATCTTGCCCCACTCGGTGAGACGATGCACACCAAGGTCGGTGGCCATCAGGCCAACCAGACGCCACTCTCCCGGCTCGGCGGCGAGCCCCATGGTCTGCAAGGTATGTCGCAGGGGACGAAGCCATTGGGCCAGAGTAGCGTGATCGGGATACGGGACCACGATCAGCGTTCGATGCAGCGGGCTGACCCGATGCTCGGCCCAGGGGCGAACCTGCACACTCCAGGATAGGTCCGAGGCAGCAACCGCCTGAGCCTGACCCCGAACCGCCAGATAGCGGGTCAGTTCATATTCGCGACGCAACTCGACAGCCAGGTCCGGATCTCGGGGAGCCGGCGGCAGGAGCGCGCCCCACTCTTCGAACTTCGGAACCAGAAGGTCCAGGAACGGGTCGATCAGGTCCAAGCGTGCTTCAGGCCAGAACAGGACCTGGGGCGAACCGCAAGCCCGGGTCTCCCAGGTCACCACGTCCTCGACCAGGCCTCCCAGAGGAAGCTCCGCCAGGGGGGTCGAGGCCAGATGCTCTTCGGTGATCAGGGAGAACGAAAAGCGGGGACCGTAGGGGACGATCTTGACTCCGTCGGCGGCGCCCTGGCTCCACGACTTCACGGCCTCTCCTCCCCCCCAGATCACGATGCCGTCCGAACCCAACTTCAGCCGATTCTCGATCTCTTCGCGCTCTTCGGGCAGGGTCAGGATACAGAAGGAAGAGGCGACGCGCCCGCTGCGGTCCATATCGCGAATGCTCTGGGCAAAAAGCAGCGGAAACAACGGGTCGCCGCGCGACACCTTGACCAGATTGATGTTCTTGGTGAGAAGGCCGTGAACCAGCGAGTCGGCGGCGCCCAGAAAGACATTGCCGGGAGAGACGTGAGTCACCACTCCAAGCGGGGTCGCCCTCAGGTAGCCGTCGTAACCCTTGCTCCAGGTCCAGCCGTCGAGAAAGGAAGCGCGTCCGAGTTCATGTCCGATCTTCCCTTCGAGTTCGTGCCGATCGAGCAGACGACCGAGTTCTGCGAAGCCGCGGTCGACCATCTCCGGCGAAAAGCCCACCAGTTCGGGAAGCCGCTCCCTGGCTAACCGACGGAGGGGGTACGAGGGATCGCGCCAGGCCCTTCCCGCCTGGTCTAGCACATCGAGAATCTCCCGAATCGCCAGGGTTCGTAAACTCAGCGAGGCCGCGTGGCGCAGCACGTCGTCCACCCTCTCTACAGTGAGGGGGCCTTCTTCGAGATTTCCGAAAATGTAGTGCTGCGCGTTCATATGGCCAGGGAGATTCCTCTCGCCCGGGCGGCGACCTTCTTGAGCGTGAGTCCGCCGTTCTATATGTCGGCGCGGACCTTGAGCGCGTTGATGGCGCACCCTTTGTGCTTGGTCAGGCCGGCTCGACCCTCGAGCACCAGGACGGGAGAGGGGCGTCCACAGGGACACTTCTCGAGAATGTGGCCGTAGTCCGTGGTCAGCAAGCTGATGGCGGGGTACGAGTGATGGTAGGAGGTTACAAAATGCAGCAGACCGCTCTGGCCGGGAGGGAGCACTTCCAGCGTCACCGGGTCTCGAGCGAAAACGCGGCTATAGCGCGGTACGTGCATCCTGTGCTTTTCACATTCGCAGTAAGGCACGCCGTGCTCGACCATACCGTACAGGTCGCGAGTATTCTTCTTCGGAATCCCCAGAGCCGTCGAGACTCCCTCGCGAAACTCCGGCGGCGAAATAGCCCGGCCGTCAAAACCTTTCCAGCCGCCCCCGGTGATCACATAGGAGAGCGGCCCAAAGCGGTACGGCTTGCCCCGTCGGGCCACGATCTCGTTGAGAACATCCCAGGTATGGGCCGGAAAACCTAGCAGGCGGAACGGCTTGCCCGAAGCTTCGAAACGATCCAGAGCCTGCTCGACCCGGCGGGAATCCAGGTGCCAGTCGTTCTTCTCCTCGTTCCACTCGATGGCGTAGAAAACGTCCTCGACCCTGGTCAGCGAAGTCAGAAGCTTGTCCGAGTAGGCTGTCCCTACGTCTTTGGCCACTTCGGGGTCGTAGGTGAAGCAGAGGTAGTTCGTGCGCCGATTGTCGCGCATTCCGAAATCGTCGTAGATGTGATGCACGATCCGTTTGATCCGCCGCAGCGAAGTGCGATCGAGCACGATCTGGCTGGTTTGTCCGGTCGTGCCCGAGGATCTCAGCGTCAGAGAGATCTGCTCTTGAGGAACCGAAGCCACCTGGTAATACTTCAGTGCGGTCACGAAGAAGTAGGGGATCGAGGCCACCTGCTCGCTCCGCTTGAGATTCCAAGGATAGAAGCCCGCATCGGCACACAGCGCCTGGAACTGCTCGGAGGCGATGTAGTGGTAGGCAAAAGCCTCCTGCATCGAGAGCAGGAACAGGTGCTCGTCTTTGGCGCGGATATGCACGCCCTTGCGCCCCCCGATCAGGGCATCGGTCGAACCCCTGCGGCTTTGCAACAGTTTGCGAGCGCGTTCGAGATAGGCGACGGACGCCGTACCTTCGTGACCTAGTTTGCCTACTTTCAAGAGGTCTGAGGTCTCAAGCATCGTTAAGCTCTTCCCAGAGACGGCCCGTGTACACCTTGTAGAACTCCAGCAGATAGGGCTTGGCCGTCTCGGTCAGACGAAGGCCCGCGAAATGGAGAGGGACGAAGGTCTTACTGGTCACCACGATGTCCTCGCGCTCGGAGGTGTAGTAGTTACGGGAGGCCGATAGGAAATAGGCGCAGGGCAAGAAGCCAGCGAGATACGCCGCCGCCTGAAGTTCGGGCTCGTAGGCCGAGCAAAGAAGTTCCAGGTAAACCCCGCCACGTTCGGCGCAGTAGTCAGAGACCGACTGTAAGACACTGACCGGGTCGTACGGCCCCGGGTCGAAGCCAAGAATAGAAGAGTGGCCGTCGGTCGGGGTGTGAGATAGGAAGACCCTTACCTTACCGGTGGGATCGCTGAGGATCTGGTTCGGTTCGTGCAGAGGAAAGAAACCGAACTTCAGGTCACGACTCGAACGCCGCAACATCTCGATGCGGCTCTTGGTCACCCCATCCGTCCCAGCAGCGGCCACCGGGCGAAGTTCGACCCGTAGGTCCACAGCCTGCTTGACCTTCGGAACCGCCCCGCGATCGAGGCGTGCCGGCTCTAATCCGAAGCGCTCTCTGGTGATGTTGTAGATGCCCTCGAGTTGAGGGATCAGCAGGGGTTCCTTGCGCCGTCTCTCCAGCGCGTTGGGCCCCAGGATGACTTTGAGTCCATGAGTTTCGTACTGGAGGACCTTCCGGACGTTGGGAAAGACGCCGACATCGGTGAATCCCAAACTGGCCAGATCCCTGTGAAAGGAGAGCGGAACGAACGAGCGGACCACCGCGTAAACCAGTTCGAAAGTCTCGCCGTGGACCAACAGACGGTCCAGGCCCTCCCGAAGCATGCGATGCATGGTCTTGTTACCCCGCTTACCCGAACCCACTACGCCGGCAAAACTCTTTCCGATGCTGTGGACCGGGTCCCAGCCAAAGATCAGCGAGGCGATGACCTGCCCGCCGGTCTCGGCCAGCAGCCAGACCCAATTGTCACCGGTCAGCACCTCGGCGCTGCGCTCGTCGTCGACGACTTCCGGCAGGGCATAGCGGTCGCCATACTGGGCGGCGTAGAGAGCGCGCAAAGCAGGCCGGTCCTCCATACGGGCACGGCGCATGAGGATAGGCACCCCGTCGTCGGAGGTCCATTCGACGGTCAGATCTGGTAGGGAAGCTGGCATTCGGCCTGTTTTTGGCGCGCCATAAGGAAAACCTTCGTCCCCTTCAGGGAAGCCGGGATTGAAGAAACCGTGCCGGCCGAGGCCTGTTATTCCGGGCACGGCTGCGGCGGAATCTTTGCCCCTGTCGCAGGAGGCCGAGGATCTCGCCTGTTGAACCCGATTCGTGGGGGAATTGAACCATTTCTATTGTCATCGAGGAGACCACCATGGGCCGGCACACCATGCTGAGATATCGCGGAGCGCTTTGGACGCTCGTTACCCTGCTATTCTGGAGCGCTCTGGCTAGTCCCGGAACGGCTCAGGAAGCCAGCCTGGGCGAGAAAAGCACGCGAGAGATCTACAGCATGGGACAACGCTGGAAGATCCCCGTGGTCGAGACGTCCGTTCAGGGCGAACTGCTGGTTCGAGCCGACCACCCGTCCCTGATGGCGGCCGCTCGCGCGCTAGGTCGAGACCTGGTGTGGTCGCCTGACAACACCACCTTGACCGGAGACGCGGGGCTTACGCTCGGTCTCGGCCAGCGCGTCTTGCTGGGTCGGCCGCTGACCGTCCCTCCTCGGATCGTCGATGGCGCCGTGCACATCCCGATCTCCGGCCTGGAAGAGTTGCTGACCAGTCGCGTTACCGTTCGGCCGGGGGACAAGGGTTCGATCTACGTCGAGCCCACCCTCACGGGTCTTAGCTTCAGCGATGAAGGTCCCACCGGGACCGTGCTTCACGTCAAGACCTCGGTGCCTGTGCGCAAGAAGGTCTCGAAACTGAGAAACCCCAACCGCACCGTCATCGACCTGGTCGGAGTCGCCCCCTCGCGCAATCAGGAGAGTCTTCAGCACCCGGTCCTGGGAGAGATCAAGGTCGCCCACAATCAGCCGGCCCCGTCGGTGACCCGAGTGGTCATCCCCACTCCCGATGGAGTGAAGATAGCGACTCCCAAGAGCTTCGACCTGTTCGAGCACGTCGCCAAGGCCAACTGGAAAAAGGGTCAGCGGGGTGCCGTTGCCACCGCTCAGCCTCCGGCTGCGGGCAAGCCGCCTGCGGGGAAGCCGACTCCGGTCCCTCCGGTACGCACCAGCCCGCCTTCTACCGTCGTGAAGACGCCCTCTACCCCTAGCGCACCAGCCACTCCCGCCGCCCCGCCGTCGACCCCGACGGCCTCGGGAGGAGAAAACCCCGACAGCCGTCCTAAGCCGCCCGCGACCCCTCCCGTCGCCAGCACCAGCAAGAGACCGCTCCTGCTGAGCGCAGCCTGGCAAGGCTCCCAACTCAAGCTGACCTTCTCGGAGCCGGTGACCTACCGTTGGTCCCGCCTGTCCGAAGGGCAGCACCGTTTCATCGTTGACTTCCCCGGCGTGATCTATCCCGACAAAAAAGCGACCCTCGACTCTTCGGTCGCCGGCTTGCAAGGGGTTCGCATCGTACAGAACATGCCAGAGCCGAACCCGGTCGTCCGCCTGGTCTGCGATCTGCAGGGGCCCATGGCCGTGACCACCGTACCCGGCGAAAAAGCCGAGCTGTTCCTGGAGTTCCCCGGCCGCACGATGGCCTCCGGCGGCTCCACCAAGGGCGCTGGCCGGACCGAGAAGCCGAAGGCGGGAACGGCCACCGGCCGTACCATCTGCATCGACCCCGGCCATGGGGGATCCGACCCTGGCGCCATCAGCCGCGCCTACGGCGTCTCGGAAAAGCAAGTCACGCTGGACATCTGCATGAAGCTGGCCGAGATCCTTCGCGCCGAAGGCTGGAACGTGGTGATGACCCGAACCGTCGACCGCGACGTGAGCTACGCCGGCTCTTCGGACAAGGAAGAGTTGGGCGCGCGAAGCGGTCTGGCCAATGAGCAGAAAGCCGACCTGTTTGTCTCGGTCCACTGCAACTCGGCTGCCAACGCCAGCGTAGGCGGCACCTCGATCCATTGGTACAAAGCTGACGACTACGTGCTGGCGAAGAGCCTGGAGAACGACCTTCTGGATGCTACCGGTCGCACCCACCGCGGACTGATCAAAGACCGCTTCTTCGTGCTGGCTCACACTCAGATGCCGGCCGTCCTTATCGAAACGGCCTTTATCTCGAACGCCAAGGAAGGCCAGCTGTTGGCTGACCCTAACTACCGCGCTCAGCTGGCCCGCGGCATCGCGGCGGGCCTGCGGGTCTACGCGGCCAAGAACTTCCCGGTCTCGGCCGCAGGCAAGTGAGCCCTCCCCCGCTCGAGCTTCAGGCGGTCGTCCTGGGGCTCGTGCAGGGAGTCTGCGAATTCCTTCCGATTTCGTCTTCCGCCCACCTGGTCGTCCTCCCCGAGCTACTGGGATGGCCCTATCTCGGAAAAACCTTTGACGTCGCGCTCCACGTCGGCACCCTGGCCGCTTTGCTCTCGCACTTCAGGGACGACCTTCAAGGACTCGGTCGGGCCGCGCAAAGGCTTGTCTTCAGCGCAGGGCAGGCCGACGATCCCGAGGCCCGCCTGCTGAAACTGATGGCCGTCGCCTCCCTGCCCGCCGCCGTCGCCGGCTTCCTACTCGAAGACCTGGTCGAACCGTACCTGCAGGGCCTGTTACCCGTTGCGGTCCTCTCTATCGCCTGGGGACTGCTTCTGCAAAAGGCCGACCGGTCGAACCGGGGGGAGCTTGGCGACCTTTCCCGCCTGAGCTTCAGGCAAGCCCTCCTGATAGGTAGTGCCCAGGCGGCCGCCCTACTCCCAGGAACCTCCCGCAGCGGGGTCACCATGACCGCAGGGCTGCTGCTCGGCCTATCGCGCCCGGCAGCGGCCAGGTTTTCCTTTTTGCTGTCGATCCCGGTGGTAGCTGGAGCGGCGCTCTTCAAAGGGTGGGGAGCTCTCAAAAGCCCTATGGACCCTGGCCTGGTTCCAGCTATCTTGCTCGGCATCGCGGCTTCGGGCTGGACCGGTCGGCTGTGCCTGAGTCGGTTCCTGGCCTATATACAAAGAGGAGGGTTCCGACCGTTCGCGCTTTACCGCGTCGCGTTCGGAGGTGCCCTCCTCATCTGGCTCTGGATAAACGCCTAGAGAGTCTGCAGCAACTGCACCATCGGTAGGAACGAGGCGACCACGATAAAGCCTACCACAAGACCCATAAACGCCATGATCAGCGGCTCGATCAGCGAGGACAGCTGATCCAGCGTGTGCTCGACCTCTTCCTCGTACATCTCACCGATGCGTCGGACCATTTCGGCGAGCGTACCGGTCTCTTCTCCGACCTTGATCATCTGCAGCGCCATCTGATTGAAGACTTCGTGGCTTTCCAGAGCGGCGAACACGCTAGAGCCCTGCAGCAACGCTTCGCGACCCCAGCGGATGCGGCGGGAGTAAACCTCGTTGTTCGCCACCTTCTCGACGACTTGCAGCGACTCGGACAGCGATACACCCGAGTCGAGCAGAGTGGCCAGGGTGAAGAGGATACGGGACTGGGTCGAGAGACGGAACAGAGGCCCGAGGACAGGAATTCTCAGGATGTAGCTGTCGACGTAATAACGAATTTCGGGCGCCCGGTCCAGGTTCTGGTAGGCGTGGAAGGCGGCGAGCGATGCCAGCACACTTCCCACCGCCAGCGGGCCAGAGACCCAGGGGTTCTGAAGCGTGTTGGCGGTCCACATCATAATCTTTGTCGGCAAAGGCAGCTCGACCGACATCGATTCGAACATCGGGATCATCTGCGGCATGATGTAGAACGTGAAAAACGCCACGACGCAGATACAGACGACAAAGATGACAGCTGGATAGGCCAGTGTCGACTGAACACGCTTTTGCATGCCGACGGTCTTTTCCAACAAGTCCGCCAGCTTCTTCAGCGCCGTGTCCAGCGCACCCGAGGTCTCACCGGCTTTGACCAGCGCGATGAAGATGTTGCCGAAAACGCGTGGCTGCTCGGAAAGCGCCTGAGAGACCGACTTACCGCTCTCGACCTCGTCGGCAACGCGAGTCATCACCATGTTCAGATTATGATCTTCACCACGGCTGCAGAAACGCAAAGCACGGTTGACGGCGATACCCGAAGCCACCATGACAGCCAGCTGTCGGCAGTACAGCGCCAGACTGTCGATCTTGACACGAGGAGACCGCTTGAAAGCCACGGCAGAGCCCGCTCCCCCGGCCTTTTGCTCTTCCACGACGAGCACGTTCTTGTAGACGGCCCTGAGCCGTTCTTGCGCCGCCTGGATGGTCGGGGCGCTCAGCGTTCCCGACACCACCTGGTCCCGTTCGTCGATAACCTTGAAAATGAAGCTAGCCACGAGGAACGGTTCGCCGAGAAAGGAACGGCTCCTGGCGTATGATAGACTCTCACGTACATTTGGACGCAAAAAACTATCTTGAAGAAGGGGGAGTGGAAAAAATCGTTCACTCCGCCCACCAGAACGGCGTTCTGGCGATGGTTATGCCAGCCTTGCATTTTAGCTCTTTCCAACGCCTCCAAGAGCTTGCCGCGACCTTTCCCAACCTTTATCCGGCGGTCGGGGTTCATCCGCACGAAGTCGTTCCCGAACTGCGCCCCCAACTCGAAGAGAAGCTGGTCGAGGGGCTCGAACAGTTGCCGTTCCCGATCCTCGGCGAAACTGGACTCGAGGGGCACTACGATTTTACCCCGATGACCCTTCAGCAAGAGTTTCTGGAGGCTCACCTGACCGTGGCCCGGGAGCGCCACGTCCCCCTGATTTTGCACTGTCGCTCGGCCGAGCAAGAGCTCTACGATATGCTGGTCGAGGCAAAGTTGACCCATCCGGCCGTGGTCCACTGCTTTACCGGGACCTGGGAATGGGCGAAGCGGTTTCTCGACCTCGGGTGCTACATCGGTATTACCGGCATCGTAACTTTCAAAAAGGCAGGTGATGTCGCCGAGGTCGCCCGCCAGGTTCCGCTTGATCGCTTGCTGGTGGAAACCGACGGCCCCTATCTTGCTCCGATCCCTCACCGAGGCAGAACCAACAAGCCCGAGTACATTCCCCTGATCGTCGAAGCTATCGCCCGTCTGCGAGAGGTTCCGAGGACGCTCATCGCCCAGCAGACGATGGAAAATACCCGAACACTTTTCCATTTACCGCAACTCTCCTAACCCTTTCAGGTTTTTGAACAGCAAGGTTCCCGAAGGAAAACGTCCGAGTAGGAAGAACCGACCCGTCGCCAGCAGGAACCTCCTGCCAGCAGACTTACATGAGAAAAAGAGGGGGCGTCGTTCGCCTCCAAAGGAGACCAAATGAACACTTGGCGCAAACTCTGGCTCTCGGTCCTCGCGACCGCCCTGATTACGGCCATCCTGCCTGCGCAGGCGGAAGTCACCTGGGACCAGGTCAAGCAGAAGATCACCTCGGCAAAGAGCTACTCGGTGACCTACAAATACAACGGCCCTCAGGGCATCTACGACTTTGACTACCGCTGGGGCGGCCCGGACAAGATCCGCACCGAAGTCACCCAGGCCAAGTCGGACCCCAGCAAAAAGGGCTCCGTGATCGTGTATGACAAGTCTTGGAAAGCCGACCAGGTTCGCGCTAAGACTGGCGGCGGCGTCATCACCCGCAACCTGACCCACAAAGACGTGGCAGGACGCCCCTTCGCCACCTCCCTTTACGGCATGATCCTCGACCAGGTGAAGAGCCTCGGCAAGCCCAAGGCGACCGCTCAGGGCGACAAGACCCTGTTCACCTTCGGCAGCGAGTACAGCGTCTGGGCCAACTCGAAGGGCGAGATCGTCAAAACCGAGCGCAAGGACGGACGCGGCAAAGAAGTTCGCGAGTTCAGCAACGCCAAATGGGATAACTCCCCCGCCGTCGGATTCTAAAGATCGGCAAGAAAAAGCCCCTCGAAATCGAGGGGCTTTTCTTTTTATACGGGAGGTTTTCCGCTGTCTCAACTCTCTGCCTTTGGGTATAACAGGGGGAGAGTCACACTCGAAGTACTTGTGATTCGGAACCGTTGTGAAAGCCCCATCCGCTAAACCCCAGATTTACCGCACAGGTCTGACCGCCAAGGCTATAGCGCTGTCCGCGCTGCCGACCGCTTGCGCGCTCGTGCTTTTCTACTTTGGGCTCGACGCAGCCAGAAAGTTCTCACCGGCCGACCCCGCCAGAATACCTTTCGCTGGCATACCCCTTTTGATAGCCCTCATCATGGTGGCTGTCGTCGCCTTGACCCTGAACCATTTCCTGAACCGAGAAGTCACCATCGAAGACGACTATCTGGTTTACAAGGACAGCAAGGCCGAACTTCACCTGGAGATGGCCAAGATGGCCTACAGCCCCCCCGCCGAAGGCGGCCTCTTCCGGATGCTGATGTTCAGCGATGGCGAGACCTTCGTCCAAATCCCCGCCATGTTCTTGGGGGACGCGTCGTTTTCGGAACTCCACGAAACTATCTCGAAGTCTCGGCGCAAGGCCAGGACAGAGCGCAACAGCACTTACTCTCTTTAGCTCTCGCCATCCCAGGCCAAAGAGGGAGGGTTCTGGTTCACCCCTCACGGGGGAGGAGTGAGGTTCCCACCTGCGAAGCATCCCGTGTGGACGAGCAAACCATACACGCCCAGTTTGTCAATATTGCCCTCTCTCTGACCCCTCCGCTGTTGAGGAACCTTAACATCACGGACCCGAAAGAAGCCGTGGCTGTTTACATGCAGGTTTACGATTCGGTCATCCAGGCCGCGATCGCTAACGAAGAAAAGAACCCGCCCCAGCCCGCTCAGTAGCCTTTCGCTACGACTCTTCCGTCTCTTCGCCCTGACGCAATCGCTGCAGCAGGCGTGCTCGGAAGCCCGCAGGCGCGGCCGCGCTCAGGTCAGCGTCCAACTCTACCGAGTCGGACACTTGCCTGACCCGCGACGCAAAGTCCCCAGGAGCGGCAACACGCAACTCCTCACGAAGGCGCCGCTCCAGGAGTCCCAACCCCGGCAGCGCCATTTTGCGTTCCCCGCTCTTCTCGCGAGTTGAAAGAAGCCTTACGGCACCCGCCCAGACAAAGCTGACGAGCACGACTTCTCCCGCGAAGGCCGGATATGGGAGCAGAGCCCCCCATACCAGACTCATTTCGGACCCCAACCACCAGACGGTCAGGGTGGAAGTCAGCCGGCCGCGCGCCGCCAGCGCCACTCCGCGCCACCACCCCGTATACAAGACGACCGCCCCCAGCGCCCCCTGAGGCGAGCTTAGCAGCAGAAGCGGCAAAACCGCCCATCCCAAAGCTACCAGCACGCTCCGCCGACCGAGCAGCCAGTGACGGGCCGAGACAGCCGCGGGCAGCGAGAGTTCATCCTCGCTACAAGCCTGCGCCTCGTCCTGAAGGCAACGAATCACCGCTGCCAGATAGATCTGAAACAGCCAGACCGCGATCAGTTCGGTACCTGCTGGCTGACCCAGCAGCGGCGGCATGACATACGCGGCCAGCCAGCCCACACCCACGGCCAGGGCCTGTCCAAACGACAGACTCCAACCCACCCGACGCCGAGCGGCGGGGCCGCGAACGCCGGCAAGGAGCAGCACCGTCGCCGCTAACCAGGGAACACCGTGACCTGGACAAAGCGCTAACCAAATCAGGGTCAGAGCTCCAACCCAACCCTCTGCAGCGAGAGAGATACGCCCTCGAGTAGCGCGCACCAGAAGAGTTAGAAGTCCCAGAAGAACAAAATGCCCCAGCAGCGCCTGGCTTGCCCCCCAGGCCTGTCCCGGCTGGAGAGGGAAAAAGAGGGCAGCCACCCAGAACGGAAGTTGGTAAAGCAGACTTTGCCCCAGGAAAGTCGACGCGCCCTCAGGCGCCTCGGCGCAGGCCCGCCCGGGCAAGACCACCACTCCAAAGACCAGCGCGCGGAGCATCCCTATCGCCACCCAGATTTCTGGACCGACTATCGGCGAAAGAAACAGGCAAAAAAACGCCAGCGCTTCCACGCCGCCCAGGAACACCGGTAGGGGGAAACGGTGCGACTCATTCACGGAAGTAAGCCCGCAAGGTCAGGGTGATGCCCAAACCCTCTCCCGTCGTAGGGTTCAGGTGCGTGCTATCGAGTCGGAGGTCACCAATCGAGACAGCTAGCCGTCGACTTTTCGCCAGATTTCCCGTTAGCTGCAGAAACGCAGGCAGCGAGCGGAACCGCCCCTCCAGGTTCAGACCGAACTCGATCATCACGAAAGGTCCGATCCGCTCTGGGCGGCCCGGCGTCACCGACAAAAACCTTGGCAGCTCCCCCGGGCGCCCCGGATCTTGCAATGACTGCTGTACCGCCGTGACCAGAGAAGCTACATGCACCGAAATAAGCGGGCTTGCCGAAGGGTCTCGAAACGGGTCAGAAGCTGGCAATTCGGTCAGCAGAGCGAACTCCTTGAGCAGCTCCCCATACTCCTGACTCTCTATCCTCCCGGCCACCGAGCGAGCCCGCAGCTGTTCGAGTTGCCGACGGGCCTCCAGCAGACGAGTCTCACCGGCAGATTGCATCGCCTGGCGGTCTCTCAGCCCTCCCAGCCACGCAGCAAGCCAAAGCAGCACGACGGGCCAGAGAATGGGAAGAAACGTCTTGGGAGTGATCAAACTGGGTTACCCCAGCGGATAGCCTTGGTGCCCCAAATTGTGCCCCAGTTTATCCAGAGCTCGCTTCAGGCGCGATTGGACCGTACCCAGAGGGAGATCCAGGACGTTAGCGATCTCTTTGTAAGAAAGATCGGCTACGTAGCGCAGCAAAACCACCGAGCGAAACTCATCGGGCAGCCCCCGAACGGCGTCGTGAACGTCTAAAGACGCTTCGACTTGCCCCTGCCCCGACTCGGATTCGGGGTTCAGACTGCCCACGACTTCCTGCTCTCGCTTCACCGCGCGGGTGGCGTTGAGGAAGGTGTTCATGGTGATGCGGTAGAGCCAGGTAGAAAATTTCGAATCGTGGCGAAAGCTGGGCAAACCACGCAAGATCTTGATCCAGGCGTCTTGAGCCAGATCTTCGGCCTGATGAGGGTCCCTGGTGAACGACACAGCCATCGAGTAGATGATGTCCTGGTACAGCTCGATCAAGCGCTCGATCGAGGCCTCATCGCCTTGCTGGGCGCGCTTGAGCAGAGAGGTCGGCTCTCCGGTGACAACCTGAGCCAGACGCTCGGAAAACCTTCCGAGGCCACCCACCCAGCCCCTGGCTATGCTCGCTGACGCCATACTCGACATGTTGACCGGGCTCCCGCCCATTCCTCCATGCAGACCGAAGAACAGAGGTCTAATTGAGAGCTGGCTCGACCAGCCTTGGCCCCAGTTCCCAGGTCACTTTGTCGTTCTCTTTATAGAGGTCGATGTTCTGGAAAGAAAGCTCGACCGGGACCGGCTTCGCGATCTGGTGCATCAGTCGACGGATGGCAACGCTGTCTTCCGTCTCGGTCAAAGTCAGCAGGCGACCGTCCTGCATCTCGACCTGGGCAAAGTGAAGGGACGGGCGAGGCGAGTCCCAGTGGAATCGAAAGGTTCGAACAGTGAGCCCTGTCACCGGTGCCAGGTCGACGACGACCTCCTCGGCCCCGACGCGAAAGCTAAGCTGAGCGCCTCGCAAGCACATCATAACCGGCTCGGGCTGGCGCGATTTCTTAGCTCGCTGCCATAAACGCGGCACCTCTCGCCCTCCGAAGGCCAGGGCTACCGAAGTCGCCTGGATCGCCCCCAGAACGTGGCTGGAGCGACGGGTCACCAGGGCGCGCAAAGTCATCGCCGCAGCGACCGCGAAACCGCCCAGGGCACCGACCTCCTGCAACTCGAGTTGGCGATCCTCCTCGACGTCGTACCCGAACTCTAAGCCGCCTTGATTGTTCCCCACCGAGCGCAACTGCAGCAACGCCTCTCCACCGCGGCTGGCGCGCTGGGCCGTTCGAAAAATAAACCCCTCCAGGGATTCGAGGGGTCGGCTCTGCTCATAGAGCTCGAGGGCACGATTGGACATAACGGCTTATTCTATAGGAAGCGAGTAAATGCTCTTTTTCGAACCCGCCGCCTCGAGCAGGTCCCAGCGGGCCCGTCCGAGCGGGGGGGTTGCCGCCCTCAGCACCGCCGCGTCGGGCAGCGGGCCACCACCGCTGCGCGCGAAACCGGAAAGCACATCTCCAGAATCGGGAAAGGAAGAGGGAAGCTCGGGGTGTCTTTCCAGGTCGACTTTCCACTGCTGTTCCACGAATCCGGACTGACCTTCGTTCATCATCTTGGCCAAAGCGCTACCCCTGGCCACAAAAGGCCGCAGCTCGACGGTGAGCCGGTCGCCCCCTTGCTTGCCCATACGGAAAGCGAAAGTCGCATGCCCCCACCGGGCGGGGAGATGAAAAAAGAAGTTCCAACCCAGGCACTGGCCGTCCCCAGAGAGGGGGCCGGAGGACTCGATGTTCGTCAGGCGCGCCTGCGGGTCGAACTTGCTGATGATCTCGATGGCTAACTCGTGCGCTTCTCGGGCCGTCACAGGGCCGCCGGGGCCCTCGAGCTCCTGAGAGTGCGAGTACTCGTCCTCTAACCTATCGATGCCCGATGGCAGGGGGAAAGTAGGCTCGGTGGCCTTCCCACCACCACCAAACAAATTCCGAATAAACTGAGCTAGACCAGACCACATGGAAACGTCGATCGCGCTTCGTCCGAGGTGATCCCAGATCCTGGTCCATACGGACGAAGCGTCGTAGATGCCGCGCCTTCCCGCTTTCAGGAGGAACGTCCTTTCATTGAAAAAATTTCTGATCCAGATCGAAGTCGGTTCCAGCCGACCTCGCGAGGACGGCCCCCACTCCGCGGTCGTCCAGGAGAGCATTGTCGTGCAGAGCACCAGCACAACCACATCCGGCAAAATCGCCATGCCCACCCCTGAGGCGGTCGAGGTCAGCGCTGGCGAGATCTTCGATCGGGCCTTTGGCGAGGCGGGAACGACCCGCGCTGCCGCGATCGTGGCCTTCCAGGGCATCGTCAGCGAACTACCTCGCGGTGCTGAACGCGAAGACCGCCTCAGAGACGTGTCCAAAGCCGCCATCCTATCGACCGCGCGCAGTCACGGGAACATCATCGAGACCGGGCGAGCGCTTCTGGGCAATATCGACGAACTCGGTGTCCGTCTGATGCTCGACGTGCCCCGCTGCAAAGATCAGATGCTCCTTGGCCTCGCCGAAGGAGCCTGCCAGGTAGGGCCGATCGTCTATGGGCGATTCCTCGACATCGCCGGAGAGTATCGCGATAACGCCGACGACTGGATTTCGAGGAACAAGCGACGCAGCGAGTCGACCTCTCTCGAAGCCCTCCCGGTGATCGTTCCCTTCGAGAACAGCTTGACGCTCAACGCCCGGCCGTTTGCGGTCGGACTCAACATTCAGAGCAGCACCAACCCTCCCCCACCCGCCACCCCCGCCCCGCCCCCCCCCCGCCCCCA
>JAEXNA010000112.1 GCA_023447635.1 Vulcanimicrobiota bacterium | reverse complement strand
GCGGTTGATAGGCGCCCTCGACGCTGACGGGGAAATAGGCGCCCCGGGTCGCCGTGGTGGATTCCGGCGTCTCGGCCTGGGCCAGAGCCGCCGTTCCGAAGGCTGAGGTAAAGAGAAAAAGGGCCAGGAAAAGACGGGTAATCCTACGGTTAGTTGTCATAGCGACTCTTTTCCCTCTGGCGTCGAAATTCCCCGCTTCACCTATCGCCCTCCGACACAGCCCAAAAGACAGCAGAAGCGACTCTTCATCGAACCTTCATACCGACGCCTCCCAGGAGTGGGCAGACGCAGCGCGAACCGCGGGCCATGACCCCCTCTAGCGATACTCCCCCCCGCGGACCGATCTCCAAGTCTGACGCCCGTAAATTCGTAGCCATCCTGATCTTCGCCCTGGGCGCTCTGCTAGCCAGCGCGGCCTGGAAGTTCGCCCTGCCCCTGGCCGTGATGCGGGCCGCCCGCTGGACCATGGTCGTGGGCTCGGTGGCCTACGCTATTTTCAAGCGTTCGCTCACCGCTTCCATCCTGGTCTCCATGGTCGTCGGCATCGTGATCGGGCTAGAGTTCCCCGCCCAGGCCATCGAACTCAGGGTCCTCTCCAAGATCTTCTTGAAGTTGGTCAAGACCATCATCGCTCCCCTGCTTTTCGCCACCCTGGTGGTGGGGATCGCGGGGCACTCCGACCTCAAGCAGGTCGGCCGAATGGGGCTCAAGGCGATCATCTATTTCGAGATCGTGACGACTCTGGCGCTGTTCGTCGGACTGGCCGCCATCAACCTGACTCAGGCCGGAGCGGGGGTGAATCCGCCTTCGGTCATGGAAGAGGCCGAGATCAAGGGGCAGAGCCAGACCCTGGCCGAGGTGATCTTGCACGCCTTCCCGGAAAACATCGCCAAGTCGGTGGCCGAAGGTCAGATCCTGCAGATCGTGGTGTTCAGCATCCTATTCGGGATCGCCCTGGCCCAACTGTCCGAAGCGCACAAGAAGCCGATCCTGCATCTCTGTGAATCGCTGGCCGAGGTGATGTTCAAGTTCACCGGGATCGTCATGCTCTACGCCCCCATCGGGGTAGGAGCCGCCATCGCCTACACCGTCGGGCATATGGGGATCGATATCCTCAAAAACCTTCTGGCTCTGTTGGCGACGCTGTACGTGGCGTTAGCCGTATTTATGTTGGTGGTGCTGCTGCCGGCGGCGCTGATCGCGGGCATTCCGATCCGACGCTTCCTGGCTGCCATCGCCACCCCCGTCTCCATCGCTTTTGCGACCACCTCCTCAGAAGCCGCCCTGCCGCGGGCTATGGAAGCGCTCGAAGATATGGGCTGCCCGCGCGAAGTGGTGGCTTTCGTGATGCCCACAGGCTACAGCTTTAACCTCGACGGCACCACGCTCTATCTTTCCCTGGCCTCGGTGTTCGTGGCCCAGGCGGCCAACATTCAGATGAGCTTTGCCGACCAACTCTGGATGGTGTTCACCCTGATGATCACCTCCAAAGGCGTGGCCGGCGTGCCGCGCGCCTCGCTGGTCATCCTGCTGGGTACGGCGGCCTCGTTCGGACTGCCCGAATGGCCCATCCTGGCCATCCTGGGGATCGACGAACTGATGGACATGGCGCGCACCTCGGTCAACGTGATCGGCAACTGCCTGGCCACCCTGGTGATCGGCCGCTGGGAAGGGGTCTACGACCCGAAGGCCGCTCCCACCATCAAGGATGACCCTTTCGAAGACGGGGTTGAAGACCCCGTGACGGAACTTCCCACCGGCTTCTGAGCGGGAGAGGGCCATCGCGGCTCGTACTCTTTCGGGGTGAGGCGTGTTCTGGGGATATGGTGCCTGGCGTTCTGGGTGGTCGGCTGTTCCCCGACCGCCCTGCCTCCGATCCGTGTCGGCATCCTTCATTCCGCCTCCGGCTCGTTGGCCGACAGCGAACAGCCGGTCGCTCGAGCCACTCGCATGGCGGTGGACGAACTCAACGCCAACGGCGGCCTGCTGGGTCGTCGTCTCGAGGTGCTGGAAGCGGACGGCGCCTCGGACCCGGAGACCTTCGCTCAGGAAGCCGAGCGACTCATCGCGCAAGAGCACGTCGAGGTCCTGTTCGGCTGCTGGTCCTCGGCCTCCCGAAAAGCCGTGCTTCCCGTGCTGGAGCGCCACGACCATCTGCTCTTCTATCCCCTTCAGTATGAGGGGCTAGAGCAGTCGCCGCATGTGGTGTACACCGGGGCCGTGCCGAACCAGCAGTTGGTCCCCGGCATCAAGTGGGCTAGCGACCATCTGGGGAAACGGTTCTTTCTGGTCGGCTCGGACTACATCTACCCTCGCACCGCCAACGCCATGGCCCGAGTCCAGATCGAGGTGCTGGGTGGTGAGGTCGTGGGCGAAGAGTACCTGCCTATGGGTAGCGAACAGGTTGACCCGATGATCGACAAAATCCGCACCGCCCAGCCCGATGTGGTGCTGAACACTATCAACGGCAGCAGCAGCATCGCGTTTTTCCAAGCCCTGCGCCGCTCGAAGCTGCCCACCAACACTCTCTCGATGAGCGCTTCCGAGGTCGAGTTTGCCTCTCTGAAAGAGCTGCCGGGTCAGGAGTATGCCGTCTGGAGCTACTTCGAAAGCCTGGAAACACCCGAGAACCAGCGCTTCGTCGCGCGTTACAAAGCTCGCTTCGGGGCAGATTCGGTGACCAGCGATCCGATGGAAGCGGGCTACATCGGGGTCAAGCTGTGGGCCCAGACGGTGGGCAACGCGGAAACCAGTGAGCCGGCCGAGGTCGCCAAGGCGGTGGGAGGGGAAAGCCTGGCCGCCCCCGAGGGGCTGGTCTCGGTGGACAGCACCACCCACCACTGCTGGAAGTCGGTTCGGGTCGGTCAGCTGAACCCCAACGGCCAGTTCTCGGTCCTCTGGAGCTCCCAGGGTCCGGTGCGCCCCTACCCCTTCCCGATCTATCGCCCCAAGGATCAGTGGGAAGCGTTTCTCTCGGAGATGTTCCGGCATTGGGGGGGTCAGTGGACCAATCCCGACCGGCCCTAGCGCCCCGACGGAAGCTCTTCCGGATCTCGACCCAGCTCTTGCTCTGGTCGCTGGCGATCTCGCTGATCCCGCTGATCGGGGTCATCGGCATGACCTATCGCGGCGCTGCCCACGCCTTGCGCCGCGAGATCACGAGCAGCCTGAAAGCGGTGGCCGACCGTCATCGCGATCGCATCGTTTCGACCATCGAAAACCGCGAGCAGGACACCATCCTGCTCTCTCGCTCGCCGGCCATCGCCGGGGCTCTCTCTCAACTCGTCGGTCAACCGCCCACTCCAGAGGTGCTGAGCCGGGTCCAAGAGGTGCTGGTCTCGGCCCGGGACAATCGGGCCCTCGACGATATCATGCTGTTTTCCCCGGGTGGGAAACTCTTGATGTCGACCCGAGAGAACTTTCCCCGAGGGTCGGATTTTGCCAAGCCTCCCCTGGCCCAGACCCAGCTAGGCCAGGCCTATGAGGAAGCCAGCACTCTGTTGGGACTGACCCTGTCGGACTTTGGCGACGCGGTCGATGACCGGCAGGGCTGGTACATCGTGGCTCCGGTCATGACTCGAGAAGAGGGTCTCCTGGGCCTGCTGGCGGTCCAGCTCGAGGAAGAGCGGATCTACGAACTGCTCAACAACTACGCCGGCCTCGGTCGTACCCGAGAAGCACTACTTGGAGTCGCCCGACCCGGCGGTGGCGTCGTTCTGGTGGCGCCTACCAGGCATGACCCCCAGGCGGCTCATCGCCGCCAGATCGCCGTCGGCTCGGTCGGAAGTCACGATCTGCTCGAAGCGGTGCGAGGCGTGCAGGGCGAAGGAGAGCAGGTCGACTATCGAGGCCAGGAGGTGCTGGCGGTCTGGCGCTACGAGCCGCTGCTGCGCGCGGGTCTGGTGATCAAAGTCGACGCGGCCGAAGCCTACAGCGATATCGATGGCCTGCGGAACCAGGTTGCGGGGCTGGCCGGCCTGACCCTGATCGGGGTGACCCTGCTGGCGGGCTGGGCGGCCAGGTCGATCAGTCGGCCGATCATTCGACTGACCCTGGCCACGGAAAAGGTGGCCCAGGGCCAACCCGAGCCGATCGCGATAGAGAGCCTCAACGAAATCGGAGATCTCGCCCGCTCTTTCAACGCCATGACCGGGCAGCTGCAGGACCGCGACCAGCGTATTCGCCAGCTCGAAGCACAGCGGTTCCAGGCGCTGGTGCGGAACATTCCCGGCGTGACCTTCCGTTTCCGCGTTCACGGCGAAGAGCGACTAGAATTTGTCAGCGACGCCGTGCTCGCCCTGTGCGGCCGTACCCCTGAGCAGCTCGAGGGGTCGACCGACCGCCTGCGCGAGCTGCTGAGCCCCGAAGATTGGCGTCGCCGCCGCGAGGCGATCGTGGCCGCTATTCGGACGCGCACCTCCTGGCAGGTCGAGTATCTGGTGCAGCACACCGACGGTCAGCCTCGATGGGCCCAGGAAAGAGGCCAGGCCTCTTTCGAAGACGGCCTGCCGGTCTACCTCGACGGCATCATTCTCGATGTGACGTCCAACAAGCGGGCCGAAGAAGAGCTGCGTCAGGCGCGCATTGCGGCCGACGCGGCCAACCGCGCCAAGTCGGACTTCCTGGCCAACATGAGCCACGAGATCCGCACTCCCATGAACGCCATCATCGGCCTCACCCACCTGGCCTTGCGCACGGAACTGACCGGCAAGCAGCGCGACTATCTGGACAAGGTTCATACGTCGGCTCAGTCGCTGCTGGGGATCATCAACGACGTGCTGGATTTTTCCAAGATCGAAGCCGGCAAGCTCGAAATCGAGCGGATCGACTTCCGTCTCGACGAGGTGCTTCAGAACCTCTGCAACCTGCTGGGTACGAAGGCGGAAGAGTCCGGCCTGGAACTGGTGCTGCATCGCGCTCCGGACGTGCCGGACCGACTGCTGGGCGACCCGCTGCGGTTAGGTCAAGTGCTGATCAACCTGACCTCGAACGCGGTCAAGTTCACCCACCAGGGCGAAGTGGTGGTGCGCATCGAGCTCCTTCAGTCCGAAGGCGAGGAGGTGGTGCTGGGCTTCCGGGTCAGCGACACCGGAATCGGCATGACCGCCGAGCAGATGGGTCGCCTGTTCCAGTCGTTTAGCCAGGCCGACACCTCGACCACCCGCCACTACGGCGGTACCGGACTGGGACTGGCCATTTCGCAGCGCCTGACCACCCTGATGGGCGGCTCTATCGAGGTAGAGAGCGAACCGGGCGTGGGCAGCAGTTTCCGTTTCACCGCGCGCTTCGGGGTGGGCCAGGGAGGCGAATCCGAACGTCGTCTGGTGCAGGACCTGCGCGGGCTCGAGGTGCTGATCGTCGACGACAACGCGACCGCCCGCGAGATCCTCAGCGAGATGACGACCTCGTTCTCCTTCAACCCCACGGTGGTCAGCTCCGGGGCCGAGGCGCTGCAGGCGTTGAACCGGGAGGCGTTCGGCCTGATCTTCATGGACTGGAAGATGCCTGGGATGAGCGGCATCGAGACGGTGCAGCGGCTGCGCTCGGAGCTGCCCTCGCCCCCTCCCGTCATCATGGTGACGAACTATGGACGGGAAGAGGTCCGGGCTCAGGCCGAGCGGGTGGGAGTGGACGGCTTCTTGATCAAACCGGTCACGCCGTCGCTGCTCTACGACGCGGTGGTTCGGGCCTTCTCGAGCGAAGTCGAAGGAGGCCCCACGCGCCGGCTGGAGCACGCCTCGCCCAGCTTTGGCGGGGCCCGGGTTTTGCTGGTCGAGGACAACGAGATCAACCAGCAGGTCGCCCTCGAGCTGCTCCAGTCGATGGAGCTCGACATCACGGTGGCCGAAGACGGCCAGCAGGCGCTAGAGCGTTTGCAGGAAGGGTCGTTCGAGCTGGTCCTGATGGATATCCAGATGCCGGTGATGGACGGCTACCAGGCCACCCGGCGGATCCGGGAGCAAGAGCGCTGGGCGACGCTTCCGATCATCGCTATGACAGCCCACGCGATGAGCGGCGATCGCGAGCGCTGCCTGGCCGCCGGGATGAACGATCATCTGACCAAACCGATCGACCCTCAGGCGCTAGCTCGGACGCTGGCCGGATATCTGGCCGTCGTTTCTCAGACCACGGTAGAGACGCCCCCGGAAGAGGCCGAACTCCCGCCCTTGAACGGCTTCGACACGGTCGCCGGGCTGGCTCGGGTGAACGGCAATCGCCGTCTCTACAGCAAGCTGCTGAGGCGGTTTCGGGACGACTTCCGAGAGAGCGGCGAGAAGCTACAGGCTGCGCTGGAGGCCGAAGATCTCGAGGAGGCCCGGGCTCTAACGCACGCCGTCAAGGGGGTCGCGGGGAATCTTGGAGCCGACGCGCTCTTCTTCGCCTGTCAGCAGTTGGAGGAGGCGCTGTCCGCCGGAGCGAGTCAACCCGAAGCGCTCGGCGTCGTGCTTATCCATCTGAGTGAGGCGATGGCCGAACTCGAGCCGCTCGAGCGCGAAGCGGTCGAGAGCGGCGGCCAAAGCCTGCCTGTGGCCCAGCTTCGAGAAGCGCTGCAGACCCTGAAGTCGGCTCTGGAAGAAGGCGACGCGCAAGCCGAAGAGCAACTGGCGCCGCTACGGACCAGCCTGTTAGCCCACGGCTGGGCCGAGGAGCTAGCCTCGCTGGAGGGGGAGCTAGAGAGCTTCGAACTCGACGAGGCAGCCGTCCGACTCGAGCGGCTGCTGGTCGACCTGGACGCCTGAACCTACAGGTCCAGTTTGATGACGCGCTTGGTCTGAGGCTGCTCGACCTTTTCCGCCAGCGGCGCGACGGGCATGACCTCGGGGAAGTCGAAGTCGGACTCGGAAGGGGCGGCGGCCTGGGGTACCGGCTGCGGGGTGGGCGGGGTGGGCGGGCTGAACGGCGTGGGCTGAGCCGCCGCCTCGGCCAGACGGGCCGCTCGCTGCGCCTGCTCGGCGGCCACGGCTTCCTGCTCGGCCCGCATCGCCGCCACCACCAGATGCTGCTTGACGATGGTGTGGTAAACCACTCGGGCCAGGGTCGCCTGAGCGCCGTCTTTGGTCTTGTCCGAAAAAAACGGCGACATCCCCGAGAGGCTGCCCATCAAGCGCGACCAGCCGCCCTTTTTCTGCTCTGGCTCCAGGCTCGAGAAGAGGCGGGCACGGGCGTCGGTAGCCAGCGCCTCGAGAGCGCCTGCTTCGTACACGGTGCGGCGAGCCGCCGCCCCCACCGGGTCGGCGTAACCGCCGGCCGCAATAGAGCCGGCGGGCTGGTTGGCGTTGTGGTGTTTCCAGTAAAGGTTGTTGACCCGCTTCTGCAGCTGATCGGCCTGCCCACGGTCCAGACCGAACTCGTTGGCCAGTTCGCGGAAAAGGCGCTCCACGGGAAACGGGATTCCGCCGTCAAGTAGGGAGAGCGCCAGCCCTAGCGTCAAACATTCCACCCCCAGCAGCGAACGACCAGCCACCTGGGCGATGCTCTCGGCCAGTTCCGGCAGCGGGTCGCTGGCCGACCAGCGCTGGCAAAGCTGCTCCCACTCTCTACGCAGAGCCCGTAGGGCGGCCTGTGAGGGCACCGCCATAGAGGCGGCCTGTTCGAGCAGGGTCAGCTTGCGGGCGATGTTATCCCCTTTGCCGACGGCCACCAGGGCGCAGGTGATGGTCCAGGATGGAACCAGGTATTCTGCTGCGTCCTGGGCGATGCGCAGGCGGATAGAGCGCTCCAGGTCGTTAGTGTCGAGAGCCGGGTCGACCGGCAAACGGAAGGTCTGAGCGGTCCATTCCAGCACGGCTCGCTCGACTTCGGGGCGCGACTTGCCTTCCTTTTTGACTGCCCGAGCGAGCCAGCCAGAGACGATGTCGTGCAGGATTTCTCGAGAGGTCGGCGGTTTGTCTACCCCGATCAAGCGAACGGCTTCCGCCAGCTCTTCTTCGTTCATCAAGGCCAAACCGTCAAACATACGCGCGCTCCTCTGCTGGGGCGAGGTCTCCCCCCCCGAAGGGAGAGGTTCCCCGACGCGGGGCGGGAGTCCTGGGCTGTTTTGCTCACCTTCCAAGTACGACGACCCTAGCGTGAGGAGGGGGGGACTAGTGAAAATTGCGGCTGCCGACCTCGACGGGGGCCTCCAGGCGAGGGCGGTACAGCTTGCGCGCCACCAGGTGCACCACCCCGCGGCCGCTCTGGATAGTACCCTCCACCGCCAGCAGTCCAGCCGAGCGGGCCACCAGGAAATTCTCTTCGAACACCTTGGACCAGAGCACCACGTTGATGAAGCCGGTCTCGTCTTCTAAGGTCAAAAAGACGGTGCCTTTCGCCGTGGCGGGGCGCTGCCGGCAGATCACCATGGCGGCGGTACGAGCCCAGCCGCCGTTCCGCACCTGACCGACCTGGCGAGCGTCCAGAAAACCCGCCCGACGTAGCGCCGGTCGTAGACTGCGCATAGGATGGCCGCGCGAGGAGAGACCGGAGGCTTCGTAGTCCCACACCACCTCTTCGTCCTGGTCCAGGGGGGCGAAGGAGCGCCCCGGCTCTTCCCAGTCGCGCAGCAGCGGCAGCGACCTGGCCAGCAAATGGTCGTCCACCGCCCACAGGTCGCTGCGCCGACGCCCGCCAAAACACTCCAGCGCTCCGCCCGAAGCCAGAATCTCCAGCGCCTTGCGGTCCAGCCCCGCCCGCACCGTCAGTTCGCGCACCGAGCGGAAAGGGCGGGCAGCCAGGATCCCCGTGGCCATGCTCTCGGACAGCCCCTTCATAAACTTCAGGCCCAGACGGATAGCCAGCGGCCGGTCAGGCATGCCCGGGTCCATCGGGTCCCAGTCGCGCGGCTCGTTCTCCTCGTCCTCCTCGTCCGGTAGGCTGCGCGAGTAGCCCGGGGCGCTGTAGAAATCGCCCCGCGAAACGGTGGCCTCCCGCGTTGCTGCCTCCCCTTTCCCCCCTCCCATCCCCGGCAGCTCCAGCTGCTCTCCGTAGGTGTCCCCCACCGGCTCCAGCGAGCACTCCCACTGCGAGCTCTGCACACAAAATGGCCGTATCTCGACCCCTTTTCGCTTGGCGTCCTCTAGCAAGGTCGAGGCCGAATAAAACCCCATCGGCAGCGCGTTGAGCAAGGCGCATGTGAACTCGGCCGGATAGTGGCAACGCACGTACGACGTGGCGTAGGTGATCAGGGCAAACGAGGCGGCGTGGCTTTCCGGGAAGCCGTATTCGCCGAAGCCTTTGATCTGCTCGAACACCCGCTCCGCGAACTGCTCTTCGATCCCTTTGGCCATCATGCGCGAGAGCAACCGCTCGCGATGGCGCTCGAGTTTGCCGCGAGAGCTCCAGGCGGCCATATCGCGACGCAACTGGTCGGCCTCGCCCGGAGTGTAGTCGGCCGCCTGCACCGCCAGCTTCATCACCTGCTCCTGGAACAGCGGGATGCCCAGCGTCTTCTTCAGCACGGGCTCGAGCGAGGGGTGAGGATAGTCCACCGCCTCCTCCTTAGCCCGCCGCCGCAGATAGGGATGCACCATACCGCCCGTGATCGGACCAGGGCGGATGATCGCCACCTGGATCACCAGATCGTAGAAGCAGCGTGGCCGCATGGCGGGCAGCATCGCCATCTGAGCCCGACTTTCCACCTGGAAGATGCCGATCGAATCGCCCAGGCAGAGCATGTCAAAGGTGCGCCGATCGCGTACCGGCAGAGTCGCCATCGACAGCTCGACCCCCCGATGCTCCCGCAGCATGCGGAACACGCGATCCAGCTGGGAAAGCGCTCCCAGCCCCAGCAGGTCGACTTTGAAAAGCCCTAGCGACTCGACGTCGTACTTGTCCCACTGGATCACCGTTCGCCCTTCCATGGTAGCGTTTTCGATCGGCACCAGATGGCTGACCGGCTCGCTGCCCAACAAGAATCCGCCGGGATGGATGGAAAGATGACGCGGAAAATCGACCATCTCGTTGACCAGTTTGAGCAGCAGTCGGTAGAGCGGCACCTCTTTGGGCACGTCGGCAGCGTCTAAGATCGCCTCTTCCAGGCTGTGAGAGAAGCCGTTCATCAGGCGGGCCAGCCGCTCGATCACCGGCGTTTCGACCTGCAGCACCTTGCCGATCTCGCGCACCGCCGAACGCGGCCGATAGCGCACCACGTTGCACACCATCGCCGCCCGCTCGCGCCCGTAGCGCTGGTAGACCCAGGCGATCACCTCTTCTCGGCGCTGGTGCATGATGTCCAGGTCGATGTCCGGCGGTTCGGCCCGCTCTTCGGAGATAAAACGCTCGAACAAGAGCCCCAGCTTATGCGGGTCGACGGCGGTGATGCCCAGACAGAAACAGACGATCGAATTGGCCGCCGAGCCGCGCCCCTGGCAGAGGATGTCGCGGCTGCGGCAGTAGCGCACGATCTCGTACATGGTCAAGAAGTAGCCCACATAGTCGAGGTTGCCGATGATGCGCAGCTCCTTCTCTAGCTGCGCCTCGACCCAGGGCCATTCCCTCTGGTCGTATTTTTCCCGCGCTCCCTCAAAGGCCAGCTCTCGTAACCACTCAGCCGAAGTTCGCCCCTCGGGCAGCGGCTCATCGGGATAGCGGTAGGTCAGGTCGCCTAGAGAGAAGGTACAGCGCTCGGCCACCTCTATAGTGCGCCTTACCGCCTCGGGCCGATCGTTGTAAAGCTCCCAGAAACGCGTCGCGCTGAGCATGTCGTAGTCGGCGCTCGGCTTGAGCAGGGTGCCGGCCTGGGACAGCGGACGCCCGTGGCGGATGCAGGTCATCACGTCCTGCAGACGGCTGCGGTCGGGCAGATGATAGAGCACCTCGCGCACGGCCAGAAGGCGCGCGCCCAGACGGTGGGCCCGTTCGACTGCCCGCCCCTCCCACCGCTTCTCCTGGGGCCTCCGGTGCCGGGCCAGTCCGGCGTAGAGTCGACCGCGAAACGCCTCGCTCCACAGCCCGCCGCGACGGCGCCAGAGCTCGTCGTCAGGCGAGAGCAGGCTGCTCTCCTCCCCCG
>JAEXNA010000076.1 GCA_023447635.1 Vulcanimicrobiota bacterium | reverse complement strand
CCCCCCCCGATGCCAGAGGTTCTTTTTTTTTGCCCAAAAACTCCCACCGCCAAAGGGCGCACGCCCCCGCGAACCGCGGACCCGGCCGGCGACCCGCAACCCGAGCGCGGCCCTCCCGGTTGATCAGAGCTGGAGGTACAGCCTTATGAAACGATGGATCGCCGCGCTCGGAGTCAGCGCGCTCCTTGCCACCGCGCAAGCTCAGCCCCAATACCCTGTGAAATTTGCCGCCGGAGCGTCCGAAGCCACCATCTCGGGGCGACTCCAGGGCAACGAAAAGCGCACCTACGTCCTGGAGGCCAGAGAGGGCCAGCAACTCACCGCCGAGCTAAGCTCGGACAACACCGGGACGCGGTTTGGAGACAACAACACCAGTCTCGGCTACCAGACCACCAAGGGCGAAAACTACGTCATGATCTGGAACAACGGCCGAGCCGTCAGCAACTATAAGTTGAAAGTCGCGATCAAATAGCTTAGCGCCAGTCGGACAGCGGAAAGTTCGCGTGGTAGGACGAGTCCTGAAACGCCTCGTCGGTGCGGGCCAGGATCGCCTTGTACAGCTCTTCATGGCAGACGGGACAGAACGGATCGCCGCTGCGGTGGTCTCGCATATGGCAATCCTGGGAAGGGCGAAAAACTCCGAACGCGGCGTAGTGTCCGCCTTCGAACGCCCCGATCAGAGGGTCCGAGCCGGGAAGAGCCATCAGGTGACCCCATTTGGCCGTCACCTTGAGACTCTGCCGGGAACTGCGGTTCAGTAGCGCCCGTCGCTGCAGGTTGGCATAGGGAAGGTCGCCGTTGGCGGTCGAGTGCCCGTAGCCTGCGGTTTGGCCTTCTTCGACGTATTCATCGCCCAGATTTGCGATGAGATGCCCCAGTTCGTGACCCACCGCGTCGATCTGGCGCTCGGCCAGAATCACCGCGTTGCCCAGGTGGGCGCAAGAGCGTCCCTCCCGGGTGGTCAGCAGGACTACCGCGTCTGCCCCCGGCGCACACTTGGAGGCCTCCATGATGCGCCTCATCTGTTCCGGGTTGGCGTCGATCTTGACGTTTCGGTCCGGGCTGTCTTTCAGACCGAAGGCCGATTCCGTCGGGTTCCGCTGACCCTGGTCGTCCCAGCCCGACCCCTTGGGAGACGGGATATAGACCACGTGCACGTTGAATTTTCCCTTCAGTTCGCGGAACGGCGAAAGGGTCCACAGCAGGGCGAGACACCCCTGGACCCGGGCGTCGAACTTCGCCTTTTCTCGGTCAGAGTAGCCATCGCCCACAAAAACCAGGTCTAGCTTTCGTTCGGGAGAGCCGTTAGAGAGAAGCGTTCGGACAGGGTACTTCGGCTTGGCTTTGGGAGATGCCGAGGGCCTGGGCGTGGCCGGAGACTCGGGGAACTGTTGGGCGGGAGGGCTACGCCTGACCCCGCCGCCGCCTTGACGAGCGGGTGGTCGATAGCCGGTGGGATAAGCCAGCGCTTGAGCCAGAAGCAGAAGCACCAGAGCAGCGACCAGGACCCGCGCGAAACGTCTCATTCCTCGACCGTTCGACACGACCAAGAAATCCCTTTTGCTTAAACGATCAGAGTTTTATGTCCGTGATCGGGACGTCCGGCGGCTGGTCCGTCACCGCTCCCACGGTCGCTTGGGGAGCGCTCTTGTTTTTTAGCCACGGCTTATCGTTGATGATGATCCCCGCATCGGCGATCGCCTTCTTATCCGACTCGGTACGGTCGGGACCGTCCGCCAGGTCGCCAAAATCGATGTCGGTGATCTGTTCCAGAGTCTCCATGCTCACCCGGAAGGTTTTCAGGGGGGGAGGGGTCGAGCCCAGCGGCGGCCGAGAAGGCGCCTCGCCCTTGACCAACTCTTCCTGAGACATGACGAACGCTTCGGCCTGAAGACCCGCGTCTTTGTCCTTCCAGACCTGGACCTTCCAGAACGCCGTCGGGATCTGGGTGGCGTTCTTCATCTTGCCGCCGTTGTCGAACTTGGGGTCGTCGTCGCGCAGCACCGGGCCGGTGAAGATCGTCTTCTTCTCTTTGTTGGCCACGGCGCCGAAGAACACGTTGTTTTCCAGGTCGAGCCAGGTCTTCTGGTTGAAGTCGGCGTGCTGCAGAGCCGAATTGGTGTAGACGAAGGTGTCGCTGCTGGCCTTGGCCGCCTCGCTGCCCCACTGGGCGTCTTTGCGGCGAACCAGGTGACCACGGTCGAAATCGTTGTTTTTGTAGGCCTCGTTGCCCATCTGGTGCTGGCGGGCGATACGACCATCGAACACCCACGAGCCTTTGCGGTCCAACTCTTTGTACTGCGCGCCGTCGACGTTGACGGCGGTGATGATCGGTGTCGCGCGCCCGGCGTGCTGCATCACCGAGAAGTTATGATACTTCAGTTCATAATTGGTGGGGTCGTTGAGCAGGGGAGCGGCCTGCGATTGCAGGCGCATGCTGAGCTTCGGCATCGGTAGCTCTTCGCCCAGGAAGCTCGGGTCGTAGCCGTCCCGGTTGGCGAAATCGTTGTAGTTGCCGTCGCCCTTATTGTAGTTACCGTCGCCGTTGACGGCCGGGGCTTGAGCTTCGGGAGCGGCGGCGCCGGTAGGGACGGCACCAGCCGGAACCTGCCCTTTTTGTAAGGCAAACTTTGCCAGATTCACCGCGTTATTGTTCAGCCCGTTGATACTCACAGGCCAAGGATAGCACAGGCATGTAAACATCTCGTGAACCAGCCGGTTTTGGGGGAGGGGAGGGGCCATGGGGAGGGACTTTCAACGCGCCTTTAACGCGGGAACGGCGCCATTTCAGCTTTCTTTCGGTATCTTCGCCTACTCTCGACCTATGCTCTCGACCGTCCACAGAAGCCCCGCGGCCCGCTCCACCTCACCTCGGTTCCAGCGGGTTCCCAGCTCCACCCTCGCCCCCGCAGAAACCAGGGTCGAGAACGTCGATTTCGTGAACCTGTCGAGCGCCGCCGCCTCCGCCTCGCCCTCCCGTTGGAAAGGGCTGATGAAGACCGCCGGCATTGCGCTGATGCTGGGGCTGACCATGCTCGGCCCGATCGGCTGCACCGCCCCGCCCAGCCTGCCGCAGCAGACCACCGCCATCGAGCGGGTGATCGAAGCGCCCGCTCCTCCGAAACCGCAGGAGCAGCGCGAGATCGTGGCCGACTACCAGGCTCAGCGTCCCGCTCAGTTGACGATCCAGAAGCTAGAGGGCCGCCCCACCACCGGAATTCGCTACCAGTACACCCGCGCCGAACTCGATGCCGCCAGTCGCAACACCGTGAGCGGCGCCGAACTAAAGCCCGGCGACCTGCGCTTCACCGCCCACGGCGTCGACTCGGGCCAGGCCTCCAAACAGTACCACCAGTCGGGCAGCTTGACCGTGCTCGACGACGGCGCCCAGATCTCCAACAGCACCGACTCTTTCACCATGTGCGCCAACATCAACAAAGGCGGAGAAAACTGCGCCGGCGGCTTCCCCAACAAGATCCAGCACTCGACTCTGTCCTGCATCTACCGCAACGAAGCCGACGGCGGTCTTTACCGCGTCGTGCACCAGTCGCACCACCACTACCAGACCAACGCCATGCAGAAGAACGTCTGCGGCGGCCACGAACTTCGCAGCAGCGACGGCGCCTGGATGCCCTACCAGACCGGCACCGACGGTAGCCCTCTGTACCTGAATCCGGCCAACATTCTGCAGGTCCAGGCGCTGACCGGCGCCGAGATGGCCAGATTTCCCGGCTAGCCTCCTCGGCAATTTCTTCGGCGAACTTTCATCGTTTAGAGGGACCCGGTTTCTGGAAAGGAATTCTACCCGAGCATAAGGTGGTAGAGTGATGGTTCCTACGAAAAAGCGCTTCCAAAGCTGGCAGACGGCGTGCGCTGCCGCGCTCCTGACCCTGGGGGTCGGAATCAGCGGCTGCGGTAGCTCGGACGAGATCGTCTTTACTACCTACCCCGGGCCCGCCGCTATCCGCCCCCCGGTAGCTCGAGCCGACGCCTACACCACCGGGTTCCAAACCAGCCTCACCGTTCCGGCCGCCCGGGGCGTTCTCACCAACGATACCCCCAACGCGACCATCGCTCAGGGGCTCACCTTGACTTTTCCCCCCGAAACGCAAAACGGCGGACAGGTCACCCTGGCCGACAGCGGGGGAGGGTTCACCTACATCCCTCCCACCGGATTCCTGGGCCAGGACGTCTTTGGCTACGAGATCTCGAACTCGGCGGGGGTCTCCCGTACCACTGTCACCATCGAAGTGACCCAGAACCAGAACGGCATCTTCGTCGATTCGCGCACCGGCAACGACAACACCGGCGACGGCGAGACCGGCGCTCCCTACGCCACCGTGCAGGCGGCCGTCAGTGCGGCGGGTCCCGGCGAGGACATCGTGGTGCTGCCCGGTTCGGGAACTTATACGGGCCAGGTCAACCTGCTCGACGGCCAACGCCTGCTCAGCGTGCAGTCGCCCCTGTTGGGCGGCGCCGGCGGACTGCGCCCCACCTTCTCCGGTCCCATCGTCCTGGCCGACGGCAACACGGTCGATTCCGTCCGCGTCGTGCGCACCTCGGGGATCGGTATCGACGGCGACGGCCAGAATTCGGGGACCATCACCAACTGCGAGGTTGCGGACACCGTGGGAGGCACCGGCATCCAGGTCCGCGATATGGCCGGCAGCTGGCGCATCGAGGACAACTCGGTCCAGCGCGCGGGAGGGATCGGCATCGACCTGGACACCCAGGGCGACACCGTCGCCACCGTCCGTGTCAACCGGAACACCATCGCCGATTCGACCCGCTTCGGGCTGGGGATGGCCACCTTTGGCAGCAGCCAGATCACCGTGCAGGCCAACCTCAACGAACTGCTCGGCAACGGTCTGAACCTGGGCCCCAACAGCACCGGCCTGGGGCTGCTCTGCGCCGGAGAAGGTTCGGGTACGCTGAATCTGCAGTTCACCGGCAACCTCAGCGACGGGGTCTACGGGTTCGCTCAGGCCAGCCTGGGTGCCACCCTGAACGTGCAGAACTTCGCCCAGATCGAGACCATCAACGAAGGCGACGCGGTCGTCCTCGGAGGTCAGGTCAACGACGTCGACAGCATCCCCGGCCTCGACCCCTAGCCGCTGGCTAGCGGCGTCGCATGCGGTTGCGGGCGATGCGGAAGTTCTTGGCCCCTTCGCCCTTTTTGACATCTTCGATCGAGCGGCCGTCCCCGTCGCGAGCGTCAGGATCCGCACCCGCTCCCAGCAGCATCTCCAGCGCCGGCATACTGTTCTGGTAGAACAGAGCGTTGCGGCCGGACTTGTCCCGAGCGTCGGCCTTCGCCCGCTCCATCAGAAGCCGAGCCACCGCATCCGAATCCGGAGCCAGCATCAGCGGCGTGACACCCTGCAGGTCCTGGTGGTTGACGTCGGCTTTAGCCTCGAGCAGCAGTTTTAGCCGTTCGCCGCTGGCTTCAAAGATCGGAGTCCGCCCGAAAAAGTCAGCCTCCTCGACGGATAGCCCCCTTTTTCGCAGCAACTCGAACAGTTCTTTGTCCGAGGCGACGAAGAGGGCGGAGCGGCCCGCACTGTCGCGCAAGGACAGGTCGTAGCCTTGCTCGATCAGGAAGCGAGCCTTCTCCGCGCCGGTTCTGTTTCGTCGAGGGAAAGCGAGCCCCATGACCAGTGGGGTTCCGTCCTGCAGACGCAGCCCTTTCCATCCTGGAACTCGAGCCAGGGCCCCTTGCCACGCCGTCGGTTCCGAGCGGTACCCGTCGAGGGTGGAGAAGAGCGCGGTCGAGCCCTCGGCCACCGAAGTGTGGGGCGCCATGTCCAGCGGCTCGTCCGAGAACGACTGGGCAAACCCCAGGATCTTCGGCTGACCGCCAACCACCTCGCGCTGGACCTGAATCCCGGCCTCTTGAGCAGCCTCCCGATGCTTGGACCAGGCGTCGAGCGGCTCTCCCGCGCGAAGAACCACCTCGCCGTTGTTCCACAACACGTCGGACTGGGCGTAGGTCGGTAGGTGCGAACGCTGTCGGTGGCCCCCATAGCCGCTCAGGATCAGCTGCCCCTCCGGGAGGCGATAGCGCGACCATCGACCCGCGACCTCTTCCGTGGGCTGACCGTCCGCCTCCCAATACGAGCCGCCGGCGACTTCCTTCCGCCGGGCCCCTCCAACCTGATAACCCAGCGCCTGCACGGCCTCTTTCGGAGGAGGCTGGTTGGCCGGGCGATTGACCAGGATCGGCTCGAGCACAGGGTTCGCTTCGGTACCGCGGGTGTTGACGTAGAGATAGCCCAGTATGACCAGCAAGGCCAGCCCCGCAGCAACATTCTGGTAGGGGCTGGGCGGTTTCTTCTCCCGGGCCGGCCTGGCGTCCAGGTAGGCGTCCTGAGGTAGGGAGGGCCCCTGAGGAGGGGCCGGCTTCTGCGGCAGCACCAATCCGTCGTCCCAGGCGACCGGCATGACGGCGAGCAGCGCCTCTTTGGCCGCTTCGGCCGCCTTGTAGTCGGCCCGCAGAGCGTATTCGACCGCGCCTCGACTGGTGGCCCACCCGTCGGGCACGGCCGCGAAGATCCGCAGGACCTGCTCGACGATGGCTCCAGGCTCGACCCGATGACTCGAACGGGCGCGTTCGACCAGGGCGGGAAACAGTTCGACCAGCGCCGGAATGCTGGCACCGGCTCGCTCCTTCACCGCCAGGAAAGGGCGGATCAGCGAACCGATCGCGTACAGATCGCTCTGCCGTCGGGGAAGTTGGCGGGCCAGACGGTCCAGGGCCGCAGAAGAAAGATTGGAGGCCAGCGCGGCCAGGTGCCCTTCGGCCGCCTCGCGTTCCGACGGCTGGCCTTGCTCGACCACCTGAAGCAGAGGGTTGATCAGGAGATCGCTGTCGTTGGCCTTCAGCTCTTCGTGCAGTAACGCGCAGACAAAAAGGAGCACGGCGCAGCTTTCGCTGCTCAAGTAAGGAGCCAGCGCCCGGGCCGTCTCTTCGCTGGTTTCGAAGCGGTCTTGCACCGCGACCACGACGGGATGGCTGCGCTGCCATGCTCCGGTCGACAACTGGTCGAGGGCCAGATGAAGCTCCTGAGCCGGGTCGAAGAGGGGAGACCTTTTGAGCTCGATGGCCAGCCTTCGCGCCAGGTCGTCGAAGCCGGCGTCGAGGCGGACCGAAAAGTGAGAACCGTAGGCGTCTTCGGTGTCCAGGGCGCCTTTGCGCGCGGTGACCGGCCGTAGTCGGCCGACCTTGTACGACGAGTCGTCCTCGCGCGAGGCCGCCACCAGTTGGGCCCACTCGTCGCCTGTGACAGCAAAAGTCTGAGGGCGCAGCGGTTCGTCGCGGTCGGTGTCGAAGAAATCCAGCACCACCCAGCCGCGCAGCAGCCCAATTTTCAGAGCGTGCGAATAGTAGGCGTCCGCGTGCAGCGAGCCGAGCACGGAGACTTCGGCGGGACTAGCCTGCTGCTCGAGCGTGCGCATCTGCCGCCGCACGCTGAGTTCGAGACTCTCGCGCAGAAAAGGACCAAACTTGGACATACCCCACCCCCCGGATTCCATCCCGAAAGGGGATCTTCTGGAGGTCTTCCGCGACTCGCTAATGCGTCCTTCCCGTCCCGACGCGATGCACCGAGCGGGCGGGGCTCGAGGCCGGTCCTATCCCTGCTTTTGGATACCCAGGGCAGCGTTCTGGCGGTCGATCTCTTTGTTGGCGTGGTGGATGCCGAAGGCGGAGACCACGCCCGTGCCGATAGCGGCCGCAGCGGTCGCGATCGCGGCGCCCTTCCAGCCGTAAGCGGCGCCGGGGATGGACAAGATGGGAGCCGCCAGTAGCGAGACGGTGCCGACGGTCAGGGTCGAAAGTCCGACCAGCACGGGGTGGCCGTTGAACTCTTTCTTGGAAGATTTGTAAGCCCAGGTTCCGGCGCCAGCGGCGGTGACAGCGCCCACGCCCGTGGTGACCATCGGGTGAGCGCCGAAGAGGGCGTTGCCAGCGGCTCCAGCGAAAGCGGGGACGGCGACCAGAGCGGCCACGACGCCGGCGTTGGCCAGCGGCACCCAGGCTTTGTAGCGCTCGCGCGGCTTGGCGTCGGTGGGGGTGGAGGGGGTGAACACTTCGGCGGGACCCGACTCGACCGGGGCGGTCGAAGTGGGAGAAGGGGCGGCAACGCGCGAGGCGGGGCGGGCGTTGGCGATGGGGGAGTTGGTCGTAATCAGCATATCGGTCTCCGAATCTTTATCTCTTGTGAGAAAGATAGCGTCTTGACCTTATCGTATCCTGAAACTTGCCCCCTTCGCTCGCCCAAGTTTCTCCTCAGCCCCGCAGCGCAGCGCTCCCCCTCAACCTCTCCCCTAGAAAGTCCAGCAGCATGCGGACCCGAGTCGGCATCCGCCGCCCCTCCTGGTAGACCAGGTGCACCGGCCACGCCGGAAGTTCGTGCTCCTCCAGCAGCAACTCCAACCGCCCCTCCTGAACCAGGCTCGCCACCTGGTAAGAGACCAATCGTGCGACGCCCCACCCCGCCGCCGCCGCGTCCACCGCAGCCTGGTTGCTGTTCACCGTGAGCGCGGGCTCCAACCCTCCCACCATCCCTCCGGAGAACCTCCAGCCGCGCGCCGGCTCGTTGAAAATCAGCCGGTGCTCGCGCAGGTCCGCAGGTTCCAGCGGACGACCGTGACGGCGCAGATACTCCGGTGAAGCGCAGACCACGCGACGCACCTGTCCCACCGGCAGCGCATACAGCGACGAATCTGGAAGCTCTCCGAGGCGAATTCCCACGTCGATCCCTTCCTCCACCAGACTCACCACCCGGTCCAGCAGCAGTACCCTGGCCTGAACCTCGGGGTGGCGGTCCAGGAAATCGCGCAGCGCCGGCATCACGTGAAGCTGCCCGAACAGGACCGGAGCGGTCACCGAGACGACGCCTCTCGCCGCGCTTTCCCCTCCGCTCAGCGCCTCCTCGGCCTCCCTCACCTCCACCAGGATCCGGCGACAGTCTTGCAGGTAGCGGGCCCCCGCCTCCGTCAGGCGCAGGGCGCGGGTGGTGCGATGGAACAGACGAAGTCCCACGTGGGACTCCAGCGCGGCCAGCGACCGGGTGACGGCAGGGGGAGACAGGCCGAGGGTTTGAGCCGCTCCCGTCAGGCTTCCAGCGTCGGCCACGGCTACGAACACGGACATGGCTTGGAATCGGTCCATAACGCTCCTATTCTTCCGATTCTAGAAATAATGTATTCAGTTTCGGACCATTTATTGCCTGTGTTGAAGCGAATAGAGTTGGAGTATGTCCAAAGCTTATCTCAACCTCGCCTTCACCCCCGCCGTCAAAGCTCAGCAAGAGCGGATGGGGAGCCGTCGTTCCTACGCTCGTCTCGATGAGATGGGGGAGGGGGAGACGGACCGCTTCTCCCGCTCCGAAGCCGAGTTCATCGCGGCCCGCGACGGCTTCTACTTTTCCACCGTCAACGAGGACGGCTGGCCGTACGTCCAGTTCCGAGGCGGCGAGCGCGGCTTCCTGAAGGTGCTCGACGACAAGACGGTGGCGTTCCTGGATCTGCGGGGCAATCGCCAGTACGTGAGCGTTGGCAATCTGAGCGCCAACGATAAGGTCGCACTGTTCTTGATGGACTATCCCAACCAGCGACGCCTCAAGATCTGGGGGCACGCCAGGGTCGAGGAGGACGCCTCCGCCATCTTCCCCGACGCCGACCTGAAGGGGGCCGAGCGCGCCATCGTGATCACGCTCGTCGCCTACGACTGGAACTGCCCGCAGCACATCCCGCGCCGCTTCACGGTCGAGGAGTTGCAGGCGCTAGGGGTTCTTTAGGGCGGAGGGGAAGACGCGCGAATGCCGTCTTTCTTAGCCATCTATCGAGCCCCCGTCGAGGCGGTGCTGCGTCAGTGGAACGACGCGGCCGAGGAGATGGGCTTTGAGGTGGACCAGCCGTTGACCCTTGGGGGAGACGCCTGGGAATGTTGGCGATTGAAAGGACACGGACTTTATGTCGACATTCGTCCGTCGCTGGAGTTTTCCGACGGAGAACGGTCGGTGTGGGTCGACCTTCGTGGGGGCGGCTATGAAGAGTTCACTGAGCTCTTCCCACGGGTGTTGGCACTGCCGCTGAAGGCGGTCGAGGTTCTGGTCTGCTTAGATAAGGATCTAGAAGACAACTACGCCTGCTTTCTGTTGATGGAGCTGACTCCCGAGGAGATCATAGAGACCTACGAGGCTTCTCAGCTCTCCTTTGCAGGATCCTCGCTGCGAGCTTTTCACGGCAGTCTTATGAAAGACCCCCAACGGTGGAGGGCCGAGGCGCTGGAGCGCGGCCTGGGATGGGAGGATGTTGGAGAGTACGGCGTCCTGGACGTTCATTGGGAGTTGAGGGGGAGCGGTTTCTCGGAGCGAGATAGCCTGACCGGGCTGGCCGACGAGGGGGCCATTTTCGATATTTGGCCTCTCGACCCGTTCCCTCCCCACCTGGGCGGGGAGGCGGACCCTCCCAGAGCGCCCAGAGGAGCGTTCTTTCTGGTCAATATCACCGAGGTCGTACCCAACCCCGAGCGAGCCTACGAGCCTTGGCCCGTAGTCTCGATCAAGACCGCCAGAGTCCTGGAGGCCTGGGCCGCCCGCTCCGATTTCGCTCTTGGTCGTTTTTACACTCACCGCCGCTTCGGCTTGGCCCGCGCCAACGTGTCGCGCGAGGAAGCGCTGCTCTCCCTGCGGACGCTACACGACGAGATGAATCTCGCTTTCGCCGGGGACCAGCGTCGCCCAAGTGGCCAGATCCACATGCTCACCTGGCCCGAGGACGGCACCACCCAGAGCGAGCTTTGGGATCGCCTGGTCGAGCTCAAACGCGCCGAGAGTGGCACCCCCTTCGGCCCACCCTAGACCCGGGACGTCTCAACAGTCCCACGTGGGACTTTTTCGAACAAAGTTTCGTTCCCCGGGGGGACTCGGGCAGATGTTGCGGTGAGTGCTCTTTACGTTCGAGAGGATTACGTCTACCTGAGGTCTTCTTCCCTCAGGCCGGTCCTTTTCGCGACGCGGGCAAGCATTTGGGCCCGATCTCTTCGCCATCGTGGAAGGCGAAAACGAAGTCAGGCCAACCTTCCCGGTGCAGTGTTCGATGGGACCCGCGCTGTCGAGCGATGGACCAGCCGATAGACTCAAGCGCCCTGAGGACGCGGCGGGCCTTCGTTGACGGCCACAACTACGCGGCTCCACCCAGCTCGAAGGCGATAGAGTTCTCGGGACTCATCTCGCCTGACTCGAGCCTTTCAGCTAGAACGTGAAGGGCGAGCGCCTGGGCCCGCGCGACGGCTTGCTGCTGGGTTGCGGCGTAAACCATGACGCCGGGGAGCTCCATCACCTCGGCCAGCCAGCGCCCATCGTCCTCTGGTTCGATCTCGATGGTCAGCTTCATAAATACCTCTTTCCCTGTAGGTTCTGTTCTGGCGCAGCACTCCCTTCGCCACCATCTCGCGCGGTCGTGATCCTATTTGCGTAATGCGAGGTGTTCGGGGCTCAAGGAACGCCGAGAGGCTGAAGGAGAACGGGAGACAGTCGGCCGGAAGCCGGAGACCAAAAAGTCCCACGTGGGACTTTTCGAACAGAGATTCGTTCCCCGAGGGGGCTCGGGCAGATGCTGCGACGCGATTGCTGACAACGTTGCCGGAGTTCGTGTTGCAACTTTCCCGCGACCGTGTGCCTGTCGCGCGTAACTCAGTTGAACCTCTGCCCGGGGTTGGGCGTAGGGCGGGTATGCACACGTTACCTCTAGCCAGCCTGGCCATCCGCTCCCGTCCGCACTTCTCGTTCTGTTTCTGATTTTGGCCAGTGGCTGACCCTCCTCCACTTCCTCCAAGGACCTCCCGTCCTGGAAGAGGCCACCGCAGCGCCGCTGGCGTTGATGTTCTTCTTCTACCTGACCAGCGTGGCCATCGCGCTTCGGCCGGCCGACCTTCGCCAGACAGCGCTGCTCTGGCGTGCCCTGTTCGCCGCGAACGTTGGCTACGCGATCGTCGTGGTCGGCGTCATCACCGGGTCGGTGAATTGCTGCCCGACTCCCTTCGATCAGGCCGCTCTGATCGCACTCCAACTCTACGCCCCCGTTCTCGCCGCCCGCATCTGCCTGCGCTCAACCGCTCTCACGGACCATACGGCCCTTCGAAAGCGGTCCCACGTGGGACCAAACGGCGCATTCGAACCGAGCAGGGCCGAGTTTCTGCGGAATCTCCAGCAACATTCTCAGCAGTTTCGCGGAAAATTTGATCTGCCCGGGTCACGACACGAAGTTCAGCAAGTGCAGCGCCTGCTCCAGTGTCAGCCCAGCTTCCATCAGGTCGGCCACGGACTCGTCAGGGGTTCGCGTTCTGCCGTTCGTCAGCAACTCTTCCGCTGCAGGCCGCCTCGGTTCGGATGGGCCGGATTTCGCAGGGTCGAGGTAGCGGTTGGCTCGAGCCATCGCTCGCTCGTCGCTCAGATCCAGAACCCCAGGCCACAGCTGGCCAGCCAGCAGCGCCTGACCAACCGGGATCTCAGCTCCCTCAGGAGACGTCCAGGTCTCCGCGAGGTCGACCAGGTCCCAGAGCGCCTCGGGCTCGGAACGGTTCAGAATCTGATGGACCCTGGTCGTCACGTCCTGGGAGAGCCGTAGCTCTGGCAACTTCTCGCGGAGCGACGCGAACAGCTCTCGAGTGCGGTTCGCGTGCGGCGGCTTGAACCCGTAGTGCGCCAGTCCGTAGCCGCTGCTGCCGCCGTCGGCCCAGGCCTGCACTTCGGAGATGCCCATCTTGCGGTAGGTCGAAATAGCGCTCGACCAGAGCTTCTGACCGACCCCCTGTCCGATCGCTTCCTCGTCGAGGTGAAGGCGCTGATGCTCGACCCGCGTTCCAAAGGGGCAGAGCGTGAATACCTGCTCCCATTCTCCGATATCGCGGTTAGCGGGAGCTTGGCCAATATCCGCTCTCAATTCGACCGAACTCAGAGACGAATTGTCGTATTTGAGCGCCAGCGAGATATCGTTGAGAAAACTGGACGTTCCCGCGAAAACATCACGAAGGTAGCTCTCCAGGGAGAGCCCGGTCGCTCGTGACCATTGGCTCAGAGCCTCCGAGTCGAGTTCGCGCGCACCCACGGCGCCGTCGATATACGCCGACTCGATTCGCAACTCGTCATCATCAGAGTTCGGGAGGGGATGGCTCTCCTTTACCTCGGACATCCAGCGGTCGTCGTGCAGATCCATCGGAACCTCAGGCGGCAGCGCGTCGGGGTCCTCCCACTCCTGCCAGTCCTGCTCGAGCGGGTCTTGCTCCACCAGAGTCTCCTGCTCCAATCCCTCCTGCGCCACGGCCATGGAACGCTGTGGCCTGGTCCGAACGTAGCTCTGTGCCAGCGACGCCGCGATCATTGGGCGACTCCTGACGTGGGCGTCGTCACATACTGCGCAAAGCGCGCCATCGCCACCGGGTCCGTCAGATCCAGTGAGCCATGCCATTCGGTGCCGAAGAGCAGCGCTTTCCCCAGCGGAAGCTCTTCTTCCCGATACATAACGGAGACTCCGGAAAGGTCAGAGATCGTCCAGATCGCCTGCGGGTTGTTGCCGCGTAGAAGTTGGCGCACCGTCTGCTTCACGGCCCCGGGGATTTCCAGGTCGCCGAGTCGTTTCCGGATCTGCTGATAAAGGTGCCGTGTCTCGTGACCCTCGGCGGGGGTGAAGCCGAGCTTGGGCCAAACGTAGCCTCCCATCCCTAGCCCTGCTCTGAGACTGATCTCCTTGACGCCCATCTGCTGGAAAAGCTCTACGGAGTTCGCCATCAACTCTTTGGCAATGCCTTGTCCGGTGGCGCCGTAGCCCAGTTCGAACAGTTTCAGATGAGCCTGTGGCGCTCCATCGTCGCCAAACCAGAACGAGGTGTCCATAGCGCCGATGAGCATCCTGGTTCCGGGACGGGCCAACCGACAGTGCACCTCGACACTCTCGGGCTTATCCTCGGCGCCCGGCTCGATAACGACCACGGCGCTTTCGAGGCCGACTTTTTTCGTGTCGAAGAGTTCTCGGAAGAACTTCGACGGCTTGATCCCGAACGCCGTCTCCCATCTTTTCTTCAGCGCCGGCGGCAGGTCGCGGGCCCTGGGCACCCCGTCGAGGTGGTACTCTTCGTGGGTGGAGAACTCTCCGTACCGCTCGTCGTAGTTGCCGTATTCCCATTCGTCTTCGTAGTAGTCGTCGTCCGAGGGCACGTACTCCTCGGAGTAGTCCTCCGCGAATAAGGTGCCGTAGGGACCGGAAGAGATCAGGGAGGGGTTGGAGAGGGGAAGGTTGGAGGGAAAAGACGGCAAGCCGGCCCTTCCGCCTAGAGAGTTCAAAGTCAGTGTCGTCATCGTCGCCTCCTGGGGAGGTGAGTGGTGGAGGCCTGTGCTCCGGTCAGGAGCATAGCGCCTCCGAGCAAAGGCCGTCGGTGACGCCTGTCACCGAGCCTCTTTGACCAGCCTCCTTGCCGTCACAGAACGTCTACATCCTCCGCGATCGTCTGGTCGATGCGAAGCGGGCAAGGTCGAGTTGCGAGGACGAAGCGGGCAAGGTTGGCGGGAGCGAAGGCGGCAAGTCAAATTTCCGCAGAATCTCTAGCAAATTTTCCGGCAGTCTTGCGGAAAGTTGACCTTCTCTGCCACTTGGCCGGTCCCACGTAGGACCTTCCGCGCGCTCTCCTCCGAATTCGCCAATGATCCAAAACCGAATGAACTCTCGACTATTGGTCGGCGTAGGCCGGGTATGGAAAGTTCGCCGCGCCCTATGGCCTTCGACAGTAACCCACTCAGAGTCGCTCGCCGCGTCAAAGGCGCAGTGCTGGTCTCGCTGTTGGCCCTGCCCAACTCGTAGCACTCAGATCGTTCTTCGGGGACAGCTACCGGCCAGACACAGCCCTGCTCATCCCGCTGATCCTGATGTTTGGTTTCTATCTGGCCAGCTTCTCTCGAGCCGTCGACGACCATGACAGCGCCACCACGATGCTGGTCTGGCGGTCTCTCTTCGCCGCCAACCTGGCCTACGCCATCATCTTGATCCCGACTCTGTTGCGCTCCGGATCGTGCTGCCCGACTTCGCTGCTGGACGCGGCCGCCGAAGCGTTGCTCCTGTACGGGCCCGTCCTGGCCGCCCGAGTCCTCCTCCGCCGTCCTCATGGCACAATACCAACAGTATAGGATAACCTGTATCTATATGATGTGGAGCCTCGGAGGGACGGCAGCGATAATGACCTCAAGAAGACCAGCTGCGAGCCGGTCCAAAGTTTCAAGGAGGAAGTTAAGATGTCGAATTCACCTATCTACTTTTTAGGATTTATCGTGCTGATTGCGGGTATCGCCTGGGGCGCCTTCACGCTCGGCGTACCCTCGACCTGGATCGCCATCGGCTGTGTGATCCTGGCCGGCATCGCCATCATGTCGTCGGTGAACTACCGCAGCACCACCACGGTGATCCCGACGAGCACCGTCCGCGAGCGCACCGTCATCGAGAGCTAGCGAAGCCTGGGTCCGACGCGCCCGGACTTGACGCAAGAAGCCACAGAGAGCCCCTTCATCAGTTGCGATGAGGGGCTTTCTTCCTTTTCCGCCGTCTTGCTTTGCGCCGATTTCCTGGACGGCGCGTGCTCCATCTTCATGTAGACTCCGCCCTGGCGCAACTCTTCGATCATCTGCGCCAACCGTTTGGCGCGAGTCTCAGACCGCTTCGCTGCTCCGATCCACCCGAGGTAGTCGTTGCGCTGATAGGCGGGTCGCTGCTCGTAGTCCTCGCTCACACCCTCGCGCTCCAGCGCCTCCCGCACATCCTCCGGCATCTGGTGCCGGGCCCGTCTCTCACTCATAAAGTTACCTCCGTTCCCACCCATAGAGATGAGAAGTTGACGAGGCGAAGAAGATCGCCTCATGATCGAAGTATACTACTGGGAAGATGATGATCGCGCCGAGGACCTGATTCAGGAACTCGAGCGACAGGGTAAGGAGTACCGGGCGATCCGCCTCGACCCCGAGGCCGGCGGGGGAGAGCCGTGCATGGTCACTCCAGAGAAGACCTACTGGGACCTGGAGCAGGCGCTCGACGCCCTGGTCGAGAGCAGGGCAAGCTAAAGAGCCGCGCGCGAACCCTAAGGCGTTCCGCGCCGCAAAGTGATCACCGTCAACTCTGAAGGCACGCCAATCCTCAGGGCAAAGCCGTTCCACAGCGCCGTCCCGTTGTTGACGTAAAGCTGCATCTTGCCCACCCGGTAGAGGCCCGAGACGAAGCCGTCGTTGAAGCGCGCTACGATGCGGTGCATCCCCAGGATCATCCCGCCGTGGGTGTGCCCAGAAAGCTGCAGGTCGACCCCCGCCTCGGCCGCACGACGAGCGCCTCTGGGCTGATGGTCCAGCAAGATCACCGGAGCGCCCTGGGGAACGCCCTCCAGGGCCCGGCGCAGGTCGGGACGGGGCAGGTCGAAGCGGGCCGAGGCCGAGTCGGTGAGCCCTGCCACCACCAGGTTCGCATCGCCCCGAGCGATCCGAGTGTGACTGTTCGACAGGCGGTTCATCCCTAGCGAGATGTAGTGCTGCATCCACGCCTCGTGGCCGAAGTAATACTCGTGGTTTCCCGTGATCACGTGCACTCCGTCCGGGGCGTGCAGCGCTCGCAGCGGTTCGATATCGTCGCGCCGCGCCTCCATCGAACCGTCCAGCAGGTCCCCCGTGATCACGATCAGGTCGGCGTTCTGCGCATTGGCCCTCTCGACCACGCCCTGGGCCCAGCGGCGCGGGAACAGGCGGCTCAGATGAAGATCGGTCAGTTGGATCAGCCGGTAGCCTTCGAATTCCGGCGGAAGGTTGGGAAGCCGTATCTCTACCTCCTTGACAGGAGGCACCCGCACTGCTTGCACCACGCCCAGTATCGACAGACCCAGGGCGGCCAGGCCGATCGCGTAGCGAAAGGTCGCGGGAGCGTCCGTGCAACTTCCCTTGAACATGGAAACCACCACGAACAGTCCGTCCAGGCTGATCTGGAATACGAAGAGCAGCAGTAGCGTGCCGAACAGGACGTTCGCCATCATTCCGATCGGGCGCGGCACCTCGGGTGAGAACGAGGTTCCCCGGAAGTAGCGGGTCAGAAAATGGTGCTGAGACGCGATCAGCAGCAGAACACCGAACACAACCCGGAGGCCCGGATGGAGGGGCAGGGGGAGCAAGAAACGGGCGGCGACAAAAAGCCAGAGAAGGCCGGTGGCGATGTGGAATATGGGCATAAGTTTACAGCTCAGAGAAGCTGAAACTGACTAACCAGTCAATAGCCGTCGAGTTGCTTGTCGCAGCTAGATTTCGAAGAAGCGACTTTGCCACGTCGGTAGACGGATGGCTGCTCTGGTCGGACGCTCTCTGAAGAGAATTCCCATCGTTTCTTCATGAGGGTGGGAGCGTTCTTTAAAAACGCTGTGCCAACATTACCCACAGTATGCAGCAATATGGAATCAGTACCACCAACGGAGCAACTCTCGAGGGCGTGGACGCCCTCTGTCCTGTCAATTCGCACAACGAGTGGGACCCTCTCGAGGAGGTGATCGTCGGCCGTCTCGACGGCGCCACCATCCCCTCACCGCACCTGGCCGTCACCTTTAACGTACCCAGATACGTTGCCCAGATCTTCAAGATCGTGGGTGGCCTGCCGTACCCCGGTTTTCTCACCAAGCCCGCCATCAGGGAGCTTGAAGGGTTCGTACGACTCCTCGAGCACGAGGGGATCACCGTGCGGCGCCCGGACCCGTTCAATTTCCGCGCGAAATTTGGCAACCATCTGTGGACTTCGCGCGGCTTCTGCGTGGCCTGTCCGCGCGACGGATTTCTGGTCGTCGGCGACGAGATCATCGAGACCCCGATGGCCTGGCGCACCCGACAGAACGAGGCGTCGGCTTACCGTCGACTCTTCAAGGAGTATTTCCACCATGGAGCGCGCTGGACGGCGGCTCCTAAGCCCGAACTGGGCGACGACTCGTTTGACGGCAACTATCGACTGCCCGAACCCGGTCAACCGATGCGGTACGTGGTCAACGAGCACGAACCAGTTTTCGACGCGGCCGACTTCGTGCGCTGCGGCAAGGACCTGTTCGTGACGCGGAGCAATGTGACCAACGAGATGGGGATCCGCTGGTTAGAGCGGCACCTGGGGGACCGCTATCGCATCCACCGCATCGAAAGCCGCTGTCGCCAACCGATGCACATCGACTCGACCTTCATGCCGCTGGCCCCCGGCAAAGTGCTGATCAACCCCGAATTCCTGGACGTTGATCGCTTGCCGCCGATCTTGAAGGGGTGGGACGTGCTGGTGGCGCCTCAGCCTGACCCGATCCCCAACCCGATCCTGTCGATGTGCAGCAGTTGGCTCAGCATCAACGTGCTGATGCTCGACGAGAAGAAAGTGGTGGTCGAGGCGTCTCAGAAGGGGATGATCCGAGCGCTCAAAGGCTGGGGCTTCGACCCGATCGAGTGCCCGTTCCGCAACTACGCGCCGTTCGGGGGGTCGTTCCATTGCGCCACCCTCGACGTTCGTCGGCGCGGACACTTGAGGTCCTACTTCGATTAGGAGGTTGGAGGGGGAGGCCCTCTGGAGGGACGAGCCTCCGGAATATTTTCACGGTTTGTTTCGGCCCGCACGCAGTCTCAAACAAACCGCAAAAGCCTGGTGACGGACTTTGCGGCTTGGGTCGACAGGAAGGCGATAGGAGAAGAGAGTAACGCGGGGGATCGTGGCGCATCTCTACTATCGGATTCATTCGGCCTTCTGGAACGGGGTTCGCCAGCTCTGCCTTGGCGGGCTCAGGTTCGGCTTTGCCCGTCCGATGGTGGTTGATAGGGGCAGGGTCCTGATCTTCTCCCCTCATCAGGACGACGAGACGCTCGGCTGCGGCGGTCTGATCACGCTGAAGCGGCGCCGGGGGGCGAACGTTCACGTCGCCTTTCTGACCGACGGCTCCCGAGGCTGCGGTGACGACTCTCCCTGGACGGCGGAGCAGCTTTCCGAGATTCGCCGAGTCGAGGCTGTCGCAGCGCTGGACCTGCTGGGCGTTCCGGCCTCCAATCTCACCTTCATGGGTGCCTCCGACGGAGCCCTCGACGCTCTCGGGCCAGACCAGGAGCAATCTCTGCTGCTTGCGCTCGAGGGGTTACTCCAATCCCTGCAGCCAGACGAGGTGCTCTTGCCCTTCCACGGCGACAGGCACCCCGACCATAAGGCTGCCCACCGTCTGGTCCTCGAGTCGCTAAAGCGTTCGGGAATGTCTCCCCTGGTCCATCAGTATCCTGTTTGGGCGCTAGAGTCGCCGTGGCGCTCCGGCCTACGTTGGCCCGAGCTAAAAGGTGCGCGCTACCTGAAGATCGACAAGGTCGTCTCCTTGAAGCGGCAGGCGTTGGGCGAGTACCGATCCCAGGTCGAACCGCAGCCGCCGCACGGAAGGTTGGGTCTCCCGTCGAGCTTGCTCGCTCTGTTCCTGAAAGATTACGAGCTTTACTTTCCGGGAGGCGAGCCGTGAGGACCAGCGCGGTTCGGTCGGACTACCTGTTTTTCGCTCGCTCCTTACGCCCGATCGGGGGCGAAGAGGCGCTGGCCGCCCGCTGCCTGGAATGCTTGTTGCAGCGGGGGTCTGTCACGGTCGTCACCGCTCCCGAACTAGATCTCGAGGGGCTCGACCGCATGGCCGGCACTTCGCTGGCGGGTGCCGCTTTCGAGCTCATCCCCACCGGATCTCCTCTCTTCGAAGCGCTTTCCCGGCTGGGAATTCCGACCCGGCTGCTGAGCTTTCGAAGGCTTCTGGCCGCGGTCCGGGCTCATCGTCGACGGGGGCAGCCGTGTATTTCGATAGGTGCCGACCTGGATCTGGGACCGGGCGAGGGGGTCTGGCAGTACATCGCCGCCGTCCCGCGCTTTCACTCGAAGCTTCTGAAAGCTCAGAACCTGGCCAGCTCCCAAACCTGGTGGGGCAAGGCGCTGGCCTTGCTGAACATCGCACTCTGCGACCTGCTGATCCCTTGGAGGGACGCGCGAACAGCGGGGAACGCGACGGCGACCGTGTCCCAGTGGATCGGGGAGAAGTTCGAAGAGGCCTACGGGCGCCCTGCCGACCTGGTACTGCACCCCGCCCCGCTCGGCTTCTCCCACCCCTCAGAGGAGAAACCTGTATGGGGCTTCGTTAGCCCCTGCCGCGCCGAGCCCAACAAAGCGTGGCTACCGATGATCGAACTGGTCCGGCGACTACGCGAGCGTGGTCACGCGGTGTCTTTCACCATGCTGGGATTGGGGCAGGAGGAGGACGCCTTTGTCCGGCTTCTCAGGGCAGAGGCCGAGCGGAACGCCGACTGGCTGAGGTTCGAGCTCAACGCGCCACGGGAACGCCTGGACCGAGTGTTGAGCGACCATGCGTTCGGGCTGCATCTGGCCCTACGGGAGGGGTACGGGATGGCCGTTGCCGAGATGATGCTGGCGGGCTGTCTGACCGGTGTCGCCGATTCGGGAGGGCAGACAGAGATAGTGACCGAGCCGGAACTTCGCTTTTCGAGCCTGGATGACGCGGTAGAGAAGTGGCACCTCATCCTCTGCAACCCCGACCTGCGTTTGCGCTTACAGGCAAGTCAGCAGAGTCGCCGCGCCCGCTACACCAGGGAAGCGTTCGAAGCGGACTTCCACCGCGCTCTCGACGACTTCGAGGCCAGACTGGCAAGGCGGTAGTCCTCGCCTGCGCCTGGTCAAAAAGAAAGAACCTCTAGCATCGGGGGGGTCATCCGCCAGGGGCTCCGAGGCGTTAACCTCTGCCAGAAATCCCGCCGGTTACCCAGATGCGGAGACACCTCGTCCCAACTCTGCTCGATGTCCTTCGGGCTAAGAGACTGCCAGACATCCTCTACCCTGCCCTCTCTCAAAAGCCGAGTGTACCACGTTGGTCCGACTCAGGCGCCCGGGTTTCAGAAGATTACGGCGTCGCTGGGTGTTGGTCCGGCGTTTTCCAGAGGCTCGGTTTTCCAGCACAGCTCTCCGGCTTCGGAGGAGAAGCCTAAGACCATCTGTTCGAGGATTAGCCTCGCGCTCCAGCCGGCCTCGCCATGATGGAAGCTGAGGCCGTTCAGTTTCTGATGGTAGAACGGGAAAAACTCGGTCCAGGGGACGCTCCTCCACAAGCTGGTAGCGAGCATCAGATTGCCGTCCAGGTCCGGGAACGACTCACAGTCGAAAAGTTTCAGCTTGAGCTCCTGACTCCCCGGCCAGATCAGCAGGATCTGCTGCTCGAATCGTAGGGCGACCGAGCCGTCGAGGAACCATCCTCGAGTCGCGCGCGGGACGGCGCACCACTGGGTATAGGCTTCCAGTAGCATCTGACCTTGCAGGCGGTCCAGCGCCGTTCCCTGGTGTGGGAGCATCTCCGCGACACTACCATAAGCGGGGTAAGCCGGCTCTTCGCGGGGCGGGGGAGGGTCGAACCGTACGGTTACGGTTCCCTCGGGGGTGACCACGACCCAGATATCTTCTGTGTCGGTCGAATCGCCAGTAGGCCAACCCCTAACGACCAACTCGCGGTGAACCGCTTCGCGATGCCCACGCCAATCCCAGTTATGGATTTCGACACCCAGGTCCTTGAGGCGAGTTTCGAAGCATGGTTCGCTGCCGAATCTGTACTTCGCGTGTTCGAGGGCCCGGATCTCGTCAGGCGACAGTTCTCTTCGATCCTGCATAGCCACAGTGGGCCCTTCATTGACCTCCATCGCTAACTGAGAGTAGTGGGCAGATTGCGAGGCTTCGTAGTGAGCTTTTCGGCAAGGTCGACAGTAGATGTCCGTGATCCCCTCGTATGACGATTCGGCTGGCAGGGGGACTCGTTCGCCGACTGCGTAGACGAGGCACCTGTCGTTGTCAGTATAGAACTGGATTTCCGCCTCGAATCTAGCGTGACAGCGCTCGCAGGGCAGAACGGCTTTGACAGTGGTAAACAGACCCACAGCGGTTTAGTACGACGTCGCGACCAACGCTGCCTCGTCTCACTCAATATCGAGCGCTAAGCTCGTTCTTCATTGGGGACAGGCCGAGTCTCTCGATCTAGCCGTGGCACCCGCATGCGGTCTCAAATTAACCGCGAAGCTCTCGTCGGCTCAGGCGGCATGCTTGGAAGCGAGTTATCGCTTAGAATCAAGCAGCAGAGAGGAGACGACCCGTGCAGCCACTTCCTGACAAAAAGGTCACGTTCGACGAGTATCGGTCCTGGACCGACGACAAGCGATGGGAGATCATCGACGGTGTGCCCTACGCCATGTCGGCGGCGACGGTGGGTCATCAGGAACTCTGCGGCAACTTCTACGACGCTCTGCGCCAGCACTTTGCCGGGGGTCCGTGCAAGGTGTACTTCGCTCCGCTCGACGTTCGCCTCTCGGACTGTGATGTCGTACAGCCCGACCTTCTGGTAGTCTGCGACCGTTCCCAGCTTAAGGGAACCCACGTGGACGGCCCGCCCGCGCTGGTGATCGAGGTGCTCTCACGGTCGAGCGTGCGGCACGACCGGATTCGCAAGTTTCGGCTTTACGCGGCCGCCGGCGTCAAGGAATATTGGATTCTCCACCCGTCTCCGCCTATGGCCGAAGTCCATCTGCTTGACGACAAAGGCTATCGCACCCACGGTGTGTACGGTGAGCGCGAGACCTTGCAAAGCGCCACCTTCCCCGAACTGCGCCTGGACTTGGAGCCGCTCTTTCCGCTCGTCGACTCTGACGAGGTCAAGGAGAGCCCTCCCCTCTACGCGACGACGTCCAGCTAGATTTCAGCCTTACTCTACGGCGAACGGGTCGTTATCCGGGTCGTCGTTCCACTGATACTCCGCGCTGCGCGCCGTCTCCACCGCCTTCTCCCGGCCGTAGAGTCGCTCGACTAAGGCTAGCGCCATATCGGTCCCTGCGGAGACACCCGACGAGGTCACGTACTTCCCGTCGGTCACCCAGCGCGCTCGGCCCACCCAGTCGACCTTTTCGCCCTGGCTCTTGACCCAGTCGAAAGACCGCTTGTTGGTGGTCGCACGGTGCCCATCAAGCAGGCCAGCCTTAGCCAAAAGCGCCGCGCCGGTGCACACCGAGGTCGTCAGTTCGGTCCCCTTGTCTTGCTTGCGCAAGAAGTCCAGCAGCGCCTCGTTGTGCACCTCGCTTCGAGCCCCCATACCGCCTGGCACCAGCAAGATGTCCAGTTGTGGCGCGTCCTCGAACGAGTAGGACGCCAGCGCCTCCACCCCCTGGGACGAGCGCACCGGCCCCGCCTTCTGAGCCACGAACACCACCCGATAGTCGGGCAACCGGCCTAGCATCTGAACCGGACCGTAGACGTCGAGCGTCTCGAACGAAGGGAACAGCACCACCCCTATGGTTTTGGCCGGCGGCTCGACCTTGACCGGTTCAGCCACGACAGGAGCAGCGAGAAGAACAAACAGAGCCATCATAAAACGTTTCATACCTCCAACCTAACACCGGACCCTCGACCCTCCCATCGGGACTTTCCCCTAGCCGTGACATTTCTTGAACTTCTTGCCGCTCCCGCACCAGCACGGGTCGTTGCGGCCCAGCTTTTGGGAGGAGGCGGGGGTGGACTCGGAAGCGCTCTCCAGGTCGACCGGGAAGGTCACTCGCACCGGCCTTCCCCCCGAGTCCGTCAACTCCACCGTCCCGTCTTTCACTCCACCTTTGCAGTCCACGACCTGGCAAAGTAAGGTCATCACCTCGGTCAGCAGTCGGTAGTGTCCCACCGGAGACGGTTGGCCGACGCCAAAGGCATAGGCGCAGGTGTCGTTGTCCAGCAGTTTCCCACCCGCCTTCCTAATCTGCTGCCGCAGTTGATGGGTGGCGGAGGCTTCGTTGAAGTCCATGAAGGCGACGTACGAGCTTCGGTCGCCTTCGGCGAAGCGACGAAAACTTTCCACGCCTTCATAAAGACTCAGCCCGTAAACCTCCCGTCCCTGTCCCAGAATCGAGACGATCAGCGGCTTCGGCGCGAGCCCCCCGATCTCGAAGATATCCGCGTCGGAAAGCAAAGCCCAGGGCGCGAGAAGGTAGAACTGAAAGGCCGCCTCGGAGAACGCCACCAGCTCGGCCTGGGAAAGGCCCGCAGGGTGGGAGTAGCCAGGCCCCGCCAGATCCCTTTCCATGGCCAGGAACGGGTCGAGCGGTTCGTCGACAGAGAACTGAAAATCGGTCTCGCGGCCTGCCACGTCCAGCATCCCCTGGCGGGCAACAGGATCGTCGGTGACCACGGCGACCGCCTGAGGGAAGCTTTCGAGCGCCATATCGATGGCGTCGAGCATCGGCTGGACTCCCGCCGAGGGTCGGCAGGCCTGGTGGCCGTGGACCAACCCTTCCTGGTCGTCGACCAGCAGCACGATATCGGAAGGCTGGCCGTCGACCAGCAGCATGGGAGAGGTGAACCTGCGCATCATGAGGCGCGGCCCGGCCGGAGCCAGAGCCTTTTTCAGGGCGGAGACGGCCTTGCTGTAGGCCGCGCTTTCCCTGTCCAGAGTCACCCGACCGTCAGCCTCTGCCACGAACGGCGCTTTCTTCGTCGCCCTTTTTACCGTGCTCAGGGTGACCTCGGCTTCGACGTCGGAGGCGTAGGCGCGGTAGGTCAACTCGGCCAGCGTCATCGGTTCGTCTCTGGCCTGCAGGGCGGCGAAGAGCAGGGAGGGGAGGGACATCTTGGAGGTGTGATACGGCCCCAGACGGCTGGCCGAGGGGTCGACGTAGCGCTGCAGGCGCCGCTCGATCTCCTCGAACGGCTCGGAGCGGGCGAGTTCGTTGGCCTTCAGGCGGCGGACGTACTCTTCCGGGGTGGCGGAGTCGGCTGGAGGGAAAGGCTCCAGGCGGAGCAACTCGGCGGCGCCTCGGCAATACGTGAACTTTCGCACGCAGCGGACCAGGAAGCCCCAGCGACGGGCGAGGCTCTCGCTGTTCGGAATCTTTACGGTCTCGCCGCTGCCGTAGAACCCCTGGTTCCATTCGGCGAAGGCGCGGCGCAGGGTGGTCGAGTCGGGGTGGTTGCGCCCTTCGTCCTCGAGTCCGAAACTCTCGTACGGGAACTCATAGGAGTAGGGGAGGGAGTTCGGGCGGCCCAGGATGGTGGAGAGGACCCGGTGCAGCGCGCCCAGGGTCAGCCATTCGGGCACCTTGAAGCACCAGTAGAGGCCGGAGTTCTGCTCGTCGAGCAGGTCGACGCGCAGTCCTAGTGTTTGGAACCCTTCGGAGATTTCGGAGTCGTCGTCGCTCCAATCTTCGTTGTCGAAGTCGTCGTCGCCCAGGGCGTCGGAGTTCAGGCTGCCGCCTGGCTGGAACAGCCCGGAGAGGTCGATTCCCGGGATCTGCGCCTGCAGTTCGGCTCTGGCCACCGGATCCTCCAACAGTTCCCGCAAACTCTTGTCCAAACCCGGAATCTTCTGGTCCGGATCCGAGATGCTCCACGACCCGTCGTCATCGGAGGGGGAAGGGTTGGAGGGTTTGCGCGATTTAGCCATGTCTCGCGCTTCGGCCGCAGGTCGGTCGAGTCCCGCGTGGGGGAGCATCGCGTATGCGCTGTAGGGTAAACCAACGTCCACCGGCTTCACGCCTGGATATCCGGGCCCCGACGCCCGAATATCGCGGCTTCAAGCCGGAATCCGTCGGCCTATTCTCTAGCATCATCGCGATGGGAGGCGTTCGTACTTCTCTGGCCGCTGGGTGGCTTGAATGCCTATTTGGTAGCCAGTTTTGGCCAGCGGAGGCCCTCGAAGAACGGTCCCGAAAGTTGGCAGGTATGGATGAGGACGAACAGTCAGAGCTTTTGAAACTTCTTGGAGCCATCGAGGCCGAACTGTGGGACCTGGACCGACCCGTCTTGTCCAAATCGGAACCGGGCACAGACAAAACGCTGCATTCCTGGGTGGCTAGTGTGGCTAAATCGGTCTCCAGTACAGACGAGAGCCCCGACCCACCCGAGCCCGTAGGGTCGGATATCTCGTTCGCCAACGGTTCTCGACGAATGGCCTTGCGCGTTTATCAGCGCGACCCCTACCAACGAAAGTTGCTCGATTCCGATTGGCTTCCAAGGTTCGTAGAAGAGCTTCGCGGCTATCCCGAGCTTTGTGGCAAGAACCTTCTCGTGGAACTCCGGCCCCGCTACAACGCGGCTTTTCTCGACAGTGGCGCTGGCTATGTCGTGGGTTCCCGAGACGACGAGCGGAATCAGCACAAAAACCGCTTCCTTCTCGACGTCACCTGGGAGCTTCCGCCGGATTCTCCGATGGACGTGACCTACCATTACGAAATTTTGTTCAATCCAGAGTCCCGTGACTATGCATTCCAGAGGCTGAGTTGTAAATCTCTCTACCTCTGGAGGCCGGGCTTCCAGGACCAGGCTGATCTCGAGCGCAGACTTATCGATTCGGGGATCGTGAGAGAAGTCACGGTCGACCCTCACTCCCCTGACAAGGCTTTGGCCGACCACTCATGTCGAGGGACCGACGAGTGTCCACCCCTCGTCCCTGTGTTGCAGCGCAAACACGTGCTGAGCGTTGCGATCGATAACGTGGCGACCTTTCCTACGGACCTGAAGATGTGGATGGCGGATATTGTCGAGCCTGTCCTTGTTCGAGATCGAGAGCGACTCGAGGCCTTTCGAGACAGGCTGTATGAGGGTCTGGTGGTGACAAGAGCGGCTCATTTTCGCGGCTTTAAGCTGCCATCCGTTAGCCCGCTCGAGGAGGCTTCAGAGGCCCCGTTTACTCGCGCACTAGACTTGATGAAGGATATGGAGCACTACCATCTGGAGTATCGGCATCACCGTCTCGGCCTGCTTCGCATCTGGGTGAGTTCGGGGCGGATCGCAGTGGAAAGCGTGCTCCACTTCATGAACTCTGACTGGCCACAGATTCGGGGGTCCTTCCAGGGCAAGACCCCACCCGGCACCTGGAGCACTCTGCAAGCGCTAGCGGAGGACGAAGCTATTTGGCAAGGTGACAGACGAAGGACCACCGGTGAGACCTGGACCTTGAACCGCAGAGGACCCAAGGCCAGGACAGTCAAGCTCTGGAGCACTCGCGGCGGTCCGCTGATCGAGTTCTGCTTTGAACTGATGCGCCTCGCAGGCCTGGAGCCCCACGTGGAGAGATTCGTGCGCTGGCGCGAACCTGGCAAAGTCTGGTAGCGCTACCGCAGAAGCCGAGAGTTTCGAAACGTTTGAGCCTCTCCTACTCCAGACGAACAAAGGTTCGTTCCCCGTGGGGACTCGGCGGACGGATGCGCGTCGGACTAAGCCCGCAAAGCCTGGCTTCACGCCTCGAAATTCGGACCTTGACGCCCGAACAACAAAGAGCTTCGGACCTTCTTCGCGAAGGGGCAACGATGAGAATGCTCCTCCTGCTCCTGACCCTTTTGGTCGTCCCCGCTCTGGCTCAACCTCGCCTTCACCTGGGGCCGGTGACCGTCACCATCACCTCCGGCCAGCAGACGGCCGTGCTCCGGTGCGACGAGCGCGGCCTGGTTGGGCTGAAGGACGGAACCCAGTGGAGGCTGGTCGGGAAGCTCGACGCTTCCGGGAACCTCTCCACCACCGAGGGGGTCCCCGCGCTGGGTCTGGGCGAGGACGGCCACTTCGAGTCGGGTGGAGACTTCACGCCACTGAAACTCGACGACCGCGGCGTGGTCAGTATGAACGACCTCGAGGTGTTCCAGGTCCAGACCAGCACCTTCCGCGAGATCATGCCCGCCCAACAAGCCATCGGACGCGCGCTCTCCAACGTCCGCGTCGAAGGCGCTCCCGGCACCGACCTGCTGGCCGCCTACCTGATCGTCACCTACCTCATCCTACTTTAGGGGGAGGGGACGGTTGGAGGGGGAGACGGACAAAGTTTCGTTTCCCTGGGGGACTTGCTGGCGTAGCGACCCGGCCTCACCCGGTCCTTAGAAGAGCCGCGCTTCACGCTCAGGTTGGGAACTCGAGAAGAGGATTCTGCGTCCTAGGATATGACTCTGGGTCTGAAGAACTTCCGCTCACGGCACACACTATTAATGTGAAGGCTGTTTTTCGACGATGAGATGTTCAACGTACAGAGGGGATTTTGATGAAGATTCATACACGACTGGGGGCGGCCCTGCTGGCCGGCGCCCTGTCTTTAGGAGCCATAGGATGTGGCAGTTCGCAGGACGACTTTGTGGTCACGGGGTCGGCTCCGGCTGACACCTCTCGCTCGGCTCTCGCTGCCAGCCTGAAGCTAGGATTGCGAGGGGCCGCCAACGCTCCCTTCGAGGTGCGCGACAGCGCCGGGGGGATCCTGGCCCGAGGCACCACGGACGCCGCGGGCAACTTCGTTCTCAACGGCGTGACGCTACCGTCCAACTTCCGATTGGTCGCGACCGTAGGCAACGGAGTGCAACTGTCCCGCGAGGTGCGCGGCTTCACTCCGGACACCAATCTGTCGGTCACCATCGCTTCTACGCTGGTCAGCGAACTGATGCAGCGCAATTCCGAGCTGACTCTGCCGCAGGCCGAAGAGCAGGTGGCAGGCCGCCTGGGACTGGAGCGCGGCGCCCTGGAGAGCTCGTTCGAGTCCGAGGTTGCGCCTTTTTCCCAACTGGCGTTCCTGGCCGCTGCCTCCGAGGCCGGCGGTTGGCAGACGTTCCTCGGCACCGTGCTCGACCAGATCGAGAACGGGCAAGCCGGGTCGCCCTTCCTGCTCTCGTCGCTGAGCCTCGACGAGGACTTCTCGGGTCTGGACCCCGCCCTGGCTTCCGTGCTAGAAGACCAGATTCAAGACGAGCGCTTCCAGATGGTGCTGAAAACCAGTCGGTTCGCCGAACTGCCGGACATCATCGGGCCGATCTCGGGCGAGGGGCGCCAGACTCGCACCGCCGCTCAAACCCTACCTTCGGGAATCTCTGCCCAGATGCTGGACAGCCTGTTGGGCACCATCCATGACCAGGTGCGCGATGTCGTCTGGACCCACATCGCGGACGGCGCCAATTTTAACTACGGCACCACAGCCATGCTCGAAGAGGTGCAGGCGCAGCTCGACCAGGTGCAGGACAGCCTTGACGACCTGCAGTGGAGTTCGGACAACTCCGACATTGCGACGGCAGCAGGCTTGATGTCCAGCGACATCACGAACTTCGAAAAATACAACACCGACCTCACCAGCTGGAACCTCTCCAGTTTCATCACCGCCACCCCTCAACCTCAGACCCCCGACCCGAGCGTCAGTGCGTTCGTGTCTCAGGTGTCGAACTACATCGTCTCGACCGCCCTGCTGGATATCCAGAAGTACATGCTGCCCAGCGGCGGAGACACCACGAACATCCTGACCACCAACCGCAAGGTGGTGCTTAGCGATACTTACGGCATCAGCATCGACCCCCGCTTCGGGAACTATCCCGTTCGCTCTTCGAGTCTGTTCGCCCAGTTGATGGCGCCGTTCCACTACTACGGCTACTACCAGATGGTCGGAGCCAACCTGCTGGCCGAGCAGTCGCACATCAACGCCAACAGCCCGAAGCCTAGCTCGGACATGCTGGCCGCGGTGGCTCCGATCGACCAGGTCGCGGTGTCGCTCAAACAGCAGCGGGGACAGCTACCGCTGGCCACCTTCGACAACTCGGTCTTCGTCGACTTGCAGGCCGGCCTGATGTGGTACACCGCCGTCCAGCCCTCTAACAGCGTCTCTGGCGCCGTGGCGGCGGCGGACAAGTTCAGTACCACCGTTTACACCACCGACGCCGACGGCAACCGCGTCGGCATCACCTACAGCGACTGGCACGTCCCGTCGGTGGGCGAGATGGCGATTTTGCAGAGCCGTGGCGCCGCGGTCACCGATGTCGGTCGCGATACCAGCGTCCTGAGCGACGGCGACAGTGCTAAAGAGAAGTCGGTCCAGGGCCTGGCCGGTCTTGGCTTCACGGGCCTGCAGTCTTTGGATAAACAGGGCGACGTCGTCTACGCCTCTTACGCTTACACCGGCAAAAGTGGCGACAAAGTCTACTCTGACGGCTCGACCGGATGGGAGGTTCTGAACACCTCTGGCTTCCAGGGGAACACGGTCTTCCAGCTCAACCAGTTCCCGCTCAACGTCAACACCATCACCAGCCAGAAGCCGTACTTCCTGGTCCGCTCGATCGGGACCCCGGTCGTGCCGGCCTCGTTCCGCAACGGCACTCCCACCGACCAGTTCCCCTTCCCCTGGAGTTCGACCCTGCAGAACAACGAGTTCTTGCCGCTGGGCTATGTCTCGGGAATCCTCTCGATGGGAGGTATCACGCTCGAGCAGCTTCAGGCCACGCTGAACATCTCGGTGACCATCGGCGGCTCTTTCAGCGCGGGCGGCGATAGCTACGACTACCCCGACCATTTCTACGCCAAGACCTTCGTGACCTCGACGGCTGACGGACCCAACAAGCTCAACGAGTTGGTCTTCTTCGACAACAACGGAAGCACGGCGCCCGTCACGGTCAAGCCCAGCGGTCGGATGTACTGGCACGTCGATAACAACAATCAGATCGCGTTCGTGCCCCAGGCCCAAGCGCTGAGTCCTGACGGCACCACCTATATGCAGGCTACCGGCACGGTCACCGAGGCGCCGCCGGTCCGCGAGTTCCTGGGGATCGGGATGTATCCGCGGAATCAGGTCTACAATCCGAACAGCGTCAACGCCATCGACCAGTACTGCGCCATCGCTTACTACTCGGACTACACCATTGAAGACGTGACCGACCAGGTGGTCTGGAGCCTGATCGACTCCGCGTCGGGTCAGCCGGTCGATGAGGCTGTAGCAGAATTCTCGGACAACACGCCGGGCTCTTTGACGGTCCGTCCGGGCGCTCCCGGGCTGATGAACGTCACGGCCACGATGTCCGCCACGGTTAGCGACACGACCCAGGCGAAAGTCACCGACTAGAACCTGATATCAGCCACTAGCCCGGGCGCCGCGACACCTCGCAGCGCTCGGGCTTTTTTTGTTGGAGGGGAAGGGGCAGAGGGGAGCAACGCGGCCTTGTCCGCTTCGAACAGTCCAAGCTTGCCCACTACGAAAGCGCAACTCGGCCTTGTCCGCTTCGAACAGGCCAAGCTTGCCCACTACGAACGAGCAACCCGGCCTTGTCCTTTTCGAACCGGCAACGCTTGCCCACTACCGACGAGCAACTCGGCCTTGTCGGCTTCGAACAGGCCAAGCTTGCTCACTACGATCGCGCTGGTCGGCTTCTCGCAGGCGCTGCGGGACTCGTCTGTGTGTCCAAAGGACCGGGAGCTTCAGGGTCGGTCGGACAGATCCAGGGTGTAGACCCACTCTTCCGCGATCGTGCCGTCGGGCCAGGTGGTGCTTTTTGTCCCGGTCCGCTGGAAGCCGTTGCGGAGGATCGCCTCGCGGGATTTCAGGTTGTCCACGCGATGCGAGACCTTCAGGCGCCGCAGCCCCACCTCTCGGGCCCAGCCGATGCGCGCTTCGTAGAGCAAGCGGGAGTGTCCGCGTCCGCGAAGGTCGGCACGAAGATAGCCCTGCACCAGGACCCCCTGTTCCGCATCGTGGGCATCGACAACGACCCCGGTCAGCCCCACAATCTCGCTCCCCAGATAGACCCCGAAGATGGCGCCTTTCGGGTTAGCGAGCCTGTCCCGCCACGCCTCTTCCGACATGCCCGCCTCGCGAGCGTAGCTGCTCAGGAAGCTCCCCGGCTCGCGCTCCAGCGCCTCCAACCGGATAGCTCTGTAATCCGCCACGTCCACGACAGTCAGCCGGCGAATGGTTGGAGCCTCTTCCCTCATCTCTCCACCTTCCTCCGGCGAAGGCCCCAACCTGCGAGGCAAGCGACGACATCAAGACAGCTTGTCGAACAAAGTTTCGTTCCCCTGGGGGACTCGGCGCTGAAGCTGGTGACGTCTGATCGAGGGCTTCGCCGAAGGTCTGGCCTGTTCGAAGAGCTCGCTGGCTCGTCCAGGAACCCAGGGTATCGAGCGAGAGAAGCGAAGGTTGTTCTATGCAGGAACGAATTACTGTTGACCCCGGGATCTGTGGTGGGAGACCCTGTATTCGAGGATTGCGAATCCGAGTCAAAGATGTTTTGGAGCTGCTTGCTTCGGGTGTCTCCCACGCGGAAATCCTGGAAGATTTCCCCTATCTCGAGCCTGAAGACATCACGGCGTCACTTCGGTTCGCGGCTCTGCAGTCGGACCATCCAGTTCTGCGTACCGCGAGTTGAACTTTCCCGTCGATGCTCAGTTGCAGTGGTGAACTCATCATAGAGTTGGTATGACAGGCTGAAGGCTCCAAAGGGTGGCGTGTGCTCTATGACCAGCCGCAGACCTCAAAGTCCCTTGATGGGCGAACAAAGTTTCGTTCCCCTGGGGGACTCGGCTTTGCTGACAGACCGGGCTTCCAGGAGAGCCGCGCGCTTCGGCCAACTACAACGAGATGGCGGTGCTCATCCCTGGCTATTCGACCTGCTCCATCTGCGATGAACTGCTCGAGAGTGGCCAGGAGATCACCGCTACCAGCGGCTGCGCGTTCCCGCCGGAGCACTATCTGCGTCCGCATTGCGACGCGGGAATGCACTGGGACTGTTTCTGGAGTTGGCCTCTACGCGAAGAGTTCTCCCGGGGTTATGTCGAGGGCTCCATCAAAGGCTATCTCGAAGCTTACGCGGCCGCCTTGCTCTACCAGGACGACGACTGCGTTCTGCTGATAGAGCCTGCTAAGCGCGCGGTGAAGCCTGAGGACTGTGGACCGTCCGAGGACCCTCTCCTCCATCTTCTCCTCTGGAGCTGGAACGGTCATTACCAGATCAGGGCCTCGGGGTGGCGGGAGTGGTTGTCTCAGCCGATCCTCTGTCATCAGGAAACCGCGCCTCTGCTAGAGGCGGTTCGAGCCCGACTTCAGCGACTGTTTCCGGAGGCGGAGGGGATGCTGCAGGGCATCGACGTCCCGGCCCTCGTGGCGAAGCAACAGGCCTGGGTGGAGGAGAATTTCCGGAAGCCCCGGCCCAGAGCGAAGGGGGAGGAGGGGAGGTGGGAGAGGGACATCCCGGCCCACAACGCCCGACTCGACGACCTCTGCCAGGGCCATCCTTCCTGTCCCAGGTGTGGAGCGGCATGGGAGCGGCTGCGTTACTTACGACCTGCGAGGCAAGGACAAACTGTCGTGCGTGATCTGCCAGGACTGCGAACGCTCGTCCCGCTTCGAAGACTTCGAGGCCGGCCTTCAGGCTTGAGTCTGGGATCCTGAAAAAGCGGGCTGATATTCCACGGTCCCACGTGGGGTCTCGTCGGCGAACGGCAGCGCCTGGAAGTACTCTGCGGGGACTCCGTCCAGCGTGAGGAGGGGAGTCGCCGCGAACCCGAACCGGCCGTAATACTCCGGCTCTCCAAGGACTACGCAACCTTGAGCTCCCATCTGACGCAGGCGAGCGAGACCCTCCTCGATGAGCGCCCGACCGATCCCGCCGCGCTGGAGTGTCGGCTCTACCGCGACCGGACCCAGCCCGTACCACTCCAACCCCTGTCCGTCGACAGTCACGGGCGAGAAGGCGACGTGCCCGACCACCGTCTCCCACTGAAAGGCAACCAGTGAGAGCGTCAGCGCCCCGGCCCGCCTCAACCTCTGCACGATCGTCGCCTCCGTCCCGTCGCTATGTGGCGCGCTCGCGAAGGCCCGCGTGATCAGCGGACCGATACTCTCGACATCCGACGGTTCCTCGGCCCGGATCTGTAGTTGACTCATCGCTGCCACTTCTCGACGTCCCTGAGATGACTCTCGCCCGCCCAGGTCGAAGGAGCCGGTCGGAAAGTCCGTGGGCGGATTGGCGACCGGTTTGGCTGATGACAGATGGCTCTGAACTGTGTTAAATTCACCATAAAGGTGTATTCTGTGCGTGACAGATAAAGCGAGACCGACCTATGACCTGGGAGCGAGCAAAGCTGCTTTTTCCAGCGTGGCAACCCTGGCCGCGACTAAGACTGCAGTCCTGACGGCCGCAGAGTTAGGCTACGGCAGGGCCGAGATCGTAGCTACGATCCAGTCCATTCGAAGATCGCATTCAACAAGTCGATGACGTCGAATGCTTTTGGCAGGATGTGTACCACGTCCCATCGCCCGTGGGGGTTCTCTATGTCAAGTTCACCAGCGGGGTCGTGACCGAGTTCCTGTTACTCTCATTCAAGGAGAAATAAGATGGAAAAGCCACTTTGTCCCGAGACGGGAACCCCGATGGAAAGAGGGACTCAGGCTTTGACGCTGACCTATAAAGGTCAAAGTCTAGAGTTGGAAATGCCAGGATGGTACTGCTCGGAATGCGGGGAAGGGATACATTCCGGTGCTGATATGAAGCACTCGGATCGCGCGCTGAACCGGCTCAAGGCCCAGGCGGAAGGCTTATTGACCCCTGAGGAAGTCAAAAAGATCCGCAAGAAGCTGAGCCTCACTCAAGCTGACGCGGGGATGCTCATAGGTGGCGGACCGCGGGCGTTTCAGAAATACGAGTCGGGTGATCTTCTCCCCAGCCGGGGGATCCATAGCGCCCTTTTGCTGCTCGAAAGCAAGCCCGAGGGATTGAGGCTTCTTAGAGAACGGAACGCTTCCACAGCTTCCTCAACCTCGCCTGGCAACGCCCTCTTCGCTAAGCCCCGCAAATAGCGGAGCCCGGACCGTCGTCTCACAGAGCGAGTGGGAGGGGAGGAAGTCGGTTGGAGGGATGGGTGAGACGTTCAGGCCTGCTCACCCCTGGTCGTCGCGTGGGATCCGATACGTTCCGGACTCTTCCAGGATCACTCTCATCTCGGACTCGTCGCCTTCGATGGTGATCCAGGTGGAGTAGGCCTTCACCAGCCGATCCAGTTCCGGGCGAAGCATCGAAGTGTGATAAGGCATCGGCAGGCCGGAATCGCGAAGTCTCTTGAGTTCCATGATGACGAGAGCAGCGACCACCTCTCGCCGGTTCGCGTTGAGGTCAAGGACGAGCCCGTAGGGGTCGGCATCCTGGTCGAACGGGTCCGTCTCACGGAGCGCTCGGACGGTCGTCAGGTCCAGGGCGGGCCTGGCGGGGGTCGGCTCCATCGCCTCGAGGGCTCGCCAAGTTCTGTTCACTCTCATCCGCAAGAGTAACGAGGGGAGATTCTCGCGCTGGCGTCCCTCGACCAGAGAGTCGACCCGAGCCATCTCGGAAGCGAACGCTAATTTCGCCGTTTCTCGATTGAGAGGCGTAGCCTCAGCGAGATCGGTTCGCTTCAGGCCGATCTCGACGAGGCGCTCCCATGCGTGGCCCGGCAGGTCCAACTTCGCTACGCTGGCGACCAACTGTCCGAACCGCAACCCGCGATCGACCATCACCACGGCCGATATCCAGCCGATCTCTGCCTCGTCGGCGAGTCGGGGAAGCTCCTCGGTCAGCCCCTTCTCTATGAGAGCGGCCGGTCTGAAGAGTCCTACGAAATACTGTCCGAATTCTCCCATCTCGATGCTCTCCCGGTCCAACCAGAAGCTCTTGACGGCCAATCGAGGACGCATGAAGTCTAGCCAGGCCGAGAAGACCAGAGGCACCGGGATAGCTTCATAGGTCTTCGCGTGGGGAAGGCTCTCCAGCATCTTCTCGACATCCGGGTCCGTCCTGTACTCCCTGGGGAGTACCGAAGCGTCCGAGCGATACGGGAGGTTGGTGCCAAAGCTTCGTTTCGCGCAAAGCTCGACGAGTTCGGGGTCGAACTGGCGACCAGCCTGGCCAAGCCAGAGAAGGTAGGAGCAGGCGAGGGAAACCACCGACACCAGGGCGAGGTCCCAAATTTTCCACCATCTGCGCTCCTTCAATCTCGTGCTGGCCTCCCCGGTGCCTGGTGAGAGCCTCCAGACCACCCCAAACGCCAGCCATCCCACCAGCACGGTTGCCGGCGGGTTTCACTCGCTGAGCCACGGACGGATGCTTTCCAGCACAGCCAGCATGGAGGGCAATCCTTTCGACGTCAGCGCCAGCACGACTGACGAGCCCGAAAGCCACACGAAGAGACTCCAGACCGTCAGTAGGAGCGTCATAAACAGCCAGACAAGGGGCCGTCCCGACAGTGCCGCGTTCCTCCACAGGGAGGCCCTTGAACGAAAGAGCACGGAGAAAAGCGTTGCTCCGAGCGCGCCAAACAGAGCCGCGAGCGAAAGCGCAGGCGCGACCCTGAAGTCGAAGAGGTCTGGAGGGAGCAGGCTCGCAAAACAGGCCGCACCGGTGGCGGCGGCGGGCCACCACAGAGTCGACTCCGGCGTCCATTTCAGTGGCTCTCGATGCGCGGTGGAAGGCGTGGAAGTCACGAGGCACACTCCAGATCGGAAACTTCAGGATGGCTCTGTAGCGGTCTGTCCGGACCTCTTCCCTCGCTTCGTGCGTGGCGACGAACAAAGTTTCGTTCGCCTGGGGGACTGGCACGGAAGTCGGTTGGAGGGGAGGGGGAGGCGAGGGGAGCGAAGCTGGCGCTGTATGATTCGCCGTATGATCTGCCTCGTCACCCTCCTCCTGACCCTCCACCTGCCCGCCCTTGGCCTGGTAGAGGAGGGCGCGTCCGCGACGTTCGCGGGGCCGGGTATGAGCTTCCGGCTGACCGCTCCAACCGGCTGGGTTCTCGACGACGAGAGTTGCGCGGGGCCAAGCGAGACCTGCGTGATCCGCCCGCCCAACGTAGCTCTGTGGGGCGACGATGGTCCGGTGATCACCTGCGCTGTGTTCGACAAAACGCGCGACTACCAGATGGAGCAGGTGCAGGAAGATCTCTCTCGGGCGGAGGCCCTCCCCCCGCTAAAGACCCGCGACAGCGGCACGGCCAGGGTCCTGACCTTCGTTGGCAGCCCACCTCGCCGCGTGGGGAGAGTCGCCCACATCGACACCCCCCAGGCTGTGTGTCGCATCGAACTGTCGGCACCGGATCAAGCAACCTTCGACAAGGCGATCCCCACCTTCGAGATGGTCGTCAGTTCCTTCCGCTATTATGGTCCCGAGACGGGCGAGAACCTCGCCCGTCAGGCCATCGACGGGCAGCTTCGCGGAACGGCAGAGGTCGCCGACAGGGTGTCGCCGCCGGAGGGGTGGGAGTTGGTGCCGAGTAAACCTGGCATCACCGTCTACCAGCGCACGGGTCAAGGCACGTACGGGTTCATCGCAGTCTACTCGCCCAAGCCCAGCGAAGGCGACACGCAGGCGGACTACGAGATCGCCTGGAGGCAGCTCACGGGGTCCGGCGCTCCCGCCCCTGAGCCGAGTTCGAAACTCGACGACTTCGGCTGGCAGGTGAGGGTGGGAGAGAGAACAGTCGTCGAGAGCGGTGTGACCACTCTCGTCGCCGTCTTCTCGGGCTGGGTCACTAGACTCAAATCTCACGGT
>JAEXNA010000059.1 GCA_023447635.1 Vulcanimicrobiota bacterium | reverse complement strand
CGCCGGGCCCCCGTCGGGGCCACGCGGCCCTGACGCGGCGGCGCCCGGGTCATAAAGAGTTTCGGCTGGATTTCGACATCGAAGCCGGGCGTATGCGTCACAGCGAAGTCCCACACGAACGGGTCCGAGAGTTCACCCTGACTCCCGACGAGGCGCTACGTCTGGCTCGTGCGGCCCTGCTGTTTGAAGGTCCCATCGAGCTGGACTGGGGCATGGAGGAAGGCTGGTCCCGACAGCTTCACCTGCTGGGCTATCGTCCCGCCGCTCCTCCCCCCCCGCGACCGCTGCGCCTCTACCGCCTGCAAGAGCACGGCAGTAGCCTGATCCAGGGACAGCCTGCGGGCGGCGGCATCGCGGTGGGGCGGGTCCGGGTGATCGAAGAGCGCTCTCAACTGGACTCCCTGGTGGCGGGCGAAATTCTGGTCACCCGCAAGACCGAACCGGACTGGGAGCCGTATTTTCGACGAGCCGGCGCCATCGTCACGGAACAGGATACCAGGGTCTCGCACGCTACTATTCTGGCCCGGGAACTGGGCATCCCCGCCTTGCTTGGGGCCAGCGGGAGCAGCCTCTTCCTGGATACCGGGCAGATGGTGACCGTCTGCTGTACCGAGGCCGATGGAGGGCACGTCTTCGAGGGCGAGGCCAGCTTCACCGTCGAAGAGTTCGATGGACAGCGCCTTCCCTTACTGAAAGCCGACCTCAGCGTCAGCCTTTCTATGCCCGAGCAGGCTCTGATCGAGTCGCGCCGTCCCTGGTCGGGGGCCGGGTTGGTTCGTTCCGAGTTTATGCTGTCGGGATGGGTGCGCATCCATCCGCTGGCCCTCTGTCGCCCCGAACGGCTTTCGCTCGAAGTGCAAGGGACAATCAACCGTCTCACCCGCGGGTACGACTCGAAGACCGAATATTTCGTCGATCAGATGAGCCAGGGGATCGCTACCATCGCCTCGGCCTTCTGGCCTCGCCCCGTCCTGCTGCGTCTGTCGGACCTCAAGACCCACGAGTATTCCAAACTGGTTGGCGGCGAGCGCTTCGAGCCCTCCGAGGGCAACCCTGTTCTGGGCTTCCGAGGGGCAGCCCGCTACCTGGACCACGACTACCGGGAAGCGTTCGACTTGGAGCTTTCGGCCATTCTCAGGGTGCGGGAGCAGATGGGGCTGACCAACTTGCACCTGATGGTGCCGTTCTGCCGTACTCCCGAAGAGGCGGAGGAGGTCCTGGAGGTCATGGCCGAGGCTGGTCTGGAGCGAGGCCGTGATGGGCTGGAGATTTGGGCCATGGCCGAGCTTCCCAGCAACGTCTTGCTGGCCGAGGAGTTCGCCGAACTGTTCGACGGTCTCTCTATCGGAAGTAACGACTTGACCCAGTTGACCCTGGGCGTCGATCGCGACAACCGACGTCTGGCCGGGGCCTTTGACGAGATCCATCCCGCCATGATGGCCGCCTACCAGCGCATCATCGAGTCCGGCCGGGCGGCGGGTAAGAAGGTCAGCTTTTGCGGTCAGGTGGCCAGTGACGATCCGATGCTGTGCGCGACCCTGGTCGAGATGGGGGTCGACTCGCTTTGCGTGGCGCCCGACGCCTTCGCTACGGCCCTTTCTAGCCTGCGCCGGCCTACCTGACGGCTGCCCCCAGGGCAGGCATTTGCCAGGGGCTCTGCGTACCTTAGTCCATGACCAAAGAGGATATTGCTGCTTATCTTACGGCCGCTGCCTGGGCGGACGGGCCGATTTCGGAGACGGAAAGTCGTCTTGTCGAGAATCTGCTTTACGGCTTGGGGCACGAGCGAGACGAAGCGCACGATCGCCTTCGCCTGTGGCAGTACAAGGCGCCGGCCGCTCCCGACCTGGCCAGCTTGCGCGACCGGGAGCAGGCCATAGCGTTGCTGCGAGCTTTGCTGGTGCTCAGCTATTCCGATGGGCACTTTGGCATCGAAGAGTTGCCTTACCTCAGTAAGATTCTCGACAAGTTCAAGGTGAGCACGGAAGAGTTGGTCCAGCTACGCCTCCAGGGGCGCTACTATCTGGACCCCGAAGCGGCCGCTCTGGAGATCCCCGAAGAGTACGTCGTCGGTGGCGACTGGGACCAGGTGGCGGAGGCGGCCCGCCAGGAGCGGACGCTGATGCGCGCTGAGGCGGAGCGCCGGATTCGGGAAGAGTTGAGCTCGGCGACCATGGCGACGCTGCTGCTTATCCTGTATCGCGGCCGTTCTTACGACTTGAAAGACGCCGAAGCCGAGTTCGAAAAGCGGCGTGGCGACCTGATCGAGCGTCACGGCGCCAGACACGACGAAGCCTTGCTGCAGGCTCAGATCGGACTGCTGACCCTGGCCAAGTGGGACCGTCTCTACGCCGAACGATGCGCAGCCTGCGGACTGGAAGCGCCCGGACTTAAGGGGAGTCTCTGTCCCCGCTGCAAAGAAGACTATCAGTGAGCCAAGCTTCCACCGAGGGAGAAGCGAAGAAGCTGCTCAAGGATTGGTACGATCGCCGACTGGTCCGAGACCTGGGGGCGCGGTTTCGGGGTCTGCACCCGCAGTTCCCCACCGAGCGCTTCGAGAGGCAGGCCGGGCGCGACCTGGAGAGCCTGGAGATGATGGACCGGGTGCGTCAGATCGCCGACGCCATGCTAGCCTGTTTGCCCGGCCCAACGGAGCAGAATATGCGAATTCTGGTGGCCTCGATGGACGCGCCGCTCCCGCCGGACGATTCCGGGCAGGGGATGGTCGCCACGGGTTTCCATCTCTGGCCTTACGGAGAGTTCATCGCTCGCAGCGGCCTCGACGACTGGGATGCGTCCTGGAACGCGATGCTGGAACTGACCCAGCGGCTCACTTCAGAATTTGCCATCCGCCCCTTCCTGGCGGCCGATCTGGACGAGTCGCTGCAACGCCTTCGTCCCTTCCTGGGACATCCCAGCCATCACGTCCGCCGCTGGGTCAGCGAGGGACTACGCACCCGTCTTCCCTGGGCCCGCGCCGTGCCGGCGCTGAAGCGCGCCCTGCCTCAGCGACTCGAGATGCTGGAGGCGCTCAAGGACGATAGCAGCGGGTACGTCCGCCGCTCGGTGGCCAACCATCTGCAAGATATTCTCAAAGACGACACGGAAGCCGGGTTAGAGGTTCTAGAGCGCTGGGCTGCGCTGAAGAACCCGGAGGTCGACTGGGTCGTCCGTCACGCGGCTCGCGGCTTGCTCAAGGCCGGTCACCCCCGAGCGCTGGCGCTCTACGGTCAAGACCGCGCTATGCAGGCGCTACGTTTCGAGACGTCATCAGAGACCGTGAGCCCGGGTCAAAGCGTGACCCTGGCCACGGCTTTGCGTAACCCCCACGCGGAAACTTGTGAGGTTCGGGTGGACTATCTTTGGGAGGGGCCTACCCCGACCGGGCGACGATTCAGTAAGGTTTTCCGTTGGACTGATCTGTCCCTGGAGCCGGGGAGCGAGGCGCTTTTGACGCGAGCCCACCCGTTTGTCGAGCGTAGCACCCGGAAGCTTCCCCCAGGCGATTACCGTTTCTCTCTGCTGGTCAACGGCAGTTCGCTGGGTAGCCAGAGCGTCAGGTTAGAGTAAGGGGAAGGTGTGCCTGCCAGGGCGCAGAACCCGCCCGCTCATTCCTGTCAGGAGCGGACCGTCATGACCGAAGGCCTCGAAGCCGCCACCGTGCGTTACACTCGACGTCCCGTCGAGAGCAAAAAGGGGATCACAGCGCGCGATGTGATCTTAGCCCTGGCTTTGATGCTACTGGGCTTGGGCCTGCGGCTCTGGGATGTGGGCCAACCCGCCAAGCTGTACTTCGACGAGATTTACTACGTCGACGCTGCAGAAAAGCTGTGGGCCGGCCAACCGGATCCCAATTCGGTGCATCCGCCTCTAGGGAAATGGCTGATCGGGCTGGGGATGAAGGCGGGCGACGCTTTTCTTCCCAAAACGACTCCTCAGCCGCTGAAGTGGCGTCTGGCCTCGGTGGTTTCCGGCACCCTGTCGATTGGGGTGGTCTATGCTCTGGGGCTGCTGCTGTTCAACTATAACCGCACAGCGGCGGCGCTTGCCGGCTTTATCATGGCGACCGAACACCTGCATCTGGCGACCTCTCGCATCGCCATGCTCGATCCGATGCTGGCCTTCTTCTGCTTGCTCGGAATGTGGATGGCGCTGGTCTACTTTATGGGAGGTCACGAGCGATGGGCCGTTGGCAGCGCCTTTGTCCTGGGTTTAGCCACCGGGATCAAGTGGAGCGGTCTGTTCACCGCTTTCGGCTGCCTGGTGGCCGGCTACTGGATGCAGCGACGCGCGGTCTCCCGGGAGAGAACGGTCCGCTATTTCTTCTGGCTGGTGCTGCTGGTCTCGCTCGGCTTTCTCTGCACCTACGCTCACCTTTTCCTCTCGGACGGATGGGGTGCGTTCAGCAAGATGTTCAGCCAGGCGGACCGGATGCGGGAGTTCCGCTACGACGAGAAGCAGTTCACCCATCGCTACCTGTCCTATTTCTGGTCCTGGCCGCTGGTACTGAACCCGATCTGGCTTTTCTTTGAGGAGAACAAGGCCACCAAGAGCCTGGAAGCGATCTGCGCCATGGGAGTGCCCACCTTCTGGTGGGGATTCACTCTGCTCCTGCTCGAGCGAGCCTACAGCGCTTACCGAACCAAGGACCCGGTCACGGGCGCGCTGGTGATCCTCTGGGTCTGCCAGTGGATCCCCTGGTGCGTCTCGACGACGGGCGGCTTCTTCTACTACATGCTCACGGAGGTGCCGATAATGGCGCTTCTGGTAGGCAAACTGTTGGCCGACCTGCTGAACTTCCCGGACGCCCTGGGCGAGGGTCGCTGGCGCGGCTGGGTGCTGCTTGCGGTCTACCTGGTCGGCTTCGCGGTCTACCTACCGTTTGCCCTGGGCAAGCCGGCCCCGCGAAGCTACTTTAACGCGGTTTTCCTGGCCAAGTGGGTCGAGGGGAATAAGGACGCGGTCAAGCCGGCCGAGTCCAAATAGCGGCAGCGGGCGAAGCACGAGAGGCAGCCCTCGCGCCATTTCGGGGGATATCGGTTCAGGGTTTGGGAGCGGCGGCACGAAGTCGGGCGACAAGGGTTCCCTCGGTGTATAAGAACAGGCTGGTGCCGACGCGCTGGTAGCTGTCGGTCTCTTCGAGCATCTTCAAGAAAGCGGCCTCGGTGGGCAGTTCCGGACAGGCCCGCATGGTCGAGATCAGTTCGGAAAGGTCGAACTGGCCCTCGGATTTCGCTTCGTATTTTCCGCCAAAGCTATTGCAGCCGGCGTAGCCACCGATTCCGCCCTCGGCGTTGAGAACGAAATAGGGACGGTCGCCACCGGCAGCAGGGGCCCCGACCGGTTTCGAGTCTAACTCGACCAACACCCAGCGGGTGCCTTCCAGGGTCGGTGTCGGAACAGCGGCGACTTTTCTCAAGACGTAGCTCTCGGCTAGCGGTCCGGCGACCGCCTGACCGTTCTCGTCGAGTTGGAATACCTGGTTCTCCCCGACTTTGTAGAGGCTCGGTCCGCTTCCCGCGTCGTTGAGCAGGATCGATCCGCCGCCCGAGGTCCAGGCGAAGCTTCCGCTTTCCTCTTCGGTCACGACCTTGTCGCCCAGCATCCTGGTGATCAGGGTATAGGTATGGTCTGGCCGCAGGATCAGGATGGTGTCGACGCCTTCGCAGTCGGCGCACGGCAACAGGCCGTGATACACCCCGTGCCAATCGACCGAAACCTCGCTGCTGTCCCCATCATCCCCCTGCTCGCCCTCCTGAGCGACGAGAACGGTGGAAGGCGAAGCAGCGGTCGTAGGATGGGCCACGGCTCCCTGAGTAAGGGATAGCAAGGCCAGGGCTAGCAGCGGACGCCGCCAGGACAGTTTGGACATATCGACTCCTCGGAACGTGTGGTAAGGCGGGAGACTACTCTTCGCCGTCCGAGACCAGCGCCTTGAACGGCATGGCCCACAGACGCTGCAAGCGGAAGCGCAGAGAACGGTACTTCTTCAGGTTGTCGCCCTCGTAGAGCCAGCGGAATCCGCTCTCTTCGAGCGATTCGAAGTCCTCGGGCTCCATGGTGTCGCGAGCGATGGCGAACGAAGCTACGGTCAGGCCGGTCTGCTTGGCAGCGAAAGCGTCAGCCAGCGGATCCAGCCACTTCTTGTGCAGCTGGCCGTCGAACAGGAAGTCGCCCAACTCCAGGAAGGCGTCGCTCTCGGTGGCCTGATAGACGGCGTAGAGAGCGTTTTCCAGACGGGTGCGGAACTCCGGACCCTGGCCTCCCTCGGTGGCCTGCCCTTCCAGCTCTTCCAGCTGGGCCAGCAGCGCTTCGGGGATCTGGAACTCGGCTTCCTTGTGGATCTCCAGGCACGTCTTGACGAAGGTGAAGCGAAGTTTGTCGTCGAGCTGGGCGGCCAGATGGGCCAGATGGCTGTGTCGGCGCACCATGCTGAACAGCTCGCGCAGCACCAGGAAGCGCAGCTCTTCAGGCGGCACGTCGTCGACGTCCGAGCCGAACAGCAGAGTCGCTTTCGGTTCGGGCGAGGAGCGCAGCAGGAAGTGATCTTCCCCGTCGTACGAGAGCACTTCGATCTCGTCGAAGAACAGCGTGTAGTCGACGCTGCGCAGCGCCTGGCGCAGCGCACCCACGAAGGCGGCCGGCTCGGACTCGTTGAGCAGGTCCTCGAACTCTTCGCTGGGCAGCTCCATCTTCAGACCGGTTCGGGGCAGCATGTGCTCGAGGAAGACTTTGACCAGCTCTTCGCTGGGGTCGTCCTCTTCCAGCAGCTCTTCGACGCCCTCTCCGGTGGTGATCAGCTCTTTGGCGGCGTTCTCGGCCTCGAGCGCCTCGTCGCGCGATGCGGCGAGCAGTCCGTCGAAGTATTCGGAGAGCGGAGCCAGTTCGGGGTAGCGCTCCAGGTTCTGGTGCAGCAGGTCGAACAGTTCGGGTTTGTCGGCAAGCCCGCCCATGGCCTCGATCAAGAACTCGGTCACGTCGTCGTGGCCAACGCGCTGCTGGGCCTGCAGCAGGCTCAGTTCGCCCTCGCGGGGGGTGCGCAGGGGAATCTCTTCGATCTCATCGAGCAGGGCGAGTTGACGCTCCGGGTCCTCGACGAACTCGGCAAGTTCGAACAAATAGAGCTTGCGCTCCGCCAGGCTCTCGGCGGCTTCGGCCAGGCCGACGAGCACGGATTCGAAGCTCTCCCGGTAAACGTCGGCGCTGTCCTCGAGCGAGGCGACATCGAGCCCCTTGCCGAGAGCGTAGGCTTCCGAGAAGCGCTCCAGCCCGGCCAGAGCCGCGATCTCGCCCACCAGGTAGGTGCGCTCCGTAGGCGACTCGGAGCGAAGGCGGTGGAAGACGGGAAACGCTTTAGCGAAATCGCCGTTCTGCAGGGCTGCGGCGGCGCTGTCGAAGTCGGCCTCTTCGGGGTCGGACTCTTCGGAACCGGCTTCGGCCGTGACGGGCTCCTCGGCGGGAGTTTCCGCTTCCGGAGACGCTTCGGCGACTTCTTCGGCTTCAGCTTCAACTGAGGCCTCGACGATCGCTTCGGGTTGAGCCTCGGTCTCCTCAGCCGCAGCGACGGCTTCCGGTTCGGGCTGTTCGGGGGCGGCTTCTTCGGCGGGCTCCTCGGCAGCAACCTCGGGAACAGCTTCTTCCGCGGGGGGCTCTTCGATGGAGGTTTCGGTGGCCGCAGGCTCCTCGTCGGCTTCTGCTTCGCTCGAAGCCGCGATGGAGTCCTCGACGACGTGGCTCTCTAGCGACGGTTCGTCCTCCACGGACGGTTCGGCCAGGGCCTGATCGATGGAGTCGAGGATCGGCTCGGGAGCCTCTTCGGGCTCGGCCACGGGGGGCATATCTTCTTCGGTGACGTCCTCGCTATCGAGCAGAGAAGGCTCCGGCTGAACTTCCAGCGAGGGCTCCTCGGCGGCAGGGGCCGTCTCGGGGTCGACCGCGACAACGGACGGGGCTTCCTCTACCGCGTCCTCTGCGGAAGCTTCTTCGCTGACAGCCTCCTCGGAGGACTCAGCAGCGACCTCTTCGGCTTCGGAAGGGGCGGGCGATTCGTCTGCAGGGGCATCCTGGGCAGGGGCTTCCGAGACTTCGCTAGCCTCGCTGTCGGTGGGCTCCTCGGCGACGGCGCTTTCGGTTTCTTCCGCAGAGGCGGGGACTTCTTCGGAGGGGGCAGCCTCGTCGACGGACGGCTCTTCGGGCGCAGCCGGAGCTTCGGCTTCCTGGGAGGCGGCGCTTTCTTCGGCGACCTCCTCGGCCGAAGGGGCTTCTTCGGGGGAGGGCTCGCTAGCGGGCGAAGCCGACGCGGCGGTTTCGACGGTGGCCGGGGTCTCGCTCGAGGTCGAGGCCGCAGCGGGGCGTTCCGACGAGCCGAGTCCTAGCTCTTGCCAGGCCGACTTCAGCAGACTGCTGAGCTCTTGCTCCTGCTCGGGGCTGCGGACCAGTTTGCTGGCGGTGTCCTGAAGGGCGTCGAACGCTTCTTCCAGGATGGCGGGATCGGTCGTGGTTTCGTCCGCGCCGCAGTGGCGGAACACCTGTTCGACAAGGGTGCGTCCAGGGAAGCCGAGCAGCCCTTCGAGTTTGGTGCGAAGCAGGGAATAGGCGCGACCTTCCTGGGCCGGCGCTTCGGGGACAGCGATGAACTCCTGGGAGAGAAACTCTTCCTTGAACGCTTCGACGCGGCGCTCCAGCCCGGCGACCTCGGCGGCGCGGGCGGCCAATTTGTCGCTGAGCTCTTGTTCGATCTCGGCCCGAGCCTGCTCCAGAGTCTGACGGGTCGTTTCCAGCTCGCTGGTGTGTTCCGTCCGCAAGCGGGCAACTTCTTCAGCGTTGGTCGAGATGGTGCGCTCGAGCTCCTGAGACAGATAGATCTCATGCGAGCGGTGGATACCGAGCTGCTCGGTCAGTTCGTCGGCTCGCCCTTCGAGTTCGGCGATCTTACCTTCGAGCGAGGCGATACGGGCTTCCCGCTCGGCGATGGTGGCCAGGTGGTCGGCCACCTGCTGCTCGAGGTCGGCTTTGGCCTTCTCGAGCTTGGCCTTGGCCTTTTCCAGGCCGCGCACCGAGAAGGTCAGGGTGACGCACTCTTCGGTGAGGCGAGTGACCTCGCCCCGAAGCCGTCCGTTCTCTCCGCGCAACTCACGGTTCTGGCTAAAAACCTTGATATCGGAACCGCTGAGCTGCTCCTTGAGACCCTCGATCTCGGCTAACGCCTGTTCCAGGGTGATTGCGCCCTCGGCGCCGGAATTCTCGGACATGACTTCTTCTCCGCCTGCGATGTTGAGCGCCTATTCCCCACCAAAGAAGGGGCTCCTACCCCTAGGTAAAGTTTACCGGAAAGGGATTTTCCTAGGCCTACATTCCGCACTTCCCACGGACCTAGCCTGAGGTGGTTATGGGCTTTGCGCTGGGGTCGGAAGCTGCTACTCTGAAAGTATGAACGAGCGCAACCGACCCCTCCCCTCCCTGCTTCGCCGCACCGCCGATCGTCTCGATTCCGGGGCGCCATATGAGTGGGGCCATATGGGTCGGTGCAACTGTGGCCATCTGGTCCAGACCGTCACTTCAATGACCTCGCGCCAGATCGCGAGCGCCGTCGAGCACCGCCTCGACGAGTGGACCGAGCACGCTCGGGACTACTGTCAGATGACCGGAAGCCCGGTGGACGACCTTTTCCAGGCCTTGGCCGAAGTCGGCTTCAACCACCAGGACGTCATGGCGCTCGAGTACCTCAAGGACCCGCGAGTCCTCTCCCGCCTGGGAGAGCGTGGTCGCAAACTGCGCCGCAACCACGCTCCCGACGTCTCTCTCTATATGAGGACGCTGGCCGACCTTATTGAGGAGTCGCAGCGGCCCGTCGCAGCGCTTCAGGCATAACCTCGACGGCCCGCTGTACGTCGGCTTCGCTGTTGGCCATGTGGGCGCCAAAACGAAGTCGGCCCCTGGGAATGCTGGTCTCTACACCCAGCGCGGAGAGTTCGGCCTGCAGTTTCGGGAGCGTAACCCCTTGGGGGGGGAGAAAACAGAGCAGCGCACTTCTCTCTCCCCGTCGAGGCGAGCGCTCGCTGCAGAAGCCCAGGGCGACCATAGCAGGTTCGAGAGCGTCGTGCAGTTCTTGAACGTGCTGGTAGATAGCGTCCACCCCGAACCGTTCCAGATAGTCTAAGGAGCCCGCCAGTCCGGCGTAGCCCAGCGCGTTCTGGCTACCAATCTCGGCGGTCCCAGGGTCACGGGGACGAGGCGCGGTTGCGTTGGGGTTGGCCTCGGGATCGCCGGCGAGCAAAAAGTCGACCGGATCGGGCAGCCCTAACCAGCCGGCAAGACGGGGCACCCAGTGCTCCTGGCCTCGTCCGGAGACGGCTAGGAATCCCGCCCCTTCAGGAGCCCGCATCGCCTTGTGGCTTCCTCCAGAGAGAAAGTCGACACCCTCGAGCATGCGGACCGGTACCGTACCGAGGGCCTGAATGGCATCAATATAGAGCATCGTGCCGCTCTTCTGGCAAAGTGCGACGACGCGTTCCAGCGGCAGACGGAAGCCGCTCCAGTAAGAGACGGCCGACAGGGCCAGCAGGCGGGGGCGCCGTTGCTCGAGCAGACGCTCGAGTTCGCTCCAGCCGCGCTCGGAGTCTCGTCTCAGCAGGTCCTCATCGAACTGCAGCACTTCGAGCGAGAAGGTCTCGGCGGCCAGGCGCCAGGGCAAATTGTTGGCGGGGAACTCGTGCCGGCCCAGCAGCACCCGGTCTCCCGCTGCCCAGTCCAGGCAGTGGGCCACGGCTAAGCCGGCGCTGGAGATGTTGGGCACCAGCACGACCTGAGCGGCTGGAGCCCCAATAAAATGGGCCAACCGCTCGCGTAGCGTTTCCCGCTCGTTCCGCATCGCCAGGGCGCCGGCCAGCCCCGTGCGACCCAGGGTGCGAGCGGCTCGGGACACCGCTCGGCTCACTTCCCCGGGCCAGGGGCTGACCCCGCAATAGTTAAAGTAAACGGCGGGACGCTTGGCGCTCTCGGAGAGTTCGGCCCGGGCGCGAGCGTAGAGGTCGCCCAACTCTTCATGCGGGATTTCCGAAAGAGAGCGTCCGGCCAGCCCCTCGAGCCGCTCCAAGCGGTCCGCCAGGCGCCGGGTCGAAGCTAGCAGCGCCCGCTCGCCATCGATCTCGGCCTCCTTGCTAGCCGTCAGCAGCGCGAGCAGCAGGTCTCCGAATTCGGCCTCCTGTCGCTCCCTCCCCTCCCCTTCCAAGGCATGCTGAAGTTCGTGCCACTCCTCCCCGACTTTTTCCCAGGCGGCTTCGGGCGTGCGGTAGCGGAATCCGGCGTTGCGGGCTCGGGAGAGGACCTTCGAGGCTTTCTTCCAGGCCGGAAGCGAGGCCGCAAGGTCGCGATCGTAGCGGCGGTCAGTCTCGCCCTCACCGCGTTTGAGGCGCTCCCAGTTGCGCTTGATCTGCCCCTCATCCAGGCCGCTCTGGTCGGCTTCGAAGACGTGAGGGTGGCGAGCAATCATCTTTTCAACGACGGCGGTGGAAGCGGCTTCCAGGTCGGCCCGGGGCTGTAGGGTCTGTTGGAGAAAGGTGAAGGTAAAGGCCAGGTCGCCGAGTTCCCCCACGATCTCGGCCGGCGTCCCGCGATTCAGGGCTTCTTTTAGCTCGTGAGCCTCGTCGATCAGGCAGTCCAGGATACTCTCGGCCGTCTGCTTCTGGTCCCAGGGACAGCCGTCGGGTCCGCGCAGCAGGGAGACCAACGCTTCAATTTTTTTGCTGGCCGAGTACGATTCATGGTTTTTCAGGAACTCGGCTGGGGGTAAAGCACTCATAGCGAGCCGCATTTTGGAGCCAGATCGGGAATTCCCGCCTCGGCTTCAGGTCGTCGAGAGGATCTCGGTGTGGGGACGGGAAGGGCCGCACGCCTTCTTGTAAGAGCAAACGCGCGCGCAAGCGCCGGAGGAACCGTGATGTTCAGTCTTTTTCCGAAGGAAGAGAAGTTCTACCAGCAGTTCGCCAAGCAGGCCGAACTGGCTGTCAAGATCACCTCTCAGTTCAAAGTTCTCCTGGACAACTTCCAGGCCGAGGACCTGACCCCGTACGTTGACGCCATCCGTCAGACCGAAGATGAGGGGGACAACCTCTGTCACGACATCCTGGTCAGCCTGGCCAAGACTTTTGTAACTCCCATCGACCGTGAAGACATTCACGACCTGGCCAACCACATGGACGACGTGCTCGACTATGTGCAGGGCGCAGCGGTTCGTCTTCGCCTGTTCAAGCCCAGCCTATTGCACCCTGGGATCGTGGAGCTCTCCGAGATTCTCCACCAGTCTTCGGTGCTGGTCAAAGAGGCCGTGGAGCGACTTCCAAAGTTCGCCGAAATCCGCGACCTGCGCAAAGATATGCGCAAACTCGAGGTGCAGGGCGACGAGGTCAACCGTCAGTCGGTGGCCCAACTGTTCGCCGAAGCCAAGACCGTGGAAGACGTCCTCGAACTGATGAAGTGGAAAGAAATCATCGAGGGAGCCGAAAACGGTGTCGACAGATTCGAGGACGTCTTAGACGTCCTCGAAGGTGTGGTCATCAAGCATGGCTGAAATCACCTGGCTGCTGATCGCGGTCGTCGCTATCGCCCTGATTTTCGACTACGTCAACGGGATGCACGACGCGGCGAACGCTATCGCCACGGCTATCTCGACTCGAGCCATCTCGCCTCGTAACGCGGTGCTGATGGCGGGAGTTCTGAACTTCGTTGGAGCCTTCATCTCCGAAGGGGTGGCGAAAACCATGGGGTCAGGCCTGGTGGCTCCCGAAATGGTGCAGGATCAGCATGTGATCCTGGCTGCCCTGATCGGAGCCCTGGCCTGGAACCTGATCACCTGGTGGCTCGGTCTGCCTTCCTCTTCCTCGCATGCGATGGTGGGAGGTCTGGTGGGAGCCGGAATGTACTCGGCGGGTACCAAGGGCGTGCTCTGGGACGGAGTTACTAAGAAGGTGATCATCCCCGGCCTGGTCAGCCCCCTGCTGGGCTTCGCCGGCGGTTTTATGGTGATGCTGGCCTTCCTCTGGATCTTCCGTCGCTCTGTCCCTTCGAAGATCAACCGTATGTTTCGCAAGGCTCAGGTCTTTAGCTGCGGTTATCTTGCCCTGACCCACGGGATGAACGACGCTCAGAAGGCAATGGGTATCATCACCCTGGCTCTGATGACCGCAGGCTTCCAAGATCCGGCCGAGTTTCACGTGCCGTTCTGGGTCAAGTTCTCCTGCGCCAGCATGATCGCCCTGGGTACCTCGGCCGGCGGTTGGCGCATCATCAAGACGCTGGGCGGCAAGATGGTCAAACTGCAGCCGATCAACGGCTTCGCGGCCGAGATCACCTCGTCGTGCATCCTCTCCTCGACCGCCCTCCTGGGGATGCCGGTCTCGACCACTCACGTGATCTCCTCGTCCATCATGGGCGTGGGAGCTACCAAACGCCTTTCGGCCGTGCGCTGGGGCGTGGCCGGTAACATCCTGATCGCCTGGGTCTTCACCCTTCCCGCCTCGGCCCTGATGGGAGCCTTCTCGCTGGTCGTCATTCGCGGCATCGAGAGCCTGTTCACCTAGGCCGGCAACATTTTCCGATGAGTAGGGGCTGCCCCGATCCGCACCCGCGGGTCGGAGCAGCCCGAGTAAAGACAAGAGAGGTTAAAGAGCATGAGCTACATTGTTTCCGTAGATGCCCGTGAAATTCTCGACAGCCGCGGTAACCCGACGGTCGAAGTCGAAATCATGACCGAAGACGGGTCGGTGGGACGCGCCGCCGTCCCCTCGGGCGCCTCGACCGGGGCCCACGAGGCCGCCGAGCTTCGCGACAACGACGACGCCCGCTTCCTGGGTAAAGGCACCCAACAGGCCGTGCAGAACGTGATCGAAGAGCTGGCCCCCGAACTGGTCGGCTACTCGGTTCTCGACCAGATGGATATCGACCGTCGGATGCTCGAGATCGACGGCACCGAAAACAAATCCCGTTTGGGCGCCAACGCCATTCTCGGTGTATCGCTGGCCACCGCCCGCGCTGCTGCCGAAAGCCTTGGCCTGCACCTGTTCCATTACCTGGGCGGACCGTTCGCTCACACCCTGCCGGTGCCGATGATGAACGTCATCAACGGCGGTCAGCACGCCGACAATAACGTCGACGTACAAGAGTTCATGATCGTCCCCGCCGGCGCCCCCACCTTCGGGGAAGCGCTGCGCTGCGGCGCCGAGATCTTCGCTCACCTGAAAAAGGTGCTCAAGGGCAAAGGCCTGTCCACCTCGGTGGGCGACGAAGGCGGCTTCGCTCCTTCGCTCAAGAGCAATGAAGAGGCGCTGGAGCTTCTGATTACCGCGATCGAGAAGGCGGGCTACACCCCCGGCGGAGACGTCTTCCTGGCCCTCGACGTGGCGGCCACCGAGTTCTACAAAGACGGCTCGTACATCTTCACCAAGAGCGACAACTCGGTCCGTAAGGGTTCCGAGCTGATCAGCCTGTACGAAGAGTGGACCAAGAAGTACCCGATCATCTCGATCGAAGACGGCGTGGCCGAAGACGACTGGGACAGCTGGAAAGAGCTGACCGATCGTCTGGGCAGCAAGCTGCAGCTGGTGGGCGACGACCTGTTCGTAACCAACGACAAGCGACTGCAGCAAGGCATCGAGCGCGGCATCGCCAACTCGATCCTGGTCAAGGTCAACCAGATCGGGACCTTGACCGAGACCATGAGCAGCATCGACCGTGCTCATCGCGCCGGCTACACTAGCGTGATCTCGCACCGCTCGGGCGAAACCGAAGACTCCTTCATCGCGGACCTCGCGGTGGCGTGTAATTCGGGCCAGATCAAAACCGGTTCGCTGTCCCGCTCGGACCGTATCGCCAAATACAACCAGCTGCTGCGCATCGAGGACTTCCTGGGCGACGTGGCTCGCTACCCCGGCCGCGACGCCTTCAAGGTGCTGCGCAACCAGCGCGAGGCCGTCCACTCGTAAGGGCCTGAGAGCGAGCCGTCCGAAAGGCGGCCCGTCTCGACCGTAGAGAAAAAGAGAAGCGCCCCCCCTCGGGGGGCGCTTCTTTACTTTCCGGGCGTTTTCTTTTTGGGAGCCG
>JAEXNA010000040.1 GCA_023447635.1 Vulcanimicrobiota bacterium | reverse complement strand
CTCGAAGGGCAGCCTTTGTCGTTTCTGACGTTGGTCGTTCCGAGGCCTAGAGTCCGAACTGGGCGCCCAGCAGGTCGAACGGATCGGCGGCGGGGGCGGGCGGCTGAGCCGCGGCTTCCCCGGTCAGATAGGGAAGGATAAGGTCGAAAGGGTCGGGACGACGGCTGCCCTGCTCGGCGACGGGGCTTGCCGCGACGGGTGAGGTCTCTTCGAGCGGCGGCAGTTGGGGCGACTCGAGCGGAGAGTCGAGGGGGCCGTCGCTGTACAGTTCGTCCAGGGAGAGTCCGGCCGGAGTGGCCGCTTCCGAGGATTCTACGGCCGCCTTTTGGGCTGCGGGGGCCGCTTCGGCGACGGAGGCTTTGACTTCGTCGAGATGCACCATCGGATTTTCGAACAGCGCTTCCAGAGCCGCGAAGGAGCGCAGAAAGGCCCAGTGCGGGACTCTCTCCAGGATCCCCCTGGGCAGCTCGACCGCTTCGTCCTGTTCCAGTCGGCCGCTGAGGGCAGAGATCGGGTCGAAAAGGATTCTCTCCGGGTCTTGCCCAGGGTCGATGTCCAGGCGCCCTTCTTCGTGAGCTTCGGGGGGCTCGACAAAGGCCAGCGCTTTGGCCAGCAGATAGACGTGGCAGTTCAGGAAGTCGGGCTCTCGGTAGCGGAATTTGCTCTGCCCCATGAAGCTGTCGTACTGGCCGCTGGCCAGGATAGCGTGCAGGATGCGACGAGCCACGCCCTCGCCGACCAGGTCGCGATAGCGACGGTCGGGGAGGTCGCTGGCGTTCTCTTCGGCCGCCTGCCATTCGGCGTAGAGCGGCTGCCAGACATTGTACTCCTGGGCCACCCGCGGAACGGCGATCTCGAGCAGTTTGGTGCTGGCGCTGGCGGCCTCGGCGACCAGTTCCATCAGGGCCGCCGTCAGGGTGTCGGGGCCGGTGTAGGGCTTGGTCGTATTGGCGTCGAGGCCTTTGAGAAGGTGGCGAGTGCGCGCACGGAAGCCGTTGACGCCAAGCTGAGGGCGGTCAAAGTAACGATAGTAAGGATAGTCCTCGGTCCGTGACACGCCGACCTCGCAGGTGACGCCTCCAAAAGATTTCGAAGCCTGGAAGAGCACGGTCGAAAAGTAGTGTCCATGCACGGGTCGCCGATAGCAGAACAGAAAGTACTGGCTGGTGTATTCCTCCAGCACCCTGGTGTAGCCGGGAAGCCGTTGCTTCATGGCGTCGTCGACCAGGGTTCCGATACGAATGGAGGTACGGGTGCTCATCCCCTAGAGTACAGCAGAAGGTCAGTCTTTTCCTACAGCCAGTCCAAAGGCCCGGGGTAAACAGGCGGCGACCGCATGGGCGCCAACCCCTCTGGGCGATCCGTCGTCCGCCAGAATCTGGGCCGCTAATCCGTGCACGTAGACAGCGGCGGCTGTCGCCTCCAGGGCTGGTAGACCATACGCGATGTAGGCTCCGATGAGCCCCGCCAGGACGTCGCCGGAGCCGCCCTGGGCCAGCACGGAGTGTCCGCTGCTGTTGACCAGGGCGCGTCCGTCGGGCGAGGCGCAGACGGTGGGGGCTCCTTTGAAGCAGACCACCGATCCGAGATGCTCAGCGGCTTCGAGTGCGGTTCCGATGCGGTCTTTCTCCATCTGGGCCACGGAGCGACCCAGCAGACGCGCCAGTTCTCCAGGATGCGGCGTGAGGACCCATTCTCGTCGTTTTTCGTAGGAGAATCTCGAGACTAACCTCAGAGCGTCCGCGTCGACCACGACGGGCCCTTCGAACCGGCTGAGCAGGTCCGAACCCAGGCGGTCGGTGTCGTCGCCCAGGCCAGAGCCGATGACCAGGACGTTGTAGGGAGAGAGGTCGTCGAGAGACCCTCGGTCGAGCAGGAGCGCCTCTGGCGTCCAGGCCATGATGGCATCCCTGAGCCCCTCGGTGCTGGCATAGGAGACCAGGCCGGCTCCGCCGTGAATCGCCCCAAGAGTGCTGAGGATCCCCGCTCCAGGGTAGGTGTTCGAGCCGGTCACCAGCAGGACGCGCCCATTGTCGCCCTTGTGCATCGTGGGCCAATCCGAGGGAAGCAGGGAGCTAGCCAGGTCCGGGGTGACGTAGCGAACGGCGCCGTGCTGGCGCAGGGCACCTGGGTGAAAGCCTGGTTGGGTGATTTCCAATCGGCCGCATCGCTCTTTGCCCGGATGCAGCACGTGGCCCCATTTCGCGACGCCGAACGTGACCGTCAGGTCGGCCTTGAACGAGGTTCCCAGAACTCGGCCGCTGGCGCCATCCACCCCCGAGGGGATATCGATGGCGACTCGGAAGGCGTTGGCGCTGTTGGCGGCCTCTAGAGTCCGAGCGTAGCGGCCGACCAACTCTCGACCGAGGCCCGTTCCAAAGAGGGCATCAATGATCACGGAGCCGGCTTCAAAGGACGGGCCCTTGCTGTCGTCGTCCCACAGAGGGGTGAGAGGGACGTCCCACTCTCTCGCCAGTTTGAGCTGGGTCTCCGCGTCGGGCGAGAGGTTTTCCGAGAGTAGATAGGCCATCGTCGGACGCCCCTGTTCGTGAAGGGCCCTGGCCAAAACCAGGCCATCGCCACCGTTGTTACCGGGGCCTACCAGGACGGCTACGGGACCCCTCGGCAGGAGGGGGAGCACGGAGCGGGCCGCGTTTTCCATCAGGACCAGCGAGGCCAGGCCGTGCTGTTGGATGGTGTCGCGGTCGATGGACTCCATCTGGCTAGGGGTGACGAGAATCATAGGGGTCCGCTTCCACGAAACCTCTCGGGACCCTGGACCACGGGGTTTTTGAGGACCTTTTGAGCTTCAACTCTTACTTTACGAGCATGCTTATCTCACCTCAGGTGTTGTCGGCAGGTCAAAGACCGCCGCGACTCTCCTTTAGCGCGTCATTGAACCAACAGGCTCAAGACGGATTCCAAGCCACCTCGGTGGAAGACAGAGTCGAAGGGCTGACCTTTCGCGAGGCGCTCCGAGTCGCCAGGCCGGAAACCGACCGGGCAACATCGACCGATCGAGTCAATCCCGCTTCGGACTCCCTTCTGCTGAATCTGGTCGACAAGCTTCCGGTCGACCTGGCTCGCATGACCTGGGGCGCCGTGACCCGCTTCTTTTCCAGCGGCTCCAGTACGCCGGCAGGGCTGCGCCAGAGCGTGGCTGATTACAAGATCGGTCAGCAGGCTCCGCTAGACCTGGAGCCGCTGATGGAGACTCTCGGCTCTGTCATGGGCGAGTTCCCCCAGTATTCTCCTCACCTGGGTCCCGAGCACGAGTGGAGTTCCGAGGCGAAGGGCTATCAGGGGGTCGGCTACTTCGCCCGAGTGGGGCAGGCGGTGATGGGGGAGCGTCCGTTTCCCTTCCCAACTATGTCGCGGAGTAAGCTGCTCTGTGCTCTGGGCCTGGGCGCCACGAATCTGGTGATGCCTACCGGGAGGGAGGCGGAACTGAAGGCCTGGATGCTCTCGCAAGAGCCCGGATCGGTAGAGTTTCACCAGCTATTTCGGGAGTCGTATCGCCTCAACGAAGGCGACCTCTACGCTACGCTATTGGCAACCGAGAACGTGCTCTGCGAAGGTCTCTATACCCCGGACCGTCAGGAGCGAGAGCTGACTCGTCGTCTCAGCTATCTGCGTAGCGATTCTGCTCCGGCGGGTGACAACTTCGGTAGCTGGTACCACCTGGTCGGAGCGGCGCTCTACAGTCCGGTCCGCCCCGAGTGGAAGGCGAATCTGGTCACCAGGGTCGAGGGTGCCGGCAGTCTGATCCTGGAGGGGAGGGACCCTCAAGAGGACCATATCAATCGACTCGGGGTGCAGTTGGGCCAGGCGCTTCGCCGCGTCGCCGAAGAAGGCGTGCCCGCGAAGACCGAGGTGCGGGACTACGTGAATACCCGCGAGTTTAGCTGGGACCGGCGTTCTGTGGCTTCGTTTACGGTGGCGGCTCCTCAGGGACGCGTCTGAGCGTCAGCCTCTGGTTTCTCTGGGGCTGCGTCTCAAAGAAAGAGCCCGGCTCTCGTCGAGAGTCGGGCTCTTTCTTTGGGGCTCCATAGGCCGAGAAAGGAAAAAGGCCCCCGAAAATCGGGAGCCCTCCACAGCGTAGGACGGATCCTAACGCTTGGTCCACTGGAAGCCCTTACGAGCTCTCTTGCGGCCGTACTTCTTCCGCTCTTTTTCACGCGGGTCGCGGGTCAGGAACCCACCCTTGCGAAGGTTGACGCGCAGATTGTCGTCGAAGCGCAGCAGGGCGCGGGCGATGCCGTGACGGAGAGCGCCAGCTTGGCCGCTGATTCCGCCGCCGTGGCAGCGAGCTAGCACGTTGAACTTGCTCAGGGTCTCGGTGGACTCGAGCGGGTCCTTGACCTGCATGACGTGGGTAGCGCGCACGAAATGCTCATCGGCGGGCTTGTTGTTGACGAAAATCCGGCCGTCGCCGGGGACGAGACGCACGCGGGCAACCGCTCTTTTGCGGCGGCCGGTGGCGGCGTATACGATGGGTCCGATGCTTACATCACTCATGAATTTAACTCTTATCTCTTCGATTTATGGTCGATGGCGGGGAAGTCAACAGGCTGCTGAGCCTGGTGCGGATGAGTGGCCGCCGAGTAGATCTTCAGGCGCAGCAGGCGAGGCGAGCGCAGCCGATTCTTGGGCAGCATACCGCGCACGGCTTCGTGAATGATGCGATCAGGGTGCTTTTCCCTCATCTGGGTTGCCGTGGTCTTGCGCAGACCGCCCGGGTAGAGCGAGTGCTTGTAGTAGATCTTCTGGGTCCACTTGTTGCCACGGAACTCGAGCTTGTCAGCGTTGGTGACGATCACGAAGTCGCCGCCGTCCACATGCTTGGAGTGGTCGGGCTTGTGTTTGCCAGCGAGTACGCTCGCAATGGCCGAGGCGAGGCGACCCACGGTGTGGCCGGTGGCGTCGACTTCATACCAGGTCCTCTGGACCTCTTCGGGCCTCAGATGTGCCGTTTTCATAAAGGTTCTCTCCGTATGAGGCTCGGAACTGTACCATTTCCGATGCTCTAGATAAAGGAAGTGCCCCCAAGAGGGGGGCAAAGCTCGGCTATGATAATACAGGCCGATCGCACTGTCAACAACATGCTGAACGGATTCTCCGACCCGTTTCCAGCCGGTTCAGGTCGGCGTGTCGACATCGTCCCAGGGCGCTTCCTCGAAACGAGTTAGCCAGTTCAGGGCGTGATGCCTTTCGAAAACGACTCCGGGATCGAGTCCGCCAGGAATCTCTTCCCCGGTCATGTCGGCCTGACGGATAGCCCAGTGGGCGCGGTAGTGCAGGTCCAGGGCGTCGAGCAGGATGGGGGTAGGGCGCAAGGAGGCCTGGGCCAGGAACAGCGACTCTTCGACCTCGAGAAGTAGCCCAACGAGTTCACCGACGTCGCAGGTTTCGGAGGGCGGTGCGAGTTGCGAGCGTCCTAGAGCCCAGAATAGGAGCTGCAGCGCTTCATACCTCCAGGACATCTCCATCACCAGTTCTTCGGGCGGTGCCGGATCGTTGATGAAATCTTGCTCTTGTGGCGTCAGTGAAGCCCAGCCCACCGGCTGGCGCTCTTGCATATCGGCCAGCCCAATCGGATCGCCGGCTCCGACCGACTCGGCTCGGAGGGCCACCAGGAAGAGGGCAAGGGTTCTCCGGGCAACGTCTTCGGGGGAGCGCAGTAAGACCTGATGTTCGTCCGCCACGGTCGGAAGGTGGGAGGGGACGGCGATGCTCTGCGCCTGCAGGCGGCGTTCGCTGAGGCCTTTTCGGATCTTGGCTTCCGGGGAGACAGGGAGTGAAGCCTGGTCGTCGGGCTGCGAGCCAGGTCGGAAGAGCACCAGGCCGGCGGGGTCGCGTAAGCTCCCGTCGGGCCAGAGAGCGATCGCCAGCGACTGCTCGAGCCAGGCTGAGGCGCCAGCGAGACTCTCTTCTGAGAGTTCAAAGCTGTAATGATGGGCAACTCGCTGCATGTGGCGAATGAGCGCGTAGCGCTCGCTCGTCATCTCTGTGCCGTCGCCGAATAGGGCGTCCATCTGACCGTCGAGTTGCTGGAGCAGGCTGCTGTCGTCCCTCCCTCTCTGGGTCAGGGCGGAGAAGGGGGGAAGGGAGGGGTTTTGAGCCGTGCAGAACGCTTCGATTTTCACTTGAGGGACGTTCCTTGAGGCTGGAGTCGGGTCCCTCTTTTTTGACGGAGCGGCGGCTGGGATGCCCCCGTGTGGCGGGGGTAAAAAAAAGAAACCCTCGATTTCTCGAGGGTTTCCTGGTGGGTCATGCAGGATTTGAACCTGCGACCACCCGATTAAAAGAAATCTCTAAAAAATGCTCTGCAGCCTTATTTTAAGCCATTTTGGCCTACCCGGTTGCTCCACTGGGTTGCTCCAGTGCCGCCATCTGCAGTAACTGACGCCGCTTGCGCGACTCGAGAGCGTCCATCGGGGCCCTGAGATGGGTAGGAGCGAGATGAGCATACCTCTGCGTCATCTTGATATCCTTATGGCCGGCCAACGCCTGGATCTTTTCGAGCTCGACCCCTTCCTGGACCAGTCTGCTGCAGAAAGTGTGGCGGTTGTCGTGCCAGCGATAGTCGTCTAGCCCGGCCGCTATTCGGGCCTTGTTCCAGATCTTATACAGGTTGTACTGATTCCAGCGATTCTTGCCCCTGTAGTTCGGGAAGACCCAGATGGGATGGGCGTTGGGTGCGGCCCGTTGCTCTTCGAGTATCGTGGCCACCGTCTCGGTTATAGGAACGTAGCGAGGGCGATGAGTTTTAGCCTGGGTGGCGCGGACTTCTATCATGCCGTTGAGGGTCTGGTTCCAGCGCAGACTAAGCTGCTCACCCTGCCTGAGCCCAGTCCAGAACGAGAATTCGATCATCCTCCAAAGCCAATCTGGGCTAGCCACCTTCAGGCGCTCTTCCTCATCGTCTTGAAGCCATCGAATGACCCCCTCCGTTTCCCGCAGCTGAGAGATGCGGTTGATCGGGTTGGTTTCCAACCAGCCTTCCCGCTCTGCCCACCGCATCACCGTCCGGAGGCGGGCCAGGTCGCGGTTCACTGTCGCCGCACTCACCGTATCGAGACGGAAACGGATCCATTCTTCGATTCTGCCTCGGGATAGGTCGGTGAGAAGGCAGTCTCGGATCGGCTTCTCGTCATCGTCAGTGATTTCGGGCATCCACCGGCGTCCGAAGAATTTGAGAGCGCACTCGTTCTCTCGTTTATAGTTCGCGAGCGTGGCCGGTCGAAGGCGGTGGCCACGTTCGAGAAGCTGAGCTCGCTGAGCTTCGACCAGGGTCCGGACGGTGGCCGGCGGCGGCGCTACGCCCTTCCCAAATCTAGCTTTGATTTCTCTCTGGAAGCCAGACAGGGCCTCTGAAGCCGCTTCGGCCGACGGAAAAACACCAAGCGTCCGCGAGAAGGAGCGCTTGTTCTTCTTTTTGTCGCGGATCTTTGGGTCTCTGATCTGGTATCGACCGAGGTAGACGCTGGCAGGCGTATGCTTGGACGTGCTGCGGTACAGCCCGGGCACGCTGGCCACGGGATACATTTTGGGTAAAGCCAAGGTAGGGTCTCCTTTGCAGGTGGCCCCATGCTCGCAGCGGAAATCCTATAGCATCACCGCCAAGTGAATGCCTCGGTTTCCCCGTGAAGCCGGGGCTTTGTTTTTGGGATGGACCTGAACGGCTATGGTTAGCTGAAGTCCATCGCGACCAGGTCTATTCCTGGAATGTGTTCGAAGTCTTTCAGGTTCTCTGTGACGATGCTTAGCCCGTGACTCAGCGCTACTTGTGCGATCATCATGTCAGGAAGGTCAGGATTAGGGCCCCTGCTGCGCTCCCAATCTCGGTAGCAGGTCTTTGCTCGCGCTATGTGTGCCCGCTCCGTAAGCAAAACGTGCATCGAGGCCACGAAGTTCTCGATCGTTCGCCTGGAACTCGGCTTGTTGGCCCTTCGAAAGAGTTCGAGCCTGACCACGTCCGTAATGGCAGAATGACGCCGATTTTCGACGAGCCACTTCACGGCAGTCTCGTGGCCACGCATGTAGTGGATGCAGACGTTGGTGTCCACGACGTGGTGGAGTACGCGATCAATCGGCATCGAAGTCATCCTCTGTCAAGGACCCAGCTAGGGCGAGAAAGTCGATAGAGGGATCTCCCCACTCCACCCCAGTCTCCATTCCAATGGCGATTCCCATCTCAGGCTCTGGGGTCTGATCGAGGCCAAGCTCAAGTCTTTTCAGACGGTTGCTCTCGGCCATCTCTGCGGCCAGTCGCTCCGTTGCGAGCACTTGCCGGCGCTGCCAAGCCGGGTCGATCTGGTTCGGGGCCGACATCGCTCCCTGTTCGTTCGGTGAGTTAGGCATTTGATTCGATCCTTCCGGAGCATCCAGAGCGGGTTCGCCGGTCCAGTCCACCGACAGATTAAGCTCTTCGATGTCTCTCGCTAGCCCAAGAGGTAGCCCCGAACCTACTCGCTTCAGAAGCTTGGTCACCTCGGCCTCGGTCTGGTGCTCTACCTCGTACTTTACCACGGTCCGGTATTCGATGGCGTACCTCGTCTCACTCATCTGTCGGATCTCGAATGGAACAAAGATCGTCACGAACATCTCACCACCCGCCTTGGCGAATAGGTGGTAAGTGAAGGTTAGGTTAGCGGTGATGGCTTGGACGTCGATGTGTATGGTCCCGTCATCGTGACGTTCTGCCTTGTACTCGCAAGGTGCCGGCTTGAGCACGACGTGGAGAACCGCGCCGTAAAGAGGCAACCTCATCCATTCGCCGACTTCGAGTTCCAGGGCGCCATTTAGATGTTGGAAGCCGTCCTTCGTGTAGTGGAAGTATTTGCCCGGTACAGGCAAGGTGCCTTGCTCGGGATGAGCCTTACCCTTCGTGCCTGGTCCCCCGGGCTCGGCTTGCTGGCGATCGAAGATGTTCTGCACAGCCTTGCCGTGTTGCTGATGAGCTTCGGGGAAGGGTTTGGGGGTTTTGGGTCTGGTCATACCTTCTCCTCATCTGTAGTCGCGAGGTCTTTCTCCTGACGCTCGTTCCAGAGCTTGTTCAGCTCCTCTTTCCTGCGGGTGTGGAGTTTCTTCGAGAGCACCGGCATCCCGGATGCCAGCGCGTTGTAGTCGCCGAGAACGAGGGCAACTACGGCTAGCTGGTCCTGCGGGCTGAGTGAATCGAGCGACTCATTCTCTAGCCTTTCGTCAATAAGGGCAGCGTCATTTTTCGCCTGGGTGTAGGCTATGGAACGGCTGATGTTGTCACGCGTTATCATTCCTGCGATGACGAGGACTGCGCACTGCGCTACTTTCAGCCGAGTTTCTTTAAGGTCGATACAAACGCAGCCCAGAAAGATACCGAAGGCACAAAGCGCCATTACAACGGTCTGAAAATTTTCGGAGAATGCTGAATCGCCGGCCAAGTGACGCGTCCAGAACGCACTTTCTTGCGTGTTCTTCAGAACTCGTGCCAAGCCCTGACCCTCAGCGTTGGAAAAGTACTCTTCACTGGTTTCCTGGTTGCTCTGAGCCGCGATCCTGGGCAGTCGCTCTAGCAGATCTGTACGGCGCTTGCCTTTCAACTCGTAGCCAAGTCCATCGACCAGAACGTAGGCGCGTCGTCCCTCTTCGGCGATCTGTTTTGCTGCTGAATAGGACCCCTTCAGCACCCAAGAGCCGAATAACAAGAAAAGAGAAGCTGTGGCTAGCACCAGCGACCATCCCGGCGTCGCAAAGACTGCTACGATACCCAACAGCATGGCGATAGTGTCCACTTTAATCGCCCGAGCCCATTTGGCGTCGGCCTCGTTGAACTTCTGCCTGTATCCCTCACGTAGGGTAGCTGGAGCTGTCGTCACGGGAGGAGTTTCCTAATCTCTCCCTCGGCCAAGGCAGGACAGTTATCTTGCTCGTACTCGCGTGCTTTGTTGACGATGGCTTTGGCACGCTCCACTGCATTGCGACGAAATGCTGTATCGTTGTAGGAGACGGGGAGTTGAAGCACCGCGTTGTAGAACACATCTTTAAGGTTCGAACAATTGTAGAAGTTAGACTCCGTGGCTAGCTCCTCGAGCGGGTATGAAGGGAACGGGTAGCTCGCAACGGAGTTCCAATATTTGAGAACTCTCAGCATCGGTTTTACCAGATAGAAGCGCCCCGCGTTTACCTCGTTGAGTCGACTCTTGAAGGCGTAAGGATAAGTAAGCATCCAGTCTTCGTAGTCCGATGACGGCGCGGGGATTTGGAGACCGCGATAGGTCTTGATGGCAGGCACCAGCTCAAATCGGATGTGGTTCAGGTCCAGCCGAATGGCTGGTGCCGACTGCCCGACGATCGAATTAGAGTAGCGCGCCTCAGCAAATCGGCGTAGCCAGCTCAAATAGGTGGACGGCTTGTAGCCTTGGTCTTCGAAGACAACCATGTAGTCTACGTCGGAGTCGGCGTCCATCGTGCGCGGCATCAGGGTGCCACGTGTGAAGGAGCCGAAGGGAAAATGTTCCTCTAGCCGCTCGAAGTATACCTCGACTCTGTCCTCCAAAGTGTCAAGCGAGCGTCTTATGCCCGCTCTCTCCACTTCGCTCAATAGACTCCGCTTTGCTACAGCTTCGATATGGCTGCGAACTGACATCTCCTACGCCCCTCCTGCACACGGCCTGGTCGTTACCGGAGGCGCTCCGGCGGGCGGTCCTTGGAAACCGGCTCAAAGGTCGATCTCCACGGGTCTTTTCTTATTCTTTTTGGTAACTAAATTTAGAGCTTAGATAAGTTCACTAAGTACACAACGGCTTCCGGAGCCCTGCCCTGTCTGGCTTCGAGCAGTGAACTTTGGCGTGCACTTATGGTGTACTTAGACTGACTCAAGTGCACTTTCATATGGACGCCACCATGTAGGCCACCGCCGCAGCGAGTACCGCAGCGGCCAAGCACCCCGCACCAAGGACCATCGCCACTGCCGTTGATACGTGCGACAGGTCCTCTGACGACGTGGCCTCGCTGGTTCCAATTTTTAATGGTTCGACTGCTCTCGGTGGCGGGGGCGAGAGGCGTCTGGGGCCTGAGTTACGAGCGGCGGCGTAGGCGTCGTAGCCGTTAACACTGGGATCATATTCAGGGCAGGGTTTTGGAGTCCGGTAGTCCCCCACATAGATACCGGGCGATAGCGTTCTCAGGGGCCAAAGGCCAATCCTCAAGCGACGCAGCCCGTAGACTATCCCGCACACCTGCATCTCCTCGAATCCGTGCTTTTCCATTGCACTCCAGATATCGTAGAGCATGACCAGGTCGCCAACGTGTTGGCGCTCAATGTAAGCCCCGATACGCCACTGGCGACTCTCTCCGTTTTGCTCGCGCTTCAGCACTACCGCTACAGGACAGAGGGCGGCAGTTTCTTCGGGTACCGCTACGATCGCCCGGAGGGCCGATCTTCGATTCCAGTCTCCAGAGAGGCAGTTTTGAGGCATCTCCCAATCGAGCCAGGCCCGGTCAGCTTGCCAGGCGGGGCCTACATTCTTAGGTGCCAACTCCCCGACAATAGGCTCAGCCTTGTGCCACCAAGCCGAACACGAAACCTCCTCCTCACCGAGAAAGTACGCTGTCCCCTTCCAGCTTTTCGATAGCGATTCAAGTACTTTGAAGGACTCATTGGGGAATTCGCCATCGGGGAACTCTATCCAGAAGCAACCTTCATCCTCGCGGCACCATCGGGTTGCCTCTGCGGCGGTTTGCGCCTCTGGGAGCCTCTTCGAGGAGCTCTTGGGGAAGCGATAGCGTAGGAGCGGCACCTTATTGTCCCCTCTCGTGGGTGACGCCAGTCACTGATGAGACGTGCGATGAAAGGCTATCCTTCCGGCGCGGAGGTTGTGGTTGGTTGTTCTTGTGGTTGCGTCCGGATGTCAAGATGTGGCTTGCTCCGAATCATCCGAACGTGAGCTCGGGCCGGGAGAGCGGCGGAACCCCTGGCGAGAGATCTTCCCTTGACCGTGACGCGCGGGCTTTGGCGCGGACGATTCGGGTTGGGTATCCCGACTTCGGCTGGGGCCGTCGGCGACGTCCTCGCGAGACTGGGGAAAGTCAGTTCGAGCCGACGGGCTAGCTACGATGGCCAGCTGGGCGCGAAGGTCCTGGACCTCTGACTCGAGCTCAGACACGCGAGACCTAAGCCGCTCGTTATCCTCCACGGCACGTACCACTACGGAGAGCGCAGCTTTCGTGTTGAGGGGCTCGTCTCCAGTTCCAAGGAACCACTCGACGGGTTTGCCTGTCGCGGCTGCGAATCGTTCCAGGATCGAAAGAGACATCTCGTTCCGTCCCTTTTCGTAGTTGTAGATCATCGAGCGATCAACGCTTAGGACTCGCGCTAGCTCCGTTGGACCGATGCCAGCCTCTTCCCGAGCTCTCTTCAGTCTATCTCTGAAGTCCGTGTCGACCATCACTCTACAATTCACGCGAGTAACCATTGAAACCCCTTGACCTTGCGTAGACCATTGGTCTACAATTCGAACCATGAGTGTAGAGCAGGAGTCGACTCCGGCGATGCCCGGGCTGGAGCCGATTAGGCTATCCCGAGGCTTGAGCAAATCGGAGGTCGGAAGGCGTATCGGCGTCACCCGGTCGATGGTTGGCCGCTACGAGAAGGGCAAGTCGTCGATAGGCGCTGATCGGCTTAAGGCTCTAGCAGCTGCTCTCGACTGCACGGTTGACGATCTGCTGCGGGAGCCCAGTCCGACCGAGGTTCCAACCGATGGATAAGAGTGATCCGGCCTACGGCGACGCCTGGTCGGCCTACGGCGAGACCGTAAGGGACCTCCGATTGAAAGCTCGGGACCTGCTGCGGGGCTGCTACGCGCTTCGCGGATTCCAGACGCCACAGTCTGAAGAGGCTCTCGAAACCGCGAAGCAGCTGTGCCGTCTACTAAATCAGAGAACGGTAGCCTCGCCAGGGTCGGCGTCTGCGGTGGAAACACGCGCCCAGGCAAGCTCAGAGTGCGGCAAGAACGTGTGCGAGCCGTCCTCGAAGTCGAGCCAGACCCCACCCGGCTCCGCGCCTACGATTGTGGCGGACTTTTCGCCGTACTCAGACCTGATGACGCAGGTCTTGCCTTCGAGGTGGACCCATCTGGTCCCGATAAATTCTGACATTTCGTCTCCTCTGCTTATGGTTGGTGTGGCCACCTTGTCGGGGATAGCCATCGCCGCCATTCGTCGGAGGAGACATTTTTCCCGGAGTAGCCAGGTCACCGGAAGCGGTGGAGTGGGGGGAGGAGGTGCCCGGCAGATGCCTGAGCTCGACTCTTCGTAAGGTCACCCTACCATGCCAACCATATCCCTGTGCCAGCGACTCAAAAAAGAATTCCTTGAAAGGGACCCTGATGACATTCAAACCCAAGAACGTAGACCTCGTAGAGCGGCAGCTCGCCAACATGGACCAGCAGATCGCGCTGCGCTCTGCCCGCCGGACGCACCTACTCCAGGCCGAGGCCTGCCGTACCCGCGATCTCGAGCTCCAGCGTGAGAACGAGGAGATCGCTCACCAGCTCCGGCCCAACTCCCAGTCGAACATCGAGTTCGTCGACTTTCGCGCCAGGCTGCGGCCGACCTATGGATGCGTGGAAGCCTACGCTGACGCCGCATAAAATGGAGCCTCCCCGATGCGGACACACCGGGGAGGCTCCATGTTTCGGGCCTGGGGGCCTGATGACTATCCCCAGGCTACCACCAGACAAACATGGAGGTCAACCTGATGCTTCTCACCCTGCACGAAGCCGCGCGCTATCTGCAAAAAGTCCCGCGAGCCACCCCTGGCCGCGTGAGTCGAAAAATGCCCGACGTGCATCGCGTCCACAAAGAGCTGGGCAAAGCCGCTATCCTTTACGAGCGGACGGACGGACGGCAAGGACTACGAACCATCGTGGACGGCAAACGCCGGCGGAAGGTCTACGCGACGGACCTTACCAGATACGTTAGAACGAGGGACAAAGCCAATGGGCAGGGCTAACCCTCGGTTCACCGGCTGGGTCGAGTCCATCTCGGCCGGTCACCCTGGAAGCCTACGAGTCATGCTGGAAGCTCTCGAGATGTTTGCCGCCAACGATGTGAGCGAGGATGCCGCCTGCTTGTACCTGCTCCTGCTCTCGTCACGCGGATATGTGGGCGAACGTCTCTTCAATCTCTACACACGGGCGGGCTCGAGCGCGGCTCGGATGCTGAACATGGTGGCCGATGAGGCCACAGAAGAACTCATCCGGCCGGATGTTCTGCGGTCGCATAGTGTGACGGTCAGCAGCGGCCTGGCCAGCCGGGCAGTCACCGATTCGCGAGGTCGCTATCTCGGCGCCATCAACGAACTCGCCGACGGACGATTCGAAGCGTTGGTCGTTGGCGAGGCCAACGACATCGAGCCCTCGTTCGCGACTTGGGCCGCAGCGGAAGAGCATCTGCGAGGGGCGCTGTGACGGAGTCTCTGGTCGCCAGCGTGGCTGCGCTGCGCGAACTGCTCGAGCAGCGTACCCCGGGCAGATGGGAGGCGAAGCCGTTCGACCGGCAGCCAGATCTCGCCATCCTTATTTCTTGGGAAGAGCTTGGTCAGCGCCAGCGCAGCAGACGCGCTAAACCCACGTCATTCCGGAGGCACCACATCGCCGGCTTTTTCAAGACTGCAGACGCGCACCTGGTCGAACTCGCGATCAGCGTGTTGCCCGATTTATTGGCAGACTACGAGCGTTTGCTCGCGGCTTGCCCTACACACAAAGACCCACAGGAGACACGATGAAACTCATAGACCTCGTTGATATTCTCAGAGGCGACCTCTCGGCCATCGCCCCTCGGCGGCAGTTCATGAACGAAGCGGATTTCGAGCAGGTGCTAAATGCCTTGTCCGAAGGCGACGCCAAGGCGCGGAAGATCATTGATGAAGTGATCGTCCAGCTCGGGAAACGCGGCGTCCACGGGGAGAACATGCTGTTCGCCTTGGCCGCTTTCCATAAGCTTGGATTTCGGGGCCCGGCCGTGGTCCAGGCTTTCGAGGCCAACCACTTCTGCTTCGAGCGGACCTACTATCGCGGCGTGTTCGCCGTAATCCGGTCGGAGTTCCCCTTCATCAAGGACCCCTTCGCGGAGAACACTCCTCTGAGCAGCCATGATCCCGCCCCGCAGCCTAGCCCCGAAGCGGAGTGACCTGGTTCCCCTGCTAAGCCGCTGAGCTGCATCCGAATGACCCGAATCGCCGAGACCAGCTCTCGGCGACTTCATTTCTAACCAGAAATAACCACGACACGAAAGGGGGGCCCTGTCATGGCTCCATTCACATACATCATGAGGGACATCCGTCGCTCGATCTCGTCGACGAGGTGGTTTTAGGTGGCCGCGGGTAAGTGGCCGAAGGCCACGAAGAACAACCCCTGCCCGGCCTGTGGCCACGACCGCCGCTGCCACATTCGCGATGATGGCCGGGCTGGACGCTGCTACTGGCCCGGGGAGTCCCGTTTGACGGACGGGAGCTGGAAGGAAGAGCAGCAAGACGCCACGGGTGTTTACCGCCTGTGGTTCCTGGACGCGGCCGCTCCGTCCTCAGCGGCCCCACAACCGCCCACGCCCTCCCGCGCAACATCAGGGCAAATCGACCGGGTGTACTCTCGACTGCTCGAGCTCTGCCCGATCGGCCCCAAGGCAGCCGAGGAGCTTGCCCGTGAGAGGGGATTGGAACTCGAGCAGGTTACGCGCCTGCGCTTCGGCCGTCTGCCTCGCCCGGCGGACTGCTCGCGAGTTTTGGGCCAGCTCGAGACGGAGTTCGGTGAGGAGCTGCTGCTCGGTGTTCCCGGATTCTTTGCCGGGAAGGGTGGGAAGCTAAGCTACCAGGCCCGCGGGCCTGGACTCATCATCCCGCATTTTGATGCGGAAGCCATCGTTGCTCTACAGATTCGACCGGACAAGACCACCGGCAGCAAATACTACTGGTTCAGCTCTGGGGGGAAAGGGGGGCCCTCGGTGCAGGCTCCGTACATCGCCGGCGACGCCGGCACGACCGGCCTGGTCGTAGTGACCGAGGGCGCGTTCAAGGCATTGGCGCTAGCCAAGCAGCTAAAGACCATGGCTGTTGGTCTGCCTGGGGTCAGCAGCATCGAGCCTGCGCTGGAGCTGCTCAGGAACGTGGCGGCGAGAGAGGTCCTGTTAGCCTTTGACGCCGACCATGCTGAAAAGAAACCCGACGGTAAAAAGAACATGGTTTTCGCGTCACTTCGAGCCACGGTTGACCGGCTGCGAGAAGCGGGTTACGAGGTGGGACTTACGCTCTGGAACCGCGGGGATACCTACGTGGAAGGCGAGACCCCGAAAGGCGCTGACGACGCGCTTCGTGCTGGGGCCGAGCTCTTCGAACTGCGTGGGTCTGACGTCGACACCTACCTGACCAAGGTGGCTACGACCTTGGGCCAACTTCCACCGAAGAAGAACGAGACGGAGGAAAATCCGGTCTCGACCTACCGGCGTCTGAGGGCTTTTGTCGGGACAAAGTTCGCGTTCTTTTCAGAGAATGGCACTGCGTACCTGGCTTCGCGAGACGGAACGGCCTGCGATCTCAATGGCCAAGACGCCGAGGAGAAGCTTCTGTTGGCGCTCGAAGGGTCTGGTGGTGGAGATCCCCCGTCGCCTGAGATGAGGAAGCAAATTCTTGTGAGCAAGAGGGCCGAAGCCCGCAATTTTGGGCCTTTCGCTCAGGTCCACCGACGTCTGGCCCACTTTCGCGGTCGTCACTACCTTGATCTATGTCGTCACGACGGGAAAATCGTTGAGATGACGGCTGAGGGCTGGAAGATTGTGGACAGCCCCCCAGGCCTGTACTGGAGACGAAAGGTCGTCGGCAACGGTAGAGCTGAGTTGCCGGCGGCGCTGCCCGATCCTATCCCCGGTGGAGATGTGATGCTGTTGGGCGAGGTACTGAACGCTCGCGGAACGGTTCTCAAGTTCCTTATCGCTTTTCTTGTGGGTATCTTGCGAACGGAGTTCTCCTACCCGCTGTTGGTCTTCGAAGGAAGGGCTGGTTCGGCCAAGAGCGCCGCAGCGCGAATTCTGAAGTACATGGTGGATCCGACCAGCATTAGCTCGCTGATTGGCGATATGCCGAAATCGAAGGAGGATGTCGCTGTCAACTGTAACGCTGCCCACCTGGTTTGTTACGACAACGTGGACCGTATCAAGCCTGAGATGTCCGACTTCTTGTGTCAGGTCGCGACAGGCAGTTCTATCAAGAAGAGGGCTCTCTACACTGCAGGCGATGAGGTCGAGCTGACGGTTAAGAATCCCGTCATCATCTCGGGTATTGAAGGGATTGTGGACCGGGCGGACTTGGCCAGCCGGGCCGCCCTGGTCACTCTTGAGCCGATCAAGGATTCGGAACGCAGGGAAGAGCGGGAGGTCTGGGCGATCGCCAAGCGTATTCGCCCGCAGGTCCTGGGTGGGATTCTCGACGCTTTCTGCGCCGGTCTAGCAAACCTGGACAAGACCCCCCTCCCCCAGGTCCGGAACGTTGACTTTGCTCGCTTCATGCTGGCGAGTGAAACGGGCCTTCCCTGGCCATCTGGTGAGGCGACGGAGTATCTCTCGACCTCTAGGAACGAACTCTACGAGCAGGCACTATGGAAGGACCGAGTTGCTTTGGCCGTCATAGACCTACAAGAGCGGGCGGGCACCTGGTCTGGAACGATGATGGATTTGCTTGCGACCCTTCAGCCACCCAGCGCTTATGGTGAGGACTTCTGGCCAACGACGGGTCATAAGCTGACCAGGCGGATCACTCAGGCCGCACCGCTTCTTGAGTACAAAGGGGTGTCGGTCACCAAAGGGGCTCGCTCGAGTCGAGGACCCATTTTCACCATCAGCGGAATTGCTAAGGCCCCTGCCGACGCAGTCAGCGCTGCTCAAAGTCTGCTGTTTCAGTGAGGTTAGTGTACTTTGGTGGGAGTCAGTGTACTTTGGGCAGGCTCGTTTTCAGCGAATGTACACCGCTTGAATGGCGTGAATAGGGCGATTGCGGCTTCCAGTGTACTTAGTGTACTTATGGCGCTCCGACCAAGTTTTACGGCGCGGGGAGGTGGCGGCCATCGAAACGCCCGTGAGTGATCAGACCCCGCCCCGTAAGGTGGCCACAGCTATAACCCTTCGAGTTCATCCCGACGGCACCAGGACCCCGGTAGTCCACGAGGCGCCGGAGCTGGAACTCCAAGGCCGCGTGCGCCAGGTGCACAAGATCCAGACTCGGCGCGGATAGCCGCCAGATCGAAAGAAGCCCCCGCCGGCCACGTGGCCAGCGGGGGCTTTTTTTATAGTGCACCTGTGTGCATCTATGTGATAGGGTCTTATCGTGACTCCGAGCCTCCTGGATAGCCTGAATCTCGAACTCAGACGCCTCGCGTTCTCTCGCTATTGGACGTGGTCCCGCGCCTCTCTTCACCATCCCTGGCTCTCAGACTGGCCGCCCGGTTGGCGAGCAGCCCTTGCTTCGGTCGACGGATTGCCCTTGATAGTCCAGCAGTTGAAGGCTCTCCCCGTCGACCAGCAGCTGGAGCAGGCGCTCCTTGCCTGGAGCGATCGGTATCCCATCGACCGCGGGCTTCTCCTCGTGGCCGAGCTCGAGCCGGAAGGGGCGCGGACGGTCGCGCGATGGGCAACGCCGGCGCTGGCCTTCCTGCGGGGGATCGTGAGCCGATCGGCACGTCTTCCCGACTACGCAAAAGGCCCCCGCCGGCACAAACCGGCGGGGGCCTTTCGTTTTGGCGAGCTACTGAGCAAACGGACCGACGTCCTCGAACCGCTGCCACCGGTCGCCCTTTCTCAAGCCGGGCGGGAATCGGCGGAGGACTTCCATCCGGCAGGTCTCGATCACTCCGTCAGGCCTGGCGACCAGGTCGCCGGCGCGGACCAGGCCGTAGTGCCCGGCCTCCACACAGACGGAGTTGGGGGAGTAGGTGTCGCCGACCAGGTCGACGCCACGGATCTCGGCCGCCAGCTCTGCCACCTCGTCGACGATCGGGACCACGATCTGCGTGGCTCGCTCGACCAGGCCGAGCGCTTGTTTGATTCTCTGCAAGATTCCCATGGTGTGCTCCTAAACGAGGATTCCCCAGCCGCCAGTGCCGTTGACGCGCCAGCGGGGGGTGAGGTTTTTCTCGGAGTAGCGGACGGCCCGTCCGGAGCCGCCCAGGTATCCGCCGTGAATGACGTCGAGTTCGCCGGCGGGGTCGTGCACGATCAGGTCGGTGCCGTCTCGCCCGATCACGACCATCCAATGGCCACCTCCGGTGGGGGCTGACGCGGGGCCGTGGTGGAGGACTCCGATCGGGACCGGGATCCCCTTGGCCAGCTGGCGATCGACGTCGGCCCAGGTCAGGGATTTGCTGAACCGGGCCTGGACGCCAAAGTGGCGGAGGGTGGCCACCTGAGCGTCGGCGCTGGTCGTGTCGCCGAAGTCCTGGTCCAACCGACGCAGGTACTCGTCGTCGGCGTTCGGCGAGCTCGAGAGCGAGTTGGGCTTGAGGAATTTGAGCAGCATCGCGCAGGAGCTCGAGAAACACATCCGGAGCGCCTGGCTGGTGACCGAGTCCAGCTGGGAGTAGTAGGGGACGGGCAAGAGCTTCGCTCCAACCCGGGCTGGAGTTGCCGGTGGCGCCGCCGGTTTCCCGGGCAGTCCCTGGTAAAGTTTTCCGGTCGCGGCGTCCCAGGTCTGGCGCAGGCCCAGAGCCTCGCCAGCGCGCCAGAGCGCCTCAAAAACAAGAGCGCCCACGTATGCGTGGGCGCTCTTGGGGTCCTCGGCCGGGCAGATATGCCGCCAGGCTCCTGTGGGTGGGGTGGGTTTCATCGTTTTCCTTTCTCCGGCGCCGTCGGGGGCACCAGGCCGAGCACGGCGGAGAGGAGCCTCTCGTTCATCTCGGCCTGAGTGTCCTGGACTTTGGCCACCTTGTCGGCGAACTCTTTGGCGAGCGCGGTTTTCTCTTCGGCGTGAGCCTGCTCGCGCGTAATTCGTTGAGCGTTGCTCTGCTGGAGCATGAAGATCAGCAGACCCTGGGTGCCCAGGCTGGCGGCTATGCCCAGAAGGCTAGGGTCGCCGCTGGCGTGTCCAACGGTGCCGGCGACTTGGGCCAGCAATCCGGTACCGCCGATCGCGACGATCGCGCTCTCGGCCATCGTTCCAAGGGTCATCTTTGTTCCTCCAGGGGTTTATGGGTTGGGGAAGGGGTCGGAAGCTCGGCCTGCATCGCGGCCAGATAGGCCTGTTTGGCGGCTGGCGTGGCTACGGGATGGACGTGCGCTTGCACCAGGTCGACGACGTCGCTGAAACTCTGGGCGTAGAGGAGAATCGTCACCGTTCCGATCGTCTGCGCGAACGACGCGTAATCGCCCGGGCTCCAGCCGTCCTCGTCCAGGTCATAGGTCCCGGGCGCGGGTTGGTTGGCGGGGTCGGGGAAGCGGGCAGCGAATTTGGTGCGCTGGAGGTGGTTGAAGTGCTTCCACCGCGCCATGATCCGGCCCGGGATCGGGGATTCCGCGAGGAATTGGTCCAGGAGCGGGTCGCCCTCGGTGGCTGGCTCGGGCGGGTACTCCTCACGGAGCTCCAGCACCGGCCCGCCGGCGTCGAGGACCTGCTGGCGGAGGAATGCGGCCGCCTCCATCGCGCGGTCCGCCGAGGATTCACCGTCGCCCAGCTCCAGGGTGAGGGTCTGACGCTCGATGTTGGTGGCGTACATGACGCCGGTGGGTCCTGAGACCATGTGATAATTGAGCTCCAGGAACACCTTAGTAAATCCTCTCGATCGTGATCTGTGAGTACCCGACGACGGTTATCGTGCCGGTTCCCGAGGCCCTCGAGATCCAGATCCCCACCTCTCGAGGCGCACCAGCTGCGACGTGGATATATGCGACCGAGTTGAGCGTCTGCGTACCGCCGCTCCAGGCAGTTTCTCGCACTCGCGACTCGACGATATCCGTGTTGACGCTGGTCCCGACCGCTCCCGTATAGATCACCGTCTCGCAGTCCACCTGAGATGTGGCGGTCACCCGCACTGTGGCAATCACCCTGTAGCCACCGGGTTGCAGGGCCGTCTTCTCGGCGTTGGTGACTGAAATACTGGCCTGCGACGGTCGCTGGATTGATATCGCCGTCCAGGACAGATGGCCGGCGGTAATGCCGCTCAGATTCGTCGACCTCGATCTGACCATAAAATCGCCTTGCCCCGCGAACGATCTCCAATCGGCCGCCGACAGCCAGCCGCTATCGCTGGCCCCGGCCTTGCTGATTGTGAGGGTGAGATCCCCATCTGCCAGACGTCCACCGCCAGATAGGGGCGAGGCGGTATAGATCCACCTGCTCTGGAGGGTCTCTAGGTCTCCCGTCAGGGCCGAGAGGTCGGCGGCCGAGGCCGCGCCGAGGTTGACTCTAGCGGCTGGCGCCGTACTGGCCCCGGTGCCGCCCCGAACTATCGCGAGCTGTTCTTCGGCCGAGATTGTCGTGCCGTCGGTCCGGAGGACGCCGCTCAGCCCAGCGGGATCAATGTGGCGGCCGAGTTTCGGCCGCATCTTGCCCACGGCGTCAGACTCCCAGGCCAGCGAACCAGAGATCGTCGCCGGACGTAGGCTTGTCGGGGTCGAGGATTGTGATGGTGGAACCTGAGACGCTGAAGTCGACGCCCCATCGCAGGCTCACGCCCTCCCAGATCAGCGTGCCCCACGTGGGGGAGGCGCTCAGCGTGAAGGTCGCGTTCACGCCGTCTTTGGTGCCAGCGGGCTCCTCCTGGATTGCCACGATCGCCGCCTGCTTGGCGTTCAGCTGGGCCTGGATAGAACCCGTCACGCCGTCCAAGTAGCCGAACTCCGTGTTGCTCACGCCCCCGCCGGCGAGCAGCGAGGCGTCGATCCCGCTAGGGAGGCGAGCGGTATCCAGAGTGCCGGACGTGATCGCGGTCGCGCTGTGCGTATGGTTGGTCGCGGCTTTGCCGTCGAGCTGGGTCTGGATCGCCCCGCTCACGCCGTCCAGGTAAGAGAACTCGGCGTTGCTGACCGCGCCTCCGCCGATCTTGGCCGCGTCGATTCCGCTCGGCAGATCACCCGCACCGATCGCAGAGTTGGCGAATCCGGTGCCGGTGTAGCGAAGTACCTGGCCGGTCGTGGGCGAGGTGATCGCCACGTCGCCCAGATCGTCCAGATTCTCCACGCCTTCGGTGGCGTCTACCCAGGCGGGGACGCCACCGACCGTCTTGACCACCTGGCCGTTGCTGCCCCCGGCGAGCTTGGATACCTCGATAGCGGCATTCGCCGAAACCTGCCTGTTGTCCAAAAATCCGTCGTCGTGAAATCTCCCATCGTGAGTGGGCCGCATAGCGTTAATCCTCCGTAGCGATTTGGTAAGTTAGAAAGAAATGGTCGGTGGCCCGAGGCGCCTCGGACATCTCGAGCTGGGCTGGTCCGCCGCTCTCGGTGAAATGGGCGCCCCGGGTTAGCCCGAAGCCGCACCAGGTGACGGCGAGCGTGCCCGGCTGGTACGGCTCCGGAGCGGTGAAGGCAATTCTCTCGCCGTCCGGCTGCTCGAGCGGAGGGACCCCCACCCGCCACGCCCCGGCACCGTCCGCTCCCGGGCGCCCCGGAGGGCCAGAGACCTGGCCCGAAAGGACCGAGAGGCCCGGTCCGGGTTGGCTCGCCGAGGTGAGCGTGAGACCAGGCCCAGGGACCTGTGCAGAGGTAACAGCCGGACCGGTCTCAGGTACGGAGAGCGTCGTCAGCGCCGGGCCGACTACCACGGCCGACACGACCGAGACGAGCGGCTCTCCCTCGATCACTTGGTGACGCTCCAGCGGCCGTCGTCGAGGGTCATTCTAATCGGAGCGCCGCTCCCGGTCGGGTCGACGGCGCGGAGCCGGAAATACCACTCCTTTTCCACCAGGCCGGGGTCGACGCCCACCGCCTGAACGACATAGGGGTACCCCAGTGGCTCGAGCTTTCGCGTGACCTTCTTTCGAGAGCCACAGCAGCTGATCTCGACCTCTCGACCGTCACCGTCGATCAGCTGGAGGCCACCGCTGGCCATGGTGGCCGACCACGCGAGCTCTCCATCGATCCCCTCGGTCTCACGCACCTCGAGCGCGAACGCCCAGCCCGATAGGTCCTTGGGCGCGCCTGCGGCGGGATCGTCGACCACCCAGAGATGGCCATGCCACGTATCGCCCCGGCGAACAGGTTTAAGGTTTGCCATTTGTCGATCTCCTTCTTAGGTCGGCGGGCCCCACTGCTGCGTGTCACCGTCGAGAGCTTGGCGCACCAACCGGGTACGGTCGAACATCGCCTCGAGCATGTCAGCCGTGCCATCTGGGGTGCCAAGAATCTCACCTGTGCTCGAGTGAATCACGATTTTAGGCACGCCAGCCAGAATGATCGGCGTCAGCGTACAGATCCCGTCCTCTCCCAGGTCGAGAGCGATAGGCGTCCCAGCCTGCCCGTAAACGGCGCCGCCGCTGCCGGGAAGAGTAGAAATCCACGCCTGAGCGCCGGTGTTGGTCTCGGCCCGCCAGACGAGCGGACGGTTAACCCAGGTGCCGCTGGCGAGATCGTAATACTCGCCGCCCTCAGGTCCGCAGACCACCAGTCGACCGGTATTGCACGCGGGAGACTCGCGCCAGTGCTGGAGAGGCGTGGCCACTCGGTCGTACCAGGTCCCACGCCCAATCCAGACGATCTTTCGATGAACTCGAATCGACGTCCCGACAGCCACAGACGCGGCCCAGAGATCGAAATCGCCGGAATCGTACTCGGCCGCTCCAGAGATCGATTCCGCGCCTCTCCAGTACGAGGTGGGGTCCGGGTCGGAGTTGCTCAGCATCTCCTGCCGCGCCTCGTCCCAATACTCGTAACGGGGTCGGGTTAGCGCCTGAGCGTAGTCATGAGGGGCTCGCGGGATCGCACTCGTGAGACCTGTTGGGCCGGAGGGATTCCCCCAGTCCAACCAGAGCCGTGGGGTTCCACCGGGCGGAGTAGACGGACCGAGGACGCTCGTCCACGAACAGTACTGGTCCGAGATAATCGGCGGGTCATAAGGGGCTCTCGACTCAAGTTCCTCGTGCCAGTACGACGTTTGGCGGAACGCGCCCCGGTACGGCGAGATACGCAAATAGTCCCCACGGAGGCCGTTGGCCCCGTTAGGCCTGCTCCTGGCCGCCGCGTTAAGGAGCTCGGCCTGAGCTTGCATGAATTGGTCTCGTCGCGCCTCCCACTCATCCCACTGTCCCTGATTGTAGGTCACACCGTCGATAACGCGTGGGGGGTACGGAGACTGCTTGGTTACGTTCTCGCGCCCCAGCGCTATCAAGGGGTGGGTCTCGTCGGGATCCGGGTATCCACCCTCGGGCTCGGGGTAGGCTCCGGCCTGATAGAAGAACTGGTTTCCACGCCAGACTCGCAAGCGGTCCAGCATCGAATAAGCCTGCTCTTCTGGGATTAGCACCGCCTCTTCGTCTAGAGGACCACCTCCGGGGATCGGTCGTGATCCGTATCCCTTCGCGGGTATCTCGTGGTCCCAGTAAGACTCCCAGAGCGCGTCAAACCGGCTTCCCTCTAGTTGTCCGGCCGGCTCGGTCCCCGGGTAGGCATTGCGCGTGACCAGGGCGCCAGTCACCGCATCGACCACGACAGTCCCACGAAACAGCGAGTGACCTCGCGACCGCTCGATTCTAGAGGTCTCATAGACTTCCCCGAACTGGTCGCGAGTGGTCCGCATCGGATAGTCAACGACGGTTTCGTACGTCTCCCAGGTCCCTGAGTAGATCAGGCGGTTGCCCATCACAGCCTTGAGTACTCCCGCTCCAGACTCTGGGGCTGTTGTTGCTAGTTCCCAGTCCAGCGCCACCACTGGAGCGCCATCGTTCCATCCAAAGACTATCGAGGCCCCCTCTACCCAGATCCGGCCGCTGGACTCGTCCGCCCACGCGAGAGGACGAGCCTCGGACGCCAACGTCTCGTTGGGAGTTGGCAGGATCTGGTAGCTGATCGGGTCCGCGCTGACCTCTCCACCGTCCCAGTCCACATGGAGAGCCACGAGTTGACGAGAGAAGAGGCTCTCATGATCGTCGCGCTCCTGAGCCTGAAGCAGGACCACGCAGCGGCGTTGTACTCCCCCCATTTCGTTCTCGCGGCTGAACACCAGGCAGTCCCCAATCCGATCCGTGCGGGTCAGCCGATTAGGGTAGGCCTCGTCCAATCGCACAACCCACTCTACCGCCAGCGCAGGCTTCGTCAGGTCCGACGCGTTGAGTCTGGCGAGATAGGCGCATTCGCTGACGGTGAGGTCTCCGCTGTCCTCGTCGTAGACCTCGTCAAACGCCTGGATCTCGACCAGGAGCTGGCCGTGGCGGCGCACGATCGAGACCGCGCTGGAGTAGGTGTGCTCGGCGTCGATCGTGGCGAGGATAGACGTGACGTCGAGCGACGAGAACGAACTGCCACCCTGGTCTGTGAGTACGGCGTTAGCCGAGATCGCGCTGCGCTCGCCGCGACCCTGGGGCGGTCCAAGATCGCTCGGGATCGTTTCGTAGCGCACATTGGTTGCCAGGGACAGGAGCGCGGCCCTGGAGCCAGCGGACTGCCAGTGGAAACCCTCGGGGCGCGTCCAGGACCAGGTCCTGAGATAGTTAGCGCCGTAGCAGATCCAGTCGTGGTAGAGCTGAATGATCTGCTCCCGCGCTGCCTGCAGGCTCTGGATCCACGGCTTTTGGGTAGCGATGAACGGGATCTGCGGATTCCCTTCGAGGAAGCCCACGACCACCGTCTCGCCTTCGTCAAACCAGGCCGGGTTCAGCGTGCCGACCTTGGTCCACGGATGTTCGCGACCGGGGATGAGCACGTCATACCTCATCATGGAGTGACGCGTCACGATCCTGCCTTTCTCGTAGTTGCGCCGCATCTATCCAGTGAGGAACGGCGCGTAACCGAGGATCGCGGCCTGGTCGCTGTCTCCACCGGCAAGCAGAAGGGCGGTGGTCTGTGGAGGTAAAGGCTGGCCCAGAACGGTGGCCAGCTTGGAGCGTGCGGCGCTGCGTCCCGACGTAGTGCAGTCGGTTCGTCCCCGCCCATCTGGCTCCCCGGTCACGGCGAGCGTGAACGTCGGGACCCGGTCGATCTGTCTGCGGATATCTCTCTGCTGGCTCATTACGTCCTCCATCCTGTCGCTTCTATGGTTGTGCTGGCCTGGGCGGGGTCTGGCGAGATCCGGTGACGGACAATCTTCATCCAGCCGCGTTGGCTACGGTTCAACTTGGGGTCGTCGATCCGGATAGTCTGTCGGGGCTTCGCTCCCAGGTTGAGCGGGCAGGTGATCGCGCGGGGCGCCCGGTTGAGCAACAGCCGATTCAAATGATGATGGGCGACCTGCTCAGCGTCGGCTTGGGTCGAGACAGTTTCGTCCAGGTCCAGCTCGCGCTTGCGCGGCCCAACAATGGCTAGCAGTTCGGGATGCACGACCGTCATATCAAACGCCGTGTCGAACTCTATCGGCTCGTCATCCTCGTCGCTCTCAACAGGCGTTCCGGTGAAGATGAGCTGACCAAAGCCTTCAGTGATCGAGAAGTCTGCCGTCTGGTTGCCGAACGTCCACTGGATGCTCGAGACGTTGTTGAGGGGCCGGCCGTAAAGAAACTCCGCGTGTTGGAGCGGGCCCCTGGGGTCCCTGGCTGCTACTACGTTGCCTTCAGCGTCGCGAGCGGTGAAGTCGCTCCAAATCCCGAGGATTGGTGTGCCGACTTGTCGCCACGACACCGCGTTCAGCGGCTCGGAAAACGTGATCTGGTATTGGTTGCCGAACGTGGTCATGGTGACCGGCTGGCCCACGATGTCCCCGCTCTCCACCAGGCGTCTGACCACGACGCTCGAGTAGAGGTCCGCGCTTGCCATGTCGCTGGTCTCGGCCGAGACGCAGGTGTCTGGCCCGTAGACCCAGTCGGGCGAACCGAGGGTCGCTGGACTAAAAACCATGATCTCGCCCTCGAACGACCAGGCCAGGCCGTCGCGCTCACAGTAGCGAGCGATCATGTCGATAGGGCGGAAATTCTGGCGGTGCTGGAGTCGCAGCGGCGGCAGCGTGGGGATGCCCGAGTGCGCTGTTCCCGACGGGAGCAGCGCGTCGCGGATGACTCGATCGCGCGTGACGGTCTGCGTCTTGGTGCTACGGAGGGTCTCCTGCGTCACAGCTTCCTCCGTCAGATGCCACGATAGACACGTGCCCGACCAGGTGAGGTCGAGCGAGACTTGGCCGTCGCCGGTGACTCGGTTGTGCGCGATGCCCGTGGGCACGCCGACGAACTCAAAGAGCTCGCCGGACCACCTGCAGCGCAGCACGAACAAGTGATCCTTGGCGTCGGTCATCACGCCTTCCCACTCTCCCCCGACCCGCTCGGGGTGGTATTCCGCGAACGGGTCGGAGATCGTGAGCGTCCAGCTGTGGGGCTGTGAGTCCCGGAGTTCGATGTCGACGAAGGGGATCGACGCCTCGGAGAGGTCCCGACCCCAGGCGCTGATCTCCAGCACCTCGAGCTCTCCCTCGCCGGTTTGCCAGGGTTCTGCCATGGAAGCCTCCTAGAACGAGGTGTTGGGGTACAGGGAGGGAGCCAGGCCGAGAGCAGGGGAGCCGGAGCCTTTGCCGCTCTTGCCGAGGTTCGAGCCCATGGCGCCTACCGAGCGGGCGATGGACTCGACCAGGCTGATCATCTTCGCGGCCTGCTCGGTCTGGTTTCGGGGCGCGGCGGCAGCCTCAGCTGCGGCCTGCTCCTGAGCGCTGCGAGAGACTCCGAAGGTGGGCATCAGTTGCCCCGTCTTGTCTCGGTAGGTCTGGCGGTTGCCGAGGATGCCTTCGTTGCGGGCGATTTCGGCTTTCATCTCCGCCTCGGTCATGCCGTTTTCGCCGACCTGGCCACGCTTTTTGCGGGAGATACCCCAACCGGCGCGGTTCTCGCCGAGGCCTTCAGCTCCGTACGCCTCGCCGCTGAAGGTCGGGTCCTTCGCCTCTTCTTTCTGCTTGCGGAGCAGCTCGAGCTGTTCGCGGAGATGCTTCGTGCGCTCGACCAACGTGGCGTTCGACTTGTCGAAGATCTCTTGGGTCTGCCTGCTGGCGTCCCGCTCTGCCTTCCGCAGCTCGAGCGCGGCCGTGTCGGCGTTGATCTTCTGCTCTTCGGGAGTCGCGCCGGCGTCGGCCGCTTTTCGTTTCGCTTCGATCTCCGCCTCGACCGCAGCCAGCTTCTTCTCGCTGGCCGCCATCGCGTACTCGAGCTCGTCTTGCTCGAGCCGCAGCCTCTCGCCGTAGACGTTTTTGCCTCGCGCGGCCTCCTCGTCCAACTTGCGCCGGCGTTTCGCGAACAGGTCCTCCTGAGCAGCGTCTTCATCGGCCACTTGCTGCGCCACCAACTCGGCGCGCTTGCTGGCCAGCTCGGTGTCGCGCTTCTCAATCGCCTCGGCCGCCTGCTTGTCGAGCAGGTCTTTCTCGGCTTTTGCGTTGTCGAGGATGGTTCGGCGGTTCTTGGCGTTTTTCTCGCCGTATGTCGCCTTCTGGGCTTCGAGGTCGACCAGTTTTTTCTCGATCTCCAGACGGTCTTCGAGCTTTTTGGTGGCTTCAAGCTCGGTCTGCAAGCCTTTACCCTGCAGCGCGAAGCTCTCTTCTGCAGCCTTTTTGCCAGCCTCGGCCGACTTCTTCGCAGCGTCGGCCCAGCGCTTCTCGTTGTCCGCCTTGATCTTGCCGTTCGCCGCGGCGATCTCAGACTCGATTCTCTGGCGCTCGTCGACTTCGAGGATAGCGGCTTTGGCCTTCAGGATGGCCTGGAGAGCTGCCACCTCTTGACGAGCGCTTAGCTCGCCAGCCTTCTTTCGAAGGTCGATGGCGTGAAGGTCGCCGGCGATCTCCTCCTTCGAGGCTTCACGGACCAGTTTGATACGGGAGAGCTCCAGCGCCTCCCGCTCTTTGCTGCCCTGTTTGGCACCGATGAGGACCGCGTCCAGAGCTTCCAGCTGCGCTTTTTTGGTCTCGTAGAACCCGGCAGTCGCCCGCTTTTGATAGGTTTCCTCGGCTTTGGCCTGAGCCTCGAGCGCGGCCTTGGCGGCGTCAGCAGCCTTCTTTTCCGCCTCCATCTTCTCGACGTGAGTGCCGGATAGCTGTTGGCGAACGCCGTACATCACGGCGATGCGGTCTGAGAGAATCTTGGCCCGCTCGTTGTCACCGTCTTCCCAAGCCTTGTTTCGTGCCTCATTGAGGGCCAAGATCGACTTAGCGGCGTCAAGGTCCGTCTTCCCGGTCTCCTTGAACGAATTAGCGGTCGCGTTGACGGCCGCCTCGATGTTGCCGTTGTAGTCCCGCAGCGCGTCGGCGGCCTGCACGATCGCCTCTCGTGACTCGCGGAAGCGATCGGCGACCTTCTGTTGGCCCGCGCGAAGCTCCTCGGCGGCCTGGTTCGCCTCTCCCATCCGGTGGATGAGGTAGGCGAAGGCAGCGGTACCGAGGACGAGGGCTGGAACTAGAGCGGCACCAGCGATGGCGGCGAAGCCCGCGAAACCGGTGCCAGCTGCTGCTGCGGCTGTCCCAGCGGCAGCGGTCGTCCCGGTCAGAGCGGCCATGCCTGAGCTGCCAGCCACTGCCGCACCAGCAGCCGCAGTGATAGCTCCTTCGGTGAGCAGCAGGCCAGAGGCGAGGGTGCCAACGACACCCATCACGCCCGCGCTCGCGGCGGAAAGAGTTGCGAGACCCGCAGCCACAGGTCCGACCACAGCAGCGACCCCGACCAGGGCGGCAGTCACGCCGGCAACACCGGTGGCCAGCACGATCGACTGAGCGACCATCCGCTTAGTCGAGTCCGGCATCGCCTGGAAAGACTCCACCGCGCCTGTGATGCCCTTCGCCAGCTTGGCGAAATCGTCGGCGACTTCGGCTCCCAGGGACGCTTGCAGCTGGTCGATAGCGTCGGACAGGTTCGAGAAGGCACCGGCGGCAGTCTTCGACTGCGCTTCCATCGCGCCGCCGTACTTGCTCTTGATGATCTTTTCGAGAGCGTTGGCGAGCTTCTCGAGCTCGGGCGCCGTAGTTGCAGCGATCGACCCATCGGCTTTCGCCACAGCGCCAAACTGCGCCATCTCCCGTTTGCTGATGCCGAACGAGTCTGCAAGGATGGTCAGACCATCCTGAGAGCCAGCGAGGGCCTTGCCGAGCGCCTGCGCGGCGTCTTTGATGTCTCGTCCGAAGACTGCGGCCAGGTCGCCGGCGAGTGGAAGGAAGCGGTCGACGTTCTGCCTGAGCGATGTCAGCTGAACGCCGGCGGAGACAACCCCGGGGAGATCGAACGGCGTCGACGCCGCAAAGTCGACCATCTTCTGCAGCTGGGCGTCGGCGACGGCGACGTCCTTGGTGACAGCGATGAGTGTTCCGCGGAACTGCTGCATCTCTACAGCCTTGTCCACGAAAGACTTCGTCAGCGCAGCGCCACCGGCAGCAAGACCGCCCAGGGCAACGCCTGCAGAGCCGGTGACCTGCTTGAGATCAGCGACGTCCGCCTTCAAACGGGCGAACGGATCTTCAGGGACGCTCTTCGGCACCTTTTGGCCGAAGGCGCGGAACTCGGCGATGCCCTTGGTCAGGTCCGCCTTGAGTTCGGTGATGTTTGCCCGCAGGATGGAGACTACGTTATCTGACGCCACAGGATCGCTGCTCCTTTCGTGAGGGCTGCGCTACGTTCAGCGCCGCCCCACGGGAAGGCGCGACCAAACTCGCGGAGGGACATCTCCTCTCTGGCTCCGGCGCAGGCGACCCAGAACAGGGCCAGCATGTGCCAGAGGCGAGTGATGTCGAGATGTTCCAGGCCACCCACGGCCTGGTCTAGGTCGGCGACCTGGGTCAGGTCGGAGGGGTCCCACGTGCAGAGCCGCGGCTCGGTCTCGCCCCGGAGGAGCACGCGCAGGCGGGGGCCGCTGGCTTCTCCCGGGTCAGCGGGGGAAATGAAAGGGGGTGCCGGCGGACCAACCGCCGACACCCCGGGTGGGGCTATGTCGTTTTGCATCAGGTGTAACTCGGGGTCCGGTTGACCAACCTGGCCCGGATCGCGTAGCCGTGGGTTAACGAGACGCCGGCAGAGTAGCCCGGGTTCTCGTCCATGCTCTCGCCGCCGTTGAGCTCGCCGCCGGCTTCCCCATCGAGTAGGCAGCTGGGCATGTGGAACTCGACGCTGAAGGGGAACGGGGTCGCCAGGGTGTTTTCGTCAACTTTGATCGAGGCCTTATCGGTGGTAGCGGGACCCTCCATTCGATTTCGCAGGTCGAACTTGGTGCCGTCCAGCAACCTGTCGTAGAACGCGAAGTCGGCCCAGTCGTTGGTCAGAGTGCCCGTTGCCTCGAGCATTCCCGGGTCATGCTTGTTCACGTAGGGATTGCCGTTCAGGCTGCGCTTCGAGGTCAGATTCTGATTCAAGACCACCGTCATTGCTTTGGCGACGTCGGAAACGATGCCGTCGACCGTCACTCGGCTCTGCCAGGAGAGCATCGCGCAGATCGGGGTATGGACGGGGGAGTAAATGGGCACCTTGCGAGCCCGTCTGCCCAGAACATCGAAAGCGAAGGTTACGGGCGCGTTTCCGTCCTCCGCGACTGTCGCGGTCATTTGGCCGATCTTGCACCCATCGATCTGGATCGCCTGAGGCAGGTCCACGTTCATCGTCACAGTGAACGACGGGATGTCGCTGGCGTCCGAGACGTCAGGGGGTATGAAGGTATGCACGTAGGCCTGTTCCGGTGGTACCGCCCGGCCCTGAGCTGCTGACCCGGTGTCGGTCCAGGTAGTGCCAGATCCAGAGACGCTATGAACGAACAGGCAGTCGCCAGCCCCGACCTTGCGGTAGATGTTCGTGCCCACAAGAGTGTAGCCGGCGGGTGGCGCCGCGTTCACCCAGGAGAGAGCGACGCTGCTGGCGCTTCCGGTGGTGGTCACGGCAGTCGAGAGCGGCGCGGACCCTCCAAAGTGCTGGGCTTCGTCCTCGGTGCGCTCGAACACATGAGCGACCTGGTACTGATAGGCAGCGGCGGGAAGAGTCCCCCCCGACCCCGATCCGCTCGCGGTGGCGGCAGCCACGATCGTTCCCGCCATCGGGGCCGAAGACACTGCCCCAAAAAGCCAGTAGAGGGGGAGTCCGAGGGCAATCGCATCACCCTCCAGTTGGAACGGTCCAGCCACCGTCTGCAGTCCAGCGCTCTGACACTGGACCTGGCGTGACGAATATATGCCGCCTCGCTTCACGGCGGGCCGGGAAGGTTTGATACCCGCTTGAGTTACGGGCAGGCTGACCACGGGCGAGACCGGCGAGCCGAAAGTGGTTTCCTGTGCGACGCCAAAAGCGCCGGCATAACTTCTACCCACGGTTTAGCCCTGCCCTTCTTCGTTGCCCTCAGCAAGCACCGACTCTGCCAGGTAGTCCTGGGCTCCCAGTCGGGGGAGAGCTGCCCGCTGCTCGTCGGTAAGGTTGATCGTATGGGACGAGGGCTCGAGCTCGAAGCTGACCACACCGACGGTGCCGGGGAACTTCGCGAGCAGCTTTTTGGCCAGCAGCGGCGCGACCTGAGTAGGGCGCCCGGGCTGGAGGGTGATCCCCTGATGGGGAAGGTTGATCGGCTGGTACCCCTGCCCGGGGTGGACAAGGTAAACGATCGTTACGAGATCGGGAGTATCGGACATGAGGCCTCCTGGGCTATTGGGGTTGGGTTTCGACCGTGACTGTCACGGCCAGAGAGCAGCTCTCGAGGCGGATATCCAGCTCGTCGAGATCGGTCGGGTCGGGAAATTGGGCGTCGCTCGCCAGCGCGGATACCACTCTGTAGCCGTCCGGCTCGTCGAGGAGGAAAGGCCACGTGTAGTCATCGCGGGCGAACAGCTCGTCGAGGTCGGCCGCCGGGTCGATCAGCTTTTCCTGCGCCTCCTCGCCGTCGGCGAGTGCCCGAAGATAGAGAACCTCGAACTGAAATGCGGTCTGCCGGACGCCGAGCTTGGTGGCGTGGGAGCTCGACCAGTTGTCGAGCCGCACGAAGACCGCCGGCAAATGTTCGCGGAGGTTTGCCGGCATCGAGAACTCAGAGCCGGCTTCAACCAGCTTCAGTGCCAGGGCATCGCCGAGTTCGTCATCGATGTAACAACGCAGGCGCTCTCGGATCTCCTTGGGTTTCAGAAGTCTCCGCTTGATCATGAGAGTCCCTTTCTGGCTGCAGCCGCAAGGCTGGCCAAGATCTTGCTTTCGTGGCGAACGAGAACGGGGGCAGAGATGATCGCCCGTAGGGCGTCACCACGTAGGCGGACGGTGTCTCTCTTGTCCAGGTCGCGCGGAAGCGCCCACTCACGAATGTGCTTCTTGCGCGAGTTCCCGAAGCGGCTGAGACCGCCAGCGAGGGAGACCCGTTGGAGTCCGGCTCGACTCTCGTGTCCTTTATGGCTCCGCTTCTTGCCACGGCTCGAGCCCCGCTTGATCCAGAGCTCTGTGCGGCGCAGGAGCTTGCCCTGGCCGGTCCGCTCGAGCACGGCCTTGATCGCTGGCGACCTGGCTGTGGTGATGTGGGCCTTGGTCACGATACGCGCCTCAGTGCGGTCGGCGTTCATCCTGGCGTCTACGAGGGCGTTGCCGGACACCTGGAAGCGTCGCGGGGCGTCTTGGACGTTGCGCCATAGGCCCCGCCGGCGAAAAGGAGACCGCGCGAGGTCCAGCTGGGCATCACGGAGCGTCTTCGCGGAAAGCTCGATAACGTCGCCGACCCGCTTCTCAGTGCTCTGGCGCCGGCGGTCGATCTCTTTGACCACGTCGCCCACGCCTTGCACCACGATTGAGAGGCCGCCCATCAGCTGGTCGCCTGCTCGCGCAGCTCCGCAGAATGATAGGGCGGGACCGATGAGAACGGCCGCGACACATCGGCAATGACCCGGCCCACTATGAACCGCCTAGTGCCCCAGACGACGGTGTCGTTGGCCCGGATGTCCTCCGTGCCCCACATCAGCGAGTGGTCGGCCTGAGTGACGCGTCCCATCTGGGTCTGGGTCTCGACGCTCTTCAGCGGCTCGACCAGGCACTGGACAGACGAAAGGGCCTGCTGGAGGCCCTTGTCGCGTTTTCTGCCGGTCACGGTTGAGGGTTCTCTCAACACGTCGACCTGGTGGATAAACAGACGCCTCACGGCAGACCTCCCATCACGTAGCCGCGGAGAACGTCCTGCGTCTCGCGGCTCAGCTGCACGATCGCAGACATCGCGAACTCGACCTCATAGCCGCCGGCGGTCTTCTCGCGGCGGATGCGCCCGGTGTTGCGCGCGCCGGAGAAAATGTCGGCCAACTCTCGGAACATCGCGATTTCGATGTCGTCGGGCAACGGCTCGCCGTCGTGGTCCTCGTGCTCAGAGCACTCGGCCTGGAGCGGCGTGACGTAGCCGCCCCGATAGGACACGGCCACGTTCCAGCGCGTCCGGCCGAAGTTGGGGTCACAGGTGACGTCGTCGTGGCGAGGGCCTGACCAGGGCCAGCCCACCTCGCGGTAGAGCTGGCCCTGGGCCAGGAACTGGGAAGCCGACGAGAAGTCGGTGACCTCGCGGCCGCCGACCAGCACCTGGTCGACCGCCACGATCGGATAGCAGCGCAGCTGCAGCTGAGTCAGGCCCCAGCCCTGGAAGAGCTCGGGGTCCTCAGCAGTGACCTCCACGTGGTGGAGCGGCCGACCGCAGTAGCTGGCCATCGCCTTAGACACGGCGTTGATGGCCATCACCAGTTTCGACTCCGGGACGCCGGCCAGGCCGGTACCGAGCTCGCGAGCCCGGTCCGGCGTGGTGAGAGCGTTGGCCCGGAGCTCTGGAGCTCGGACCGCCACGGCTAGGCGGGGATGGTGCGGCCGCCGCCGAGCAAGATTACGCCGGCGGAAGGAACTCGCGGACTGGTACCGCCGGTGATCGTCACCGATCTGACCAGCCTCACGTGTTCCTTGAGTTGCGACGGGAAGAAGTCAATCTTCCCGACGCCGGCAGCGGTCATGGTGAGGCTGGCCCCAGCCACGTCGACCCAGGTCACTCCGTCCGTGGAGTCCTGGATTTTCCAGGCCACACTGAATGACGTAGGGGCGCCGGTCGCGGCACCGATCTGGCACAGGGCCAGACCAGAGTCGAACTGGCCGACAGCGACCAGGTCGATGTCGGCACCGTTGTCGACGTCGCCGGTGGAACCCATTTTAGGCTCCAGGTTGGAGAGGGGCTTAACTAGAGAGTAAAGGTGAGGAAATCGCATGAGTTACTCCGTTCTCGCGCCGGCGGAACGGCAAATGGCGCGGCCGTCTCGGGGAGCGATGTCGTGGAAGTCGGTGGCGCGAACGACGACCTGGTTGTTCTCAAATCGAGCGTGCTCCGAGGCTTTGATCTCCATCGTGCCCTCGCGAACGATCCAGAGCTCGGACCAGTCGCCGTAGAAGATGGAAGACGGCTTTCCAGCGGTACTGGCTCGGCCGATGTTCTGGGAGACAAGGAAGGGCTTGCCCTTGAGCGTCTTCTTCTCGTCCATCTCCCTCTGGTACATGAGGCCCTCGTCGGTGACGTTGACGGCCTTCAACGCGTACTCGTGGAACTCGTTAAAGAGCCATTTCACGTTCTCCGCCATCGGCACGTAAGCGGAGCGCAGGGCGAGATTGAAGAGGTTCAGGTTCGTTCCGTTGACCAGGCCGTTGATCGCGACGGGCGTGAGCTCCGGATGGTTCTCCAGACCCAGGATGCCGCCACTCTGACCGTTACCATTGAAGGCAGTGTGCTCCATCTTCTGGCCCATAGCTTTACCGAGGTCGTTCCGGAAGATCCGGTCGGCAGCATAGTTGGAGCGAGTAAGAAGCTCGATCGACGTGACGTAGAGAGCCGTCAGGCGCTTGGTCTTCCAGGTCACTTCGTCCAGCTGGGGAGTATCGCCAGCGGCGATCTGCGCATTCTCGAAGGAGTAGCTGGCGTTCATTCCGCTCGCCTGGCGTGGCAGGGTCAGGCTTCCACTCCCGGAGTCATAGAACGTTGCACCGAGCTGACCCAGCACACTGTAGGGGCGGTAGAACTCTACGAAGCCTTCGGCCGTCTCCGTAGGGACGAGGATCCCGCCGTCGACGGGTCGTTGCGAACTCGCCTCGTTGCGAGTCAGCAACATCTCCAAGTGACGGGCGGTGCCGGGGTCGCGGTACTCGTCGTGAACGACGCGCATGACCGCTTCTTTGTTCTTGCCCTGGCCCTGAAGACTTGCCAGAGCAGTGGCGCGCATAACGCGGGCGTGGCGCAGGCCGTTCCCGTGTACTTGCTCGGCGCGCGCCCATTCCTGGGACTCGGTCTCCTCCGAATTGCCGACACGGGTCCGAATCGACACGCCCACGCCGAAGCGCTCGGCGTTGGGATCGCCGGTCTGACCCTGAGGTTGGGTCTGGGCCCGACGGAGGCCCTCCTCGACCCCGGCCTGGTAGTCGCTCGAACCGAGGCTACCTTCACGGCGGGTCAGCTGCAGTGAGCCGCCGTCGCTGTTTCCAGTCGCAGGCGCGGCGTTTGGGGTGCCGGCGTTGTCGGCCGAGCGGGCATTTTTGAACTTCTGGAACTCCATGAAGTCCCGAACATCAGCGTCCGAGAAGGACGGCGTGGGGGGCATAGCCATTTGTGCTTTTCTCCTTTTGTGTCCCTCGCGGGCATAAAAAAGGGCCCCCGGTGGAGGCCCAAATTCTTTTTGTAGGTTGCCGCCGCTGGGCGGCTTCTCGCGTCAGTTGCCGAAGGCTTCGAGGGCGGCTCGAGCGGCAGCTAGCTCGCGCTGCTCGGGGCTCAGCGTCGCCTGCTCGAGCTTCTCAGCCGCCGCGGTGATGCGCGCGAGCTGCTGCTCGGCGAGGTCCAGGACGGACTGAGCACGGGTGCAGAGGGCGCGCTCCCTCGCCTCAGCTCGTCGATCAAGAGCTTCGACCGCGCTTCGCTCAGCCAGCGTCTCGTGGTTGCTGCCAGCCAAGCAGCCGGAGAGCTCCAGGACGCGGCCACGCGTGATGACGAACTCGCAGCGCTTCTCCAGTAGGGCCTGGCGGGCATGGTCGGGCAGCGCGAGGATCTCGGCTTCCGGTGAGGTCCGCCTCACCTCAGCGTAGGGAGCGCCCAGGCAGATAGAGCAGGCGTTGAGGAATCCGTCCGCATACATCTCGAAAGCCTCTTTGGCGTCCGGATTCGATTTCACGGCGAACTGCACCAGCACGCGGGTGAAGCCGGGCTGCTTGTCCACCTCGATGCCTTTCCCAAGAGCGCGGCGGTGCGTCGGCGTGTTACATTCCGGCATCAGAGGGTGGCTCCACGCGAAAAGGGGGTTCTGCTTGTAGCGCGTTTCCCAGTCGAGGTTACTCTGCAGGATGATAGAGCCGTGCGAGTCCGTGGTGGTCTCGGTCGACGCGATGAACGGGATCACGAAGTTCTTCGGATCGATCCTGTTATCGGCCCGGTCCACCAGGCCCAGTGTTCTAGTTAGGACTTCCATGTGTTCGCCTCCAGCTGTTCTCGAGAATAGTGGCGCCGTCAGGGTCGATATCACGGATACCGGCGAGCAGTCTGGCTTGCTGCTGCTCACGTTTACCGGCCTTGACCATCGCCTGCGCCTGCGGCGAATACTCGTCCCCTTCGGGGCCGTCGATCGGGTCGTAGCCGTTGGTTGCTAGCCACTGGTTCCGCTTGAGTGCGCCGGACAGCCAGCCTTCGCTGGACTTAGCGAGACGGAATTCTTCCGTCTGTTTGACCACCGGATCAGGCACAAGGCGGAGCAAGGGGTCTCGGAACAGGGGAATGAGCCAGCAGTCCCACGCCTCTTCGAGGTAGATGACGCGGGGAAGAGTGACGTTCTTTGACTTGGTGTAATCGCTCGCTTGAGCGCTAGCTCTGTTTACGTCCTCGGAGATTCCCAACTCGAAGCGAGGCATGTTCCAGGGCAGCATGATGCCGTCACGCTTAGACGTCTTACCCTGGACGAAATCCATGTCTTTGTGGCTTGCCCCAAGCTGGTGAACCTTGATACTTCCGCCTTTAGGAGCCCCGATCCAGGCGGTTTTGAAGGCGTTCCAGAAGCTCTGATATTTCGCCTCATAGGCCGCTTGCATTTGCGACGCCTGGGCCTGGTCGACACCTTCCACGGCGAATACCTGGCCTGGGTGGCCACCCTGGCGGAAGAACTGGTTGTTAAACTTGTTCATCCACTCGTCTTGCTGGACGTCGTCATCGACGCTTCGGGCGATACCAAGACCACGTCCATAGGGGTCGGACGGGTCCGGATCGTGGAGCCAGATGACGTCGCCAGCGGCCAGCGTGTCCACGCGTGAGCCGATGCAGAGCTGCCAGACCGGGTCGTTCTCGGTCGGCCGCTTCATTACCCAAGTCGAGGGAATGACCCAGAGCGCCTTGGGAGCCAGCTGTCCTAAGGGGCGCTCGAGCACCACGAAGGCCTCGCCGTCGAGTTCGAGATACAGCTGGACCAGATAGCGGAACTGATAGCCGGTCAGGTAAGGACACGGCTTTTTCCAAAGGCGTTCCAGCGTATGGTTATACATCAGCTGCAACTGCGGACCGTCCGGGCCCATCGTACCGGGTATCTCCCGATAGACGCGCCACTTGACAAGGGCTACGTCGCAGCAAACGCGACGAACGACGCTCTGTAGCGTTCCGTTCGTCGCATATTTCACGAACCAGTTGCGGGTTCGAGCCGGGGATCCGGAGCCGCGGTCGGGTCCGTCGAAGAATTTGTCGTAGGCCGAGGCGGCACCACGCGCTACGGAGCCGATCAGGCTCCCAATGAAGCGGCCGAATCGGCTCATAGAACGAATGCCTCCACCATCGGCCAGAACGTGAGCATAAGGGCGTCCGCAAAATCGCAGGAGCGACCGTACTCTTTCTTGACCATCTTTTTGGTCCAGACTTTAAATTTCTGGATATCGTTGAGTGTCCAGCCGCGCCAGCAGAGCTCCTCGCAAAGCTCATCATCGTCAGGGTTGATTGCTATAGCGTCTGGATTGTCCGGCGCGAATGCGCGCCGCATTTCCCAGCAAATCTCGTCCAAGATTCGATGGAAGTCTTCTTTGCGGTCAGCGCTCTGGCTGAGTACGCAGTAATTTATGACAACATGGGCTGGAATCGTGCAGGTGCCATCGTTCCGACGCCGGCGAATCGTATCGCAGACCCCGATCCCGAGGCCGGTTCCGTCGATGTTCACAACGTCAGCGCCAACCTCGTTGGCCACACGCTCGATCTCATCTGCGATGTGGGTTAGATCATCCGACTGGAGGCGGTGCACGATCCGGGCGCGCCTATCATCCCGAAGGACAAACGCAGAGGGGTCGATGCTACGCCCGATATCGCAGCCAAGGATTTTCTTGCCACCGCCCACATAAGGGAGCTCGGCCCAGCGCTTCTTCGCGGCATCGCGCCACTCTGGCGGGATGACTTTCTGGCCAATTGTCTTAACGAATCGGCCTAAGACCTTTGCGATCCAGAACGGACTGTCTTCGCCATAGGTGTCTCGTATTCGATCTACCCACGCCTTTTCCACCAGGCCGGGAACTACAGTCCTGCCCTCAATGACATTGATGATGTGGTGGGCAGCGATGTTGAACTGGACCCAGTCCTTCGCGATCTTTGGATTTTCGTGAGAGTCGTAGAAGGGACCTGAATCCGACGTCGGGTTTCCGATTTTGAGGTGTCGGCTGTCCGAACTCGCTGTAATTCCCTCGAAGTCCTCAAGGAGGTCGGACCTCATTCCCGCAGCCTCGTCCTCAATAAAGAGGACATTCTTTGCTTCGTGAATTCCCTGAACACTATGGCCGGTAGAGCCGGCAAACCCGAAAGCCAGTTGTTCAGCATCGATCTCGAGGCGCTTGGTGATCGGCTTCCCAGTAAGCTTAACCCGGGCTTTGCGGTGGAGCCGCCTCACGTAGCGCCACAACAGGTCCTTCACCTGGCGTTCCGTCGGAGCGGTTGTCACGACGAGCGCCGGCGAGCGGGTGTAGAGCCACCAAAGCAGCAAGCAGGCGGCGAGGAACGTCTTGCCAGAGGCGTAGCACGCGGCCACGCTGACACGAGGATTGTCGCGCAGTCCCTCCGCGATCGCGATCTGGATGGGGGTCAGCTCGACGCCAAGAATGTCGCGGCAGAACTCCGTCGGCCGGTCGGCGTAGTCAGTGAGCGGCGTGAACTCGGCGTCAACCAGCGCCATGACGCGCCGGTTGGCCTGTTTCCGCGCAGCCTTGCGGAGGCTGTGCACCAAGGGTGACAGCAGGGCTACTATTGCGTCTCCCACTACTCCGAAAACTCGCTGAATGCGAGCTCGCGGTAGGAGGCGAACTCTTCGGCGATCTCTTTGTAGGTGGGTGGCGGGACCTTGCTCTTGACGATCTTGAGCAGGCGATCAAAGACGGGCCCACAGATGCGGCCGAGCAGCTCGGCTTTTACTCGACCCCAGTTCGGAGACAGGTTGTTCAAGAGCGCGATTAAGCCGGACATAGCGGCCTTGTCGATATGACGGAGCCCGCGGGCTGCTTCCACGATCAGCAGCTCGAGGCTGTTCAGAAACTCTTGCTGACGCGCTACAACCCTATCCGTGAAGTCTGGGTCAGCGGCCCACTTCTCGATATCGGAATCCGAAGCGCCGGCCTCTTTAGCCGCGATCGCCGGGTAGAATTTTTCGGCAACCCAGAACAAGAAGCGGTCCCTACGGCTGAGCTTCGCCAGCTGAGCTTCGCGCTCGCGAGCTTCTGTCGCGAGCCGCCCCTGCTCTTGCTCGACCAGCTGGCCGATCACCACGGAGATGGAGCCCTGAGATTGCAGCCAGCCCTTGTGCTGCTCCGAGAGTACGATCGATGTCTTGGCTCTGGCCATACCGCCGTACCTCCTTAGCTCTACCGCCGTATAAATGGCGTGGTTATGCGGTCCAAACAGCCTATACCGCCATACCGCCAGTCCTTTTGGTTCTTTCGCCCAAGTGCGCGCCTGTGAAGGCGGGCCTCCCGGCCCCTACGGGGGGGTTGGGGGGGTCGCTGGACCTCACCCCCCCCCGCCCAGCGACCCCGACCCGACCCGTTGAGGGCAGCGGATGGCGTGGCTACGCCATTCCAGCGTCGGGGAGGGGGTCAGAGGCCGAGCTTGGCCAGGGCGCGCTGGTAGGCTGCCCGGGTTCGGCGGGCCTGGCGGCTCGAGCGAGGGGCAACCTTGCGCCAAGCCGACACACCGTCGCGTAGCCGGCGCTCTTCGAAGCCGCGAGCTCTGAGCTCGAGCCGGGTGAGCTCAGCCTGCGCTCGCTTGCCCCAGCCCCGGCCGGTGTGTGCGGCCACGTGCGAACACTGCCCGAGCGAGGCTGCGAAGTCCCTGAAGGCATCCGCCACCTTTACGAAAGCCGCTTGCCAGTCCATCACTTGGGCCTCGCAGATGCGGCCAGAGATGCCTGGAGCTCAGCGGTCAAATCGTCGGGCTTCGCCTTGGCGGTGGCCAGGGCCAGCACGTCGCGGCGGTGGGTGTCGACCAGGTCGCCCGGCTTCCACGCGATACGCCGGCGGCGCATCAACAGCCGGGCCATTCGCACCTGGTCGGGGTCAGCCGGATCTGCCTGGGGCAGGTCGGGCTGGCGCACCTCACCGGCATGGTAGAGAGTGTGCAGCACCAGGCCGCCGCTCTGGGATGCTCTGACCAGCACGTGGTATCGTTTGCCCCGGCGCACCATAGTGCCCTGAGCCGCGTAACTGTCGCCCAGGGCCTGAGCCACCAGGTGGTAGGCCGCGTTCCCCGCCTTACCATCAGGTAGAACATGATAGGACGCGAGGAAGTGGATCGGGTCGACATCGCGCAGGCGCAGGAAGCCCATCACCTCGATCTCGCTCGATTTCTCAGGCTCTAACGCCTTGAGTTCTTCTTCAGTGAGCATCACGGACTGAGAGTCGAGGGTGAGCGATCGAGCCAGGTCGGCCTTCTTGAAGGTCGTTCCGGTCTCAGGGTCTACAAACTGCTGGCTCACACCACGGCCAGTGGCCGGGTCGAGCAAACGAAAATCCAGCTCGAGCGGGGCAGCCGCAACGCTCATCCGCACGGGCACCGACATGGCGCTGATTTCCAGCGTCCCTTTCCAAACGGTGGTACTCATCGGGGGTCGCCTCCTGCGTCTCGAAATCTTTGGCGCTGATCGAGCTCTCGCCACTCATCAACTTCTGTCTGCTCTGGCGTGGCGGGAACGACCGTACGTGCGTTCGGGGGAGGTTCGTTGGCGATAGCGGCGGTGAGATGTCGCCCCATCAGATTGTTGAGCTTGTGGTCGGAAGCCAGAAGATGCGCCGCGAACTCCTCGACTCGACGCAGCGTGGCCTCGGACCTCTCAAGATTCTCGAGGCGCGAGAGCAGAACCGAGACGAAGCGGTGGCGCCGGCGCTCTTCCAGCTGCTCACGCTCCTGCTCGAGCGCTTCGGTGCCAGGACAGAAGTCGTCGCCGCACATCAGTAGAGCTCGGGCGTGACGGTCTGCCAGGATTCCCAGCCGGAGCCGTACGTGCAAAACGACTCGGCGTAGAAACGAGACTTCTCGCCCTCTTTCACCAGTCGCGACCCTTGGATCGACGTCGCGAAGGTACCCCGGTCCGTGTAGAGCAGGTAGAACTCGGTCCGGGTGTTGCTGGCGTCGTCACCGGAGGTGTGCACCGGCTCGATCGCGTCGATCCGGAGGACGTGGCCGGGGCCGGGCTCGAGCGCCAGGGGAGTAGGGGAGCAGGCGAAGACAAGAAGGGGGACGGCCGCGAGTAGAGCGGTCAGGGCTTTTCGCAAGGGGAAGTCTCATTTCTGCGGGATTGGCGGCTTTCCAAAAATGACAGAGCCCCGCACACCGGCGGGGCTCTGTGTTTTTGGCTTTGTGAATGCCCTGCTCTGTAAGAAGGCATAGGGCGACAAGCAGAACTGTACAGGGACTCGGGTTGGGTCGCTACGATTTTCCTGTACAGGCGCTGATATTTTTGAACAGAGAGGAAGCCCACCGTTTCGCTCTCGCTCGAGCTGTCCGCTTCTCCACCTCGACTGAAGCCTGTGCAAAGAGGATGTCCCGTCGCGCTAGAACGTCGAGAGGATTTTCCTTCAGCCTCCAGCCTGCCTCGGTCATTAAGAAGGACTGGCTAAACATCTGCTGATGGCGACCGATCATCGTCCCAAGTGAGCCCACAGGCAGGCCTCGACAACCTGGTGCCTGGACATCTCCCAATAGTCGGCAGCGGCGTCGATGATGGTGAGCTCGGCGGGGTAGAGGCGCAGCTGGAGCTCGGCTCGCGGCGTCCCTCGCTCGATCTCGCGAGGATTCTCGAGCTTTTGGAGCTTGCGCAGCGCGTCGCGGATCAGCTGCACCTGGGGATAGGGGTCGCCGTATTCGTTTCGTTTGTCGAGCGAGACTTCGCGCAGGCGCTCGCGGCAGTCTAAGGTCAGCTGTAGCTCGAATCGCTTGCTGGCGGTCTCCAGGCGTTGGACACGCACCCTCTCGGCGCTGTGTCCGTTGTCGTAAACGGGGACGTCTTGCTCAAAGCGGACGTCAAGGCGCCCAGATCTCTTCTTCTTCTGGCCCCCACCGCTGCTGCTAGGGCGTCCTGAACCGCGTGAGGCCTCCTCTGCGAGGATATCTCGGATGTCTGCTGTTAGCTGCTGCTCGGGCGTCCGGACGTCCTCAGAGAGAGCCTGGGGCGCGCAGCGGGGGCAGTCCAGGTAGATGCCGTCGACCAGGTGGGCGGGGTGGGGGTCCGTGGCCAGCGAGCCGCAGCTCGGGCAGTCATGGGGCTCGGGCGGAGTCGCACGGTGTACGCCGCTGGTGTAGGTGCCTTCGGGCAGGCGATGCTCCACGGTGATGTAGGTGGGAGCCGCGGCCTCAGCAGCGTTCGGGGGAGTGTGGGTCTGTCGCAAGGAGCCTCCAGGTGGTATAGTGGGGAGGCAGAGAAGTCATTTTTAGCGCCTGGCAAGTTCGCCGGCGCTTTTTTATTTCTTGAGACCTACAGAGTATCAGCGTCGAATCATGACAGGCTAGTGTTTTCCTGTACAAAAGGGCTATCCGGGATGCATTCTCGTGGGTGCATACCGGTCGCGGCCTGACAGGTTGCTCCAGGTTGCTCCACGGGTTGCTCCACCGACGGGCAAACTGCGCTATTGGCGCTAATTTGGGCCTTCCGAACGCTCCGGCCGCGCCAGGGCAAAAAAGAAGGGAACCCTAGATTTCTCCAGGGTTCCCTTGGTGGGTCATGCAGGATTTGAACCTGCGACCACCCGATTAAAAGTCGGATGCTCTACCGCTGAGCTAATGACCCGTGCGCGCCCTGAGGGGTTCGAACCCCCAACCTACGGCTCCGAAGGCCGTCACTCTATCCAGTTGAGCTAAGGACGCTTATAGACCGGCCCTTGCCAGCTCATTTTCATGAGCCGGACAAGGTCCAGCATTTAAGTGGGGCGAACGATGGGAGTCGAACCCACGACCCTCGGTACCACAAACCGATGCTCTGCCATTGAGCTACGCTCGCCACATAAGAGATATGCGTACCCAGCAGGACTCGAACCTGCGACCTACTGCTTAGAAGGCAGTTGCTCTATCCAGCTGAGCTATGGGTACTCGGTCTACCTGCCAGCTCCGTTATCGGAGCGGCCGGATTCGAACCGGCGACCCCTTGCTCCCAAAGCAAGTGCGCTACCAGGCTGCGCTACGCTCCGTCTCTAGCGGGCTAGGCCAGTATAGCGACCGACCCCACCGCCGTCAACCGGTCCGGCAAAGCTGAGGGAAATCTTTCGCTCGCTCGCGCTAGAACGGCCTGGCGGCGCCATTTGTCCGTTGCTCCCGTAGAGCGATTGGACGCGGGGCGCCTCCGTTTTAGGGGGCTTCGGCCAGAGTCGGTTCGACCTCGAGCTTCTCCATGAGACGCCGGAAGGCGACGCCGCGATGAGAGAACGAGTCTTTTTGTTCGGCGGTCAACTCGGCCACCGTGCAGCCCAGTTCGGGCAGAAAAACGATCGGGTCGTAGCCAAAGCCGCCTTCGCCGCTGGGGGCACGCGCGATCACGCCCTCCATGGTTCCTTCGGCGGTGAACTCTCGGCCGTCGGGGAAGGTGACCGAAGCCACGCAGCGGAAACGCGCCGTGCGACGGTCGTCAGGGACGTCCGCCATCTCTTCGAGCACCCTGGCCATCTTCTCGCTATGCGGCGTGTCGGCCCCAGCGTAGCGAGCCGAATGGACACCGGGACGGCCGTCGAGGGCGTCGATCTCTAGCCCGCTATCGTCGGCCATCGCGTTAAATCCCGTCATGCGAGCATAGTAGCGACTTTTGAGCAGAGCGTTGTCGAGAAACGTCTCGCCCGTCTCGGCCGGTTCCGGAATCGGGTCGTGTTCGGAAAGGTCGGTGAGTGTGATGGGGTAGTCGGCAAGAATGCCGCGAATCGCCTCGGTCTTATGAGGGTTGCCGGTGGCGACCAGATACTGCTGCATAGCGCTCTACTGTTTCCCGAGATGGTTGATCTCGGTCCAGCTTTCGTCGATCTGCCACTGTAGCGTCTTGATGTCCTGGCAGATGGCGAGCAGCTCCGGGTCGGTCAGTTTGTTCTTGGCGTACAGTTCGTAGACCTTATGGGCCAGCGACTGCATCTTCTTCTCTTTGTCCTCGCGTTTGGTCTGCACATCCATCTTCAAGCGCTGGATGCGCAACATCTTCTCGGAGTTGCGGATAGCGGCGTCGCGCGACTTTTGAACGCTCTTTGAGGCCCCCTTGAAAGAGTCCCCTAACATATCGAATAGGCCCATAGAGAGTGCTTCTGTTCCCTTCTAGAGAGTCCTTTGCCGCCTCTGCGGCCCCCGTCAGGCCAGTGTCGAGGCGGCTCTGGCCAGGCGAGCCAGCGCCTCCTCGAGGTCCGACTCGGTATGAGCCGTGGACAAGGCGGCCGCATCGAAGGTCGAAGGCGGGAAATAAACGCCTTCGGCCAGCGCTGCATGGAAGAAGCGAGCGAACTCTTCCGTATCCAACCGGGCCGCGTCGGCATGGTCGCGCAACTGCGAGACCCCGAATCCAAATCCGAACATTCCGCCGGCTTGCGGTATCAGCGCCTGAGGGAAGACCTCCCTCAGCCCCTGGCAGAACCGCTCGGTTCGGGCGATCAAGGTGGGGAAGCAGTCTGGTTTGGCGTACTCGGCCATGCAGGCCAGGGCGGCGCGCACGGTCAGAGGGTTACCGCAAAAAGTGCCCGCTTGATAGACGGCTCCTAGCGGGGCCACCTTGCGCATCAGGTCGGCGCGACCGCCGTAGACGCCGATAGGCAGCCCTCCAGCGACCGCCTTGCCCAGACAGGTCAGGTCCGGGGTGATCCCCAGGACCGTCTGGGCCCCACCCGCCGCCACGCGAAATCCAGTAAGAACCTCGTCGTAGATCACCAGCGCGCCGTGCTTGTGGCAAAGCGCCTGAAGGTCGACCAGGAAGCTCTTCTCCGCCGAGATCACGCCCATGCTCCCCGTCACCGGTTCGAGGATGATGCAGGCGATCTGGTCGGGGTACTGCTCGAACAGCGCCTCGACCGAGGCCAGGTCTCCAAAGCGGGCGAGCAAGGTGTCGGCCACCACCGCTGGAGTGGTGCCCAGGGGGACAGGTCCGCCAGCCTCCTCGGCCTCCTGGCCGGCGGCGTCCAGCGGCGCCACGTGCCCGTGGTAGCAGCCTTCGAACTTGATCACTTTGGGTCGTCCCGTGGCCGCGCGGGCGACGCGAAGCGCGCTCATCACCGCCTCCGCGCCCGAGTTGACGAAGCGCATCATCTCGAGCGAGGGCAAGAACCGCTGCAGCGCTCGGGCCAGTTCCCCCTCCCAGGGGGTCGGCGCGCCAAACAGCGCCCCGTCTTGCAGGGCCGCCGTCACCGCCTCGGTGATAGCGGGATGGCTGTGTCCAAGCACCAGCGGTCCCCAGCCGCAGCAGAAGTCGATGTATTCCCGCCCGTCGGCGTCCCACACGCGAGAGCCCTGGCCGCGCACCAGGACGCGCGCCTTGCCTCCCACCAGATGAAAGGCGCGAAAAGGGCTGTTGACGCCGCCGGGGATGATGTCGCACATAGCGTCGTAGATTTGGTCCGAGGTAAGCATAGCGGCCGCCTACGAGGCGAGGGCGCCTATCCCCTCGGACCGCCTCGCCAAAATTCGTCTTCCCCGAGCGAATCCGACCCCCGAAGATGCGGTTCAATCTAAAGGTTGGCTTTAGGGGAAAGGGTCGGATTCTCCCGAGCCGAAGAGAGAGAAATGCCCTCCTATCAGTTTGTGGCCATCGACAAGACGGGTCAAACGGTACGCGGGGTAGACACGGCCCGACTCCCAAGCGAGTTGGCCGAACGTCTGCGCGAGCGGGATTTGACGGTTCTCGACGTGCGGGAGCATCGCAACACTGTAGGCCAGCTGATGACGGCGCTAGGGTTTGGCAAAAGGCTCCCCCTTTATCCCACCATGGTGATGATCCGTCAGTTGGCCACCATGATCAAAGCCGGCATCCCGCTCGGCCGAATCCTCGACAATCTGACCTACCAGGGGCTGGACAACCGGGTCGACAAGGCCGTTTTGCAGATTCGTAAAGAGGTGCGCACGGGGTTTTCCCTGACCCAGGCGTTCGAGAACCAGGCGGGCAAGTTCCCCGCCCTGACCACGCCGCTGATCAAAGCCGGCGAGATGTCCGGCAACCTCGAGGAGATGCTCGAGCGCCTCGCCGTCTATATGGAGAAGGACCTCGCCCTGCGCCGGGCCTGGAGCCAGGCCTCCGTGTATCCGTTTATGGTTTTCTCTGCCTGCTGCCTGCTCACCATCGGCATGGTCAGCTATGTCTTTCCCACCTTTATCGACCTTTTCAAAGGGCTCGACATCGCTCTTCCCCTGTTCACCCGGGCGCTGATCACGGTGACCGAGACGGTGCGAAACCCGATCGTCTTCATGCCGGCGCTGGCCGGAGGCGCCATCGGCGGCTTCCTTTCCTGGCGCTATTTTCAGACTCCCGTCGGGCGGCGCCAGTGGGACTGGATCCGCTTGGAGCTGCCCTATCTCGGCGACCTGGCGCGCAAGATCGCCCTGAGTCGGGTGGCTCGGACGCTGGGGACCCTGTTGGCCAGCGGAGTGCCCGCCCTGATGGCGCTACGCATCGCCGGGGCGGCCAGCAGCAACTCGATCATCCGGGACGCTATCGAGCGGGTCTCGGGGGAAATGAAACGCGGGACCAGGCTCTCGGCCGCGCTGGACGGCTCTCCCGTCTTTCCGAGGGTTTTCGTGCAGATGACGGAGGCGGGGGAGCAGGCCGGAGACCTGAGCGTGATGCTGCTGCGCCTGGGCGACTTTTTCGAGGAAGAGGTCCAACTGGCTCTGGCAGCCTTTACAGCCCTGATCGAGCCCGTTATGATCGCCTTTATGGGAGCTCTCGTCATGTTCGTCCTGGTGGCTGTGTTTCAGCCAATTTACCAGTTGATGGCGATGTTTTAGCCGTGCGCTGGGGCAAGATGATATGGCTTCTGGGCCTGGTCTTGCTGGTGCTGGGCGGCCCGGTGCTGGGGGGTGTGGTCGAAGACGCCGAGGAGTCGCTGAAGTCGATCCCTACGGACAACCCCTCGGGCAAGCGATTTACCACCGCCTCGGGCGTGGCTCCTGTGGGGGAGGCGCCTCGAGCGACCCGTCCTTCGGCCACTTACGAGTCCGATCCCGGTGCCGGTGCCAACGGCCGGAGATACGGAGTCCAGCGCTCGGGCCCCGGTTCGTCCCGGGCGACTTCTCGCGCTTCCTCTCCAGAGGGCACTCCTACTCCCAGCGCCGAGGTGGCCAGTGGGCGCAAGGAGAGAGAAAAGCGCGATCGGGCCGACGCCGCGACCTCTTTTGTTGGAGCTCTCGTGCTGCTGGCCCTGATGGCGGGCGCCGGTCTCTACAGCAAACACATCGGACGCGACGATTGAGCCCATTCTGCCGGCAGTGCCTGGGCGTGGCCAGGCCCGGCGAAGCGCGCTGTCCCCTGGATCAGGAGTTTTACCTTCGTCGCGACTGTCCGTCCTGCGGTCGTGAGGTGTACCCTCGAGAGCAGCACTGCGCTCACTGCGCTGCCCGGCTCGAGGACGCTCCAGAGACCCTGTTGCTCCCTGTCGAGGCGGCCCGCTGGGGCATGCTGGCCGCTCTGGGCCTGGACCTCCTGGGAGTGAGCGTGGTGGTGGCCGCCCAGTTCTGGGCGCTGCCCCTGGTTTGGAGCCTGCCGCTAGGAGTGCTGGTCGGCTTGCTGTACCGGGCTCTGTCCCGGGCGGGCGGGCGCCAGTCGTTTGGCCAGGCGGTCTTCCATCATCTGACGGTGAACCGGCAGGCCGGCAAGGCGTCCTACCGCTCTAGCTTTCTTCGCACCTTTGCCGAGGCGCCGTATCTGACCCTGTCCCTCTTTCAGGGGGCGCGAGCGCTGTCGACCCTTGATGAGCTCAGCGGTTCGTACGAGGTTCGCCTTGACTGAGCCCGCCTTGCTTCGTGCCGTTTTGCTCTCGCTGCTGCCCGGCCTGTTCTGGCTGGCCTATCTGCGCTCTCTTTCTCGGCGACGCGGGATCGCCCCCTGGCTCTGGCTTTGGAGCCTGGGGCTGGGGTGGCTCTCGACCGAACTGACCCTGGCTCTCTCTCGAGGGCTGGGGGTCGACCGTCTGCAGGCCGTCCCCGTGCTGGGGATGCTGGTGTATTTCCTCTTTGGAGTGGGGCTGGTCGAGGAGTTCGCCAAGGGGTTCTGCGCCTTTGCCGGGATCGCCGTGCCTCGGCTGGGTCGCGACCCTCTGGTCACCCTGCAGCTGTCTGGCGCCGTTGCGCTGGGCTTTGCCACCACCGAGAACGTACGCTACGTCCTGTCGTACGGAGAAGGGGTCCTGGTCGGCCGCTTTCTGTTCTCGACCCTGGGACACGTTCTCTTCGCTGCCGTCTGGGGGGTGGCTCTGGGAGCCAGGGACGGGGAGAGGCCCCGCTGGGGTCTGCTGCTGGGCAGCCTGCTCCTTTCCAGCCTCGCTCACGGGCTTTACGACTGGTTCTTGATGACCGACCGGATGGTGCTGGCAGTGCTGACCCTGGCCGTTCTCTGGTTTGGCTTCCGTCAGGCTACTTTAGAGGCGTTTTTGCGTCAGGAGTACGAGCGCGAACTGCCGTACGGAAGTCGACAGTGTTCCCGCTGCGGGGTGCTGACTCGCGACGAGGGAACCTTCTGCAGTTTCTGTGGGCAAGAGGAGAAGGCGGGGATAGGGGGAGGAGCCGAGGCTGGTTGAGGGGGAGACGGGGCCCCGGTGGGAGAGCGACACGGCCTTCGCCACCTGACGGCGAGAGGGTTAGCCCAGGTCGACTCTAGCGCTCGCCCTGGGCGAACCTCGGTCCGACAAAGAAAAACCCCCGCTGTTACGGCGGGGGTTTTCTTACTTCTTCGCTTCGGCTTCGGCGGCGGCTTTGGCTGCCGCAGCAGCAGCCTTCTCGGCTTCAATCTGGGCCGGCCGTTTGATGATCTCCTGGACCATCGGACCATCGCGTCGCCGTTCTTCCAGTGTCTTCGAGACGGAGACCCGGTTACGACCGCCGCGTTTGGAAACGTAGAGCGCGTCGTCGGCGGCTTGAGCCAGATCCTTTTTCGAATCGGCATCGATCGGGAAGCAGGCCAGTCCGATCGATGAGGTGACCTGGACCGCGTTGCCGCCGAAGCGCAGTTGGAACGCTTCGCGGATCCGCTCGCACATCCGGGCCGCATCCTCTTTGCGCGTGTTCTTGAGCAGCAGGGCGAACTCGTCACCGCCGTAGCGACAGACGATGTCGGCGGCGCGAACCTTGTCTTTGAGCAGAGCCGCGATCTCTTTGAGCAGGGCGTCGCCGGCCGGGTGGCCCAGGGTGTCGTTGTACGTCTTGAAGTTGTCGGCGTCGACCATGACCAGCACCACGTTCTGGTTGTGGCGCGAGGCGTACTCGATCTCTTCGTTGAGCTTGTCCTGGAACAAGCGGTGAGTGTAAAGGCCGGTCAGACCGTCGGTCAGCGCCATCTGCTGGGTCTGCTCGTAGAGTCGGGAGTTCTTCAGCGCCATCGCCGTCTGGTACGACACGGTCTCGATAATGTTGCGATGCTCTTCGGTGAGGGCGTTTTCTTTGGCCGCGCCCACATACAGACAGCCCATCAGGGTGGTCTGGGCGACCGCGCCTTCCTCGCTCTGTTCGGCGCCTTCTTCGGGGCCGCCGAATAGCGGCGCCACGACGACAGATTTCTCCGAGCCCAGCAAGTTCTGCACGTCGAACATCTCGGTGTCCTGGACCAGGATGGTGTTGGAGAGGCTGATCGCTTTACCCAGCAGCCCTTCGTCGTCGCGCAGCGCCAGATTGCGCACGTAGTCGGCGTACGGGGTGTAAGGGTATTCGGCCTTCAGGGCGTGACCGGTCCCGTCTTCCGTGTCGCGGACAAACAGGATCACGCTCTGGGCATCCGGGATCATCGTCTTGATGGACGAAGCGACCACTTCCATCGTGGTTGCCGCCTTCAGCGAGGCGCCCATCTGTTGACCCATCTGCTGAAGTCCAGCGAGCTGAGCGTTCTTGGCTTCCACCGCCGCCAGAATCTTTTTGACCCGGAACAAGTCTTCGTCTTTGTCTTCGAACAGCATGGCCGTTTTCACCGAGGGGGCCGCGAAGGCGGTCAGCATCCGCAGCGCGTTCAGATGCTCTTCGGTGTGGGTGTTGACCGGCACCGAGCCAACGTAGATGACGCCGACGGTCTCTTTGCTGACGATCAGCGGCACACACATCACGGACCGTTCGTCCTTGAAGATACGGCCCTCCGACGAGGCGGGGAGATCGGGCTTCAAGCGAGCGCGGCGACTTTCCACCACCTCTTTGATGAGCGACTCTTCCAGCTGCAGCAGATGGGACATCGCCAGCACGTCGCGATAAGGCGTCTCGGAAAGGACCGGGGTCAGGGTGTCCTTGCGGTAGAGCAAGATCACGCAGGACTGGAACGGGATACGCAGGCGGCGCACCATGGAGAGGACGATGCCCACGGTTTCCTCGAGTTGCGTCGAGGCGCCCAGGCTGCGAGCCATGTCGTACACGCTCTGCAGTTCGTCGGAAAGTTTCTTGTTCTCTTTGGTGAATTTCTCACCCGCGTCGCGCTGCGTCTTGGCCTGGTGCTGGGCCATACGAAGCTGCCGCTCGAGCTCTTCCTGGTCGCGCACCTTGATGCCGTCCAGCCAGTAGCCCAGAGCGCCCGCAAACGGCAGGGCGGCCAGCGCCGTGACGATGACGGCGACGACTTCCTCGGACGAGGTGCCCAGGCCCGTGCCCAGGGCGCCGGCCAGGGCGGGCAGCGCCAGCAGCAAGCGGTTGGGGGGCGAGGCGACCACGTCCCTCCAGGCTTGCTGGAAATCGTCTTCCTCGGTCATGGAGATGACCGACGAAGTGACGATAGTGTCAAATAACAGCCAGGCGACGAAGCCGGCGCCCACCGAAGCGGCCAGCACCGTCGGCGCCGCCGTCTGCATTCCAAAGATGGTCGCGGCTACGGCGGCCACCCGCAGGGTGTTCACTCCGGCACCGGCCAGACGGGTGCTGAGGCTATGGCTTCCCGAGGTCAAACGTCCGATGGACGAGATACCGGCCACGGCGACGGCTAGACAAGCGGCGCCCAGGGGGGAGGCTACTGTTGTACCGGGTCCGTGGATGTAGGCCAGAAGCACGAACATCGGGGCGCCCAGCGAGAAGTATCCAGCGGCGGCCAGCGGGCCCGACCGGTTCTCCAGGATCAGGCCGGCGATCAGCGCGCAGATGATGGCGGGCCCCGGCGCGACCGAGGTCGACGCGAAAAAGGCACCGCCCAGCGTGGCTAGAACAGCCAGCGCCGCGAGCACTCCCGATAGAGTCTTGGACTTACCTTCGCTTTGTTGGGACACCTAGAAACCCGTCCGACACTGGTCGAACATGAGGAATTTCCCGTATCTGTAGAGAGTTCCCTCCTCGTTCGTCCAGCTATCTGCTAGAGAAATTCTGCACAGCCTCTGTTGCCTCATCGACATGTGGCGGTTCCTTATGTTCATTGGTCGCGGACCAGAATTCTGACGGGATACGACGACGCCCCTTCGGGGATCGTCTGAAGCTTGACCACTTTGGTCTCTCCGGCGGCCAGCGTGACCTTGCCCAGGGGCGCTTCGGCGAAGGCGTCGGTACGGGGCACCTCGACCACCCGTTCGTCCCATAGGAAGGTTCCGGTGGCGGCTCCCCCTCGAGGTTGGAACAGCAGGCTCAGGTCGACCGGCTCAGAGGTGGGGTTGGCCAGTTCAAGCTCCACGTCGTAGAGCACCCCGTAGTCGCCACGAAGCTCGCGGACTCCGGAAAACGTCTCCTGGCGCAGCGCCCCCACCGCCACTCGAGTCTCCCCGGCTCCCACCGTGTGCCGCCGGCGCAGCCGCTGGGTGGCCACCGGGTAGAAGCCTCGCGAGTGGACGTCGCCGTCTTTGAGCAGATTATTCCAGGACGGCGGTTCGTTGGCGTCGGGTAAGGCTAGCAGTCCAAACTGCAGGGGAGGCCCCTCGGTTTGACTTAGCCCTAAGGTCCCGCTGACGACCCGCTCCAGCGGCATGGGCTGACGGAAAACGATACGGCTTTCGCCCGGGGCAAAGTCCAAGAATTCGCCCTGATTGGCCAGGGTCGCCTGGAACCAGGCGACGTTGTTGCCGTGCCCGGTCTTGAAGTAGTCGCCCGACGGAGTTCCGGCCGCCTGGCTCAGGTGAAGGCGCGCCGCCGAGGAGCCGGGGTTGCTGACCAGAAGGGCCAACTGGGGCGAGGCGCCGTGTAGCGAACCCAGATGGTAGTACTGAAAGCGAATCGGGCGGTTGGTCGTCAGCCCGCCAGAAAACAGCAGGCCGCGTCGGTCGACGTCCTCGGGATGGTCCGAGAGGGCGGCCACCGCGGGCGCCGGGGCCGTCCAGTCCAGGTTCACCACCCGACGTCCGGAGCTGTCTTTCCAGCTTTGGCCCGGGGCCAGCGGGCGCGCGGGGAACTCGGTCCAGCCGCGAGAGCCCAGAACCTCGCGCAGAAAGCTCGAGGAGGCGGGGCTGCCCGTCACGGTGACGTCCTGCGCCAGGGCTGCCCCACTCAGGCCAAGTCCCAGCAGTAGCGTGGCGGCGCGTCTAGTCCAGCGCATCGAGGGCCTCTTGAAAGGTGCTGACCGGGATAATCTTCACGCTGGTCGGAATGGTCTTGATCTCCTCGTAATTCTCCTGGGGAACAAGAAAGATTTCCGCCCCAGCCCGCTCTACCGAAACCAGCTTATAGGAGATCCCCTCAATCCCTCCCACCTGTCCCCTGGGGTCCAGGGTCCCGGTCGCCGCGATGATACGACCGCGAGCCAGGTCGCGAGGGCTGAGCTGGTCGTAGATCTGGAGAGCGAAGACCAGCCCGGCCGAAGCGCCGCTGGTATTGCTGCTGAGGAACTCGATCTTCACGGGCAGTTCGATCTGGCTAAATTCGGGTCTCAGGGCCGCCCCCACCCGAGTCTGGCCTCCCAGCAGGGCGACCGTCAGAGGGAGGTCGATCTCGCTGTCTCCTCGCTGAACTCGGGTTTGCATGGTCTGCTGAGGCTCTTTTTGGTCCAGAACGGTGCGAAGGTCATGCATGCTTGGAGGCGCTTTATCCTCAATAGCGACCAGCAGGTCGCCCGGCTCGAGTTTTCCGGCGTTCGGCGAGTCGGGCAGAAGCCCCAGCACCCGGAGTCCCAGAAAGTGGCCTTTCAAGGGGTAGCCGAGAGCTTCCAGGGCGACCCTGGTCGAGAACATCTGACTCAGTTCCATCTGGCCGGCATCGCTAGAGGGCGACTGGGCATGCTCTCCCGCTTTCGGCTTTGCCTCGGGTCGGGTCAGGGTGGCCGCCGGATCGAGCAGCCCGTAAACGCAGAGAAGAACGGTGGCCGGTTCGGCCAGGACGGTCGTCATCAGAAAACGACCGTGGACCGGATGGGCCTTGGCGTCGTCGATGCGCAGCATCTCGCTCGCCGACACCGTTCGGCCAGGCGCCTCTAACATGTAGGGCGTGGGAGTGAGGTAGGCTAGCCCCGCCAAAAGCAGCGCCAGCAAGGTCCCCCGCAAGATGCGGATAGGGACGGGCTGGTCGAAGAAGCGCCGAGTCACTCCCGAAGATTTCTCCCGCTTCGAACGAGAATCCCGCCCCCCAAGCTGAGCATTGTGGACTACTCGTCGTGGTCGTGCAGCGATTCCTGGCCCTGTTTGACGATGTTGAGGATCTTGGACAGTTCGCTCTCCATCCCACCCAGCACGCGCATCGCGTAGCGGTCGGCGTCTTCTCGGGTTTCCCGGGCGACCTTTTCGGCGGCCTGGCGTTTCTTTTCGCCCAGCGCTTCGCCCTCGGCGACCAGTCGAGCGGCCTCCTGGCGAGCCCGAGCCAGGATCTCCTCGGCTTCGCGCTTGGCCAGCACCACGACCTCTTCGTTCTGAACACGACGAGTGGTCTCGGTCTCGGCCTTGGTCAAGATCTCCCGAGCTTTGCTCTGGGCGTCTTTGACCACGCGGTCGGCCTTGCCCTTGGTCTCTTCGGCGATGCGGCGGGTCTCGCGAGAGATCCAGCGGGCCTGATGCACTTCTTCGGGCAGGCTCTCTCTGGTGCGCGAAATCAGCTTCTGGAACTTATCCTTGTCGACCACGGTGCGAGATTGCATGGGCCAGGGCAGCGGCTTGCCTTCGTTGAGGGCTTCTTCCATCGAATCGAGTGCGTGGAAAACATTCATGTTCTTTCCTCCGAGATGACGTTGTCAGTGCGAAGCCGGGCGGGCTTCCAGGGGCGTTCCGTACTTTTCGACCAATCTTTGATTGACGGCGGCCGGCACCATATGGGTGACGGGGCCGCGCAGTCGAGCGATCTGGCGAACCATGCTCGAGCTTAAGAAAGCGTTCTCGATGGCTGTCATCATGAACACCGTCTCGACGTTTTCGTCGAGGCTAGAGTTCAACGCCGCCATCTGAAACTCGGACTCGAAGTCCGAGATGGCGCGCAGCCCTTTGATGATCACGTGGGTGTCGACGGTGTCGAGGTAGTGCACCAGCAGTCCGCTGAAGGTCGTGACTCGCACGTTGGGCAGGCCGGCGCAAACCTGTCCTAGCAGTTCCTGTCGTTCCTCGAGGGTGAACAGGGGATCCTTGGCCGGGTTGACGATCACCGCCACGATGAGTTCGTCGACCAGATGACTGGCACGCGTAATGATATCCAGGTGCCCATTGGTCACCGGATCGAAGCTGCCAGGATAAACCGCGCGTTTCACGCTAGAAGCTCTGCCTCTTTTCAAAGATGTGTGAAAAAAATTCTAACATGAACAGAGGAATCCTTCTCCACCTTCTGGCCAGGAGAAATTTTTTTCAAGAAACCTGGTCTTCTAGTTCTTGTAAGTGTTATCCGGATTGAGAAAGCGGAACTGAAGATTGTGGGTCACCCGGGCCCAGTTCCCGTTCAGGTAGACGTAGTCGTTACCGCGAGCGAGATAGCTGCCTGGGGCGACCATCGGCTGGGCGTAAGGCCGTCCGCCCGTCGCGTCGGGAAGGCGCTGCTCGTAGAGCCAGAATTCGACGGTTTTTTGTTGGCCCGGCGCCAGTTCGGGGAGGGTAGCCACCGAGGCGTTGATCTCTCCCAGGTAGCCGCTTTCGAAGGTACAGGTGATTTCAATGTCTCGGGCCGGGGCTGACCCCGAGTTGACCACCGTGGCCAGAACCTTGAGGTTGTCTCCGGTCGAGAACGAGCGCGCCTCGATGGCCTTCAAAAAGGGGCGGGCGTTGGGGGGAAGGGCCGGTGCGACGGGTCCCGTGGTCACCGTGGCGACCCCGCTCTCGGCGTCGTAGCTGTAGCGTCCTCCTACGGCTCTGGAGACCGACTCGAGCGGGACGTAGACTTGATTGTCATACCAGAGCGCCTTCCCATCGAGCGCGACCCCTCCGATCAGGACGGAGAGATGTTTGGGGGCGGCGGCAAACACGGGCAACGCCAGTAAGGCGGCGGTCACAACGAGCCGCTTCTTGGAAATACGCATACTCCATTATAGGGGGAGGATGGGGGAGAGGAAAGGTTGGAGGGTGAGACCGGTGACCTCGACCGAGGAACGGCAGGACGCGGGCTCGGTTCCCAGGGGGCGAACGGATTTCGGATTGCCCTTTCGATTGCTCTCTGTCTTGAAGGATATTCTATTTTTTCACGGAACATCGCTGGGCTATGTCAAAAAAGGTCTTGGGCGGTCGCTTTCAACTCGAAGGCAAACTAGGTGAAGGAGGCATGGGTTCGGTTTACCGGGCCCTGGATCTCCAATCTCGACGATCCGTGGCGATCAAAATTCTGAGAAAGGATCTCAGCGAATCGCGTCACGCGCGTCGTCGTTTTGCACGCGAAGCTCGCGCCGCAGGGATGCTGGACCACGATAATATCGTGCGGATCCTGAAGTTCTACGACGAGACCCGACCGTACATGGTCATGGAGCTCGTCGACGGCGTCTCCATGCGTCGTTTCGTGCGTCGCGAGAAGCCCACGGTGGACCGCCTGCTGCAGGTCATGACGCAGCTTTGCGATGCCCTGGCCCACGCCCACGACCGCAGCATCGTGCACCGTGACATCAAGCCGGACAACATCGTCATCGTGACCCCGACCGCCGGGGCCGATGTGGTGAAGGTGCTCGACTTCGGCCTGGCGCGAGTGCGCCTGCCCGAAATCTCGCACCTGACCCGTTCCGGTTCGGCCCTCGGCACCTGTTCCTACATGGCTCCCGAGCAGGCTTCCGGCCGCCCCGCCGACGAGCGCAGCGACCTGTACTCGCTGGGAGTGATCCTGTACGAAGCGGTCTGCGGACGGACCCCCTTCACCGCTGACGACCCGGCCTCGATCCTCTACATGCACGTGCATGAAGAGCCTCGCAGCCCGCGCACTCACAACCCCGACATTCATCCCGAACTCGAGCGTCTGATCCTGCGGCTGATGGCCAAGCAGGCCGACCAGCGCCCGTCGAACGCCCGCCTGCTCAAGGAGCAGATCCAGAACCTGCGCAAGGTGCTGCGCGGCGAACTGACCACCATGGATACGCCCCCCGTACGGGTCCAGGGCGGCGTGGGTCTGCCTCAGGCTCTGCCCAAGGCCGTAGCTGCTCCCACCATGGAGCCGGCTCCCGGCGCTCCCGTCTCGGTGCTGACCGCCGACGTGCCCGCGTTCGGCCTGCTGACCCGCGGACGCAACCCGCTGGAGGCCACCGAACTCGAAGCCGAACTCGTGGAAAATTTGGAAGAGTCGGTGCGCCAGCACGACGGTCGCGTCCTGGACCGCTACGGCACCCGCGTCGGGGCCGCCTTCTGCGGCGACGACCACGGGTCGCGCGCGGTCCACTCCGTGGCCCACATGCGCACCCGGGTCGGCGCCGTCCTGAACCGCTACTCCTTAGAAGTGGTGCCCACCGTCTCGGCCGGCGTCTTCGGGGGCGAACTGCCCCAGCGCAAGTCGGGCGACTCCTGGGAAGAGGTCGCCAAGCAGGAATTGATGCACGGAGCGGCTCGCCTCGAGCGTCTCTCCCGCAAGCTTCCCGACGACACCCTGGTCAGCGAAGACTGCCTGGCCGCGAACCTGCAGGCCGAGCATCTGCGCTCGCTGTTCGTGCGCGGCCGCCGCGAACCGATCAAAGTGTTCCGGGTACAGCCTGCGTAGCCCCTCCCCCCATCCCTCCCCCCGAACGACCCGAGCCGAAGGTGGTGACCTCTACCTTCGGCTCGTCTTATACTCCGAGGGGGGCAACCTCCACCCAGAGGCGTGATTTCGGCAGCCTCCCGTCTCGGCTACCGTGATGTCTGACAACAATGAGCGATTCGCTCTTAACGAAAGGACATCATTTCCTATGGCAACCGCATCCGACATTCAGTCTGAAACCAAACAACACCTCAGCGACATGGCCGCCCTCGAGAAGCACATTCTCGACGCCGTCGAAAAGCAGATCGAAGTCGACGAGGTCAAGAAGGACATCGAGGCGCTGGGGCTGCTCTCGAAGACCAAAGAGATGCTGACCCGCCACGTGGGGCAGCTCGAGGCCATGGCCGAGGCTCAGGACGCCGAGACCCGCACCTCGATGAAAGCTCTGTTCACTCGCTTCCTGGGTAACGTCGCCGGCGTCTACAACAGTATCCGGTCCGACGAGGCGTCTCGCGCCATCCGCGACACCTACACCGCGCTGAACCTGATGTCAGCCTCGCTGACCGCGATGAAGACGTTCGGTCTGGTGGTCGGCAAAGAGTCGATCTCGAAGCTGGCTTATGAGCAGATGCGCGAGCTTCTGCCCCTGATCATGGAGTTCAACACCAAGCTCCCCTACATCGTGGCTCGAGAAATCGCCGCCAAGGACGGTCTACCGTTCGACATCGCCGTCCCTCAGCGGGTCGAAAAGGCCACTCAGCGGATCTGGAACCACGAAGACTAAGTTCTCCCCATAGGCCCACCCTCGGATCCGAGGGTGGGCCTTTGCGATCCCCAATAACCTTTCCGGCCCGCCTAAACCCGCAGTTGATTGACTTTCCGGGAGGAGCGGGGTAGGGTTTATCCGTGGACGCCCTGCTTCTGGTCAAAGCTTTCTCTGTGGCACTCGCCGCGGGGGCCCTCTCCTTCCTTCTCTCCGAGTGGCGACACTATCGCAGCTCGTTCCGAGGCAGCGCCGACATGCTGGCCGGTCGTCCCGACCTGGCCCGCCTACTGAGACGCGCCGTAGGCTCGGCCCTACTCCTGACCATGAGCGCCTTGATCTTCTTCGGCCGCCTTCCCGAGCCAGGAGCCGCCGACCCCGATCAGGTGATTCGCCTGTTCTACTACTGGGTCGCCGTGATCGGCCTGGCGCTGGTTCTGGCGGTGATCGCTATGGTCGACGCCCTGGCCGGGGTCAAAAAGCTGGGCTCGGTGATGACCCTGGAGCAGGCCCGAGAGCTGTCCGCTCTGGCCGAACAGCTAAGAGACGCCCAGGCTGATCCCGCCACGCTAGAAAAACTGCAAGATTGAAGATCAAGATTTGTGGCCTCACCAGGCCGGAAGACGTGGCCCTGGCCTGTGAGCTGGGGGCCGATATCTGTGGCTTTATCCTGGCCTCCAGCCCTCGCCGGGTCGATTGGGACCAGTTGGGCCGTCTGGTCAGTGCCCTTCCCACCTCGGTGCTCTCTGTGGCCGTCATGGTCGACCCTCAGCCCACCCAGGTCGACCGCGCTCTGAGCCTGGTCGACCGAGTCCAGCTTCACGGCTCGGAAAGTCCCGAGTTTTGCGCTCGCTACGGACGGCGAGTCTGGAAAGCGCTGCGTATCCGCCAGAGCGGCGACCTCGAAGCGGTCGACAGCTATGCCGGGCGGGTCGGGGCGTTTCTGCTCGACAGCTATCAGGACGGCGTGGCCGGCGGCACGGGACGAACCTTCCCCTGGAGCTACCTGCAGGGCCGCGACTTTCCCGCGCCCACCTTTCTGGCTGGAGGACTCACCTCGGCCAACGTGGCAGACGCTCGTCAGCTGCCTTCGCTGCACGGCCTGGATGTGGCCAGCGGGGTCGAGGCCGAGCCGGGCCGTAAAGACCCGGACAAGTTACGACAGTTTTTCGCGGCGGCGCGGCTCTAGAACGACCGCGTCGACGACAACCCCACAGAGGTGAACATGGAAACCCTGACCCAATGGCCCGACGCGCGTGGCCGTTTCGGAGATTACGGGGGGCGCTTTGTCCCCGAGACGCTGCATAGCGCCCTGGTGGTGCTGGAAGAGCAGTACCGTCAGACCAAAGACGACCCCGTCTTTCAGGCCGAGCTTCGCCGAGAGCTGACCGAGTTCTCCGGGCGTCCAACGCCGCTGACCCGGGCCGCCGGTTTAGAAAAGGCCTGGGGCGCGGAAGGCGTTCGCGTCTGGCTGAAGCGCGAAGACCTGAACCACACCGGGTCGCACAAACTGAACAACTGCCTGGGTCAGGTGCTGCTGGCCAAACGGCTGGGCAAGATCCGCATCATCGCCGAGACCGGGGCAGGCCAGCACGGCGTGGCCACGGCCACCGTGTGCGCCCGCTTCAACCTCCCCTGTACCGTCTACATGGGGGCCGAAGATGTCCGCCGTCAGGCGCTCAACGTCTACCGGATGAAGCTGCTGGGGGCCGAGGTGGTGCCGGTCGAATCCGGAGCCAAAACTCTGAAAGACGCCACCAACGCCGCCCTGCGCGACTGGGTGGCCTCGGTCGAAAACACTCACTACATCATCGGATCGGTGGTGGGTCCCCACCCGTTCCCCATGATGGTGCGCGATTTCCAGTCCGTCATCGGGATGGAAGCTCACGAGCAGTTGGGCCATCTTCCCTCACGGGTCATCGCCTGTGTGGGGGGAGGATCGAACGCGGCGGGAGCCTTTTACCCGTTCCTGGAGCACCCTTCGGTGAAACTGGTGGGGGTCGAGGCCGGAGGCCGAGGGGAGGAGATCGGCGAGCACTGCCGCTCGCTTTCGGCCGGCCAGCCTGGAGTGCTGCACGGAGCGCGCACCTATCTTTTGCAAAGGGACGGCCAGGTCAGTGAGACCCACTCGCTGTCGGCCGGACTGGACTACCCCGGCGTCGGGCCAGAGCACTCGCACTGGAAGGACAGCGATCGGGTCTCTTACGAGTCGGTCTCGGACGCGGAGGCGCTGGATGCATTTGCCCAGGTTGCCCGCTGTGAAGGGATCATCGCCGCTTTAGAGACCTCGCACGCGATCGCCTGGGGCGCTCGCAACGCCAGGAACTATCCCGGCGAAGGCGACTGGGTGATCTGCTGCTCCGGCCGGGGCGACAAAGACGTCGCCGAAGTCGAGCGACTGACCGCAGGAGGCCAGGCATGATCGGAATTCGTGAGAGCTATCCCGCCGTCGTTCCTTACCTGACCTGTGGCTGGCCCAGCGAAGACGGCTTCATCGAGTCGGTTCAGGGCCTGGTCGAGGCCGGATGCCCGTTTTTTGAGGTCGGGTTCCCGTTCTCGGATCCGATTGCGGACGGTCCAGTCATTCAGCACTCTTCGTCCCAGGCGCTCGACGCCGGCATGACGGTCGACCGCTGCTTCGAGTTGACCCGCAAGGCCACCGAGGCGACGGGCGTACCCGCCGTCTGTATGACCTACGCCAATCTGGTCTTTCACGCCGGGCTCGACGAGTTCTGCCGGCGTCTGGCCGAGGCCGGAGGCAAGGGGCTGATCGTACCCGACCTGTCTTTCGAAGAGTCGGAACCGGTGGCCGAGACTTGCGCCCGCCACGGCCTGGAACTGGTCAGCTTTCTGGCCCCGACCAGCGCCGCCGCTCGTCGGGTCGAGGTAGCTAAGCAGGCCCAGGGGTTTCTCTACCTGGTGGCGGTGCGCGGCGTGACCGGCGGCACCACAGCGATGAGCGACGAACTGTCGACGCTTATCGCTGATGCCAAACGCGACAGCACGGTGCCGGTTCTGGTTGGCTTCGGTATCCGCTCGTCCGAGCAGGTGCCGGCCATGCTGGAAGCGGGCGCTGACGGAGTGATCGTCGGCACCGCGCTGATCGAGGCGATCGGCAAGGCGCACGAGGCCGGTCAGCCGATCAGGGAAGCGGTTCGCGACTTCCTGGCCCCGCTGGTGGAAGCAACCCGTCCCGCCGCCGTCTAAGCCGACCGACATAGGCGAAAAAAGAGCCCGAGAGATCGGGCTCTTTTTTTTGCGGGATCGTCGAGAAGGCGGTTCTAAGGCTTAACGGTCAAGACCAGCGGGGTCAGCGGCTCGAGCGGCACCTCGAGACGTCCATCGCGCACGGTGAACTCTTTGCCGCTCAGGGCGTCGACCAGCACCGTGCCGTCGCGCAGGTTGCTCTCGGAGCGCAGCGGGATACCGCGATGGCTGGGCTGGGTGCCGTTGTGGAAGACAGCGATCACTTCTTCTTTTTCGGTGGCCCGGCTGAAGGCGTAGACCGCGTCGTCGACCCACATCTCGCGCTGGGCACCGTGCTGCAGCGCCTCGGACCCGTTGCGCAGATGGGTCAGTTTCTGCATGTGCGACTTCAGGTCGGGACGGGTGTCGAACTCCATCATCTCGCGGTTGTGCGGGTCTTCTCCACCCGAGAACCCGGCCTCGGTGCCGTAGTAAACCGAAGGCACGCCGCGCACCGTCATCTGGAAGGCAACGGCCTGTTTCAGCCGCTGATCGCCTTCGCCGGGAGCGTTCTTGCTGGCGGTGGAAAGGAAGCGCGGAAGGTCGTGGTTGTCCAGCACGGTGACCAGTTTCGAGGCGTCGTCGTAGACGCCGTCCTGGCTCAGTCGCTCGGCCACGCGCTTCATGCTCTGCCCCTGCCCGAAGGTTTCTCGCATGGTGTAATACAGCGGCAGGTCGAAAAGGTAGTCGATGCCGGCTCGCTGGTAGGAGGCGACGACGTTGGGGTCGCCGTGGAACGCCTCGCCCATCACGAACAGGTCGTCTTTGCCGGACTTCTCTTTGACCTCGGGGATAAACTTCGACCAGAAGTCGTGGCTCACGTGCTTGACCGCGTCGAGGCGGATGCCGTCGACCCCGACTTCGTTGATCCACCACAGGGTGTTGTCGACCAGATATTTGTGAACCTCGGGGTTCTCCTGGTTCAGGTCGGGCAGGCCGCCCAGGTCGCCTCGTTCGACTTGACGAGGGTCGCTCCAGTCGCCGATACCGCCGGCGTTGTGGAACCAATCCTTCTTGTCCGGGTCGGTGACCCAACTGTGGTCGGGGCCGACGTGGTTGAGCACCACGTCCAGAACCACTTTCAGCCCCCGCTTGTGGGCTTCTTCGACCAGCTTTTTGGCATCGGTCATGCTGCCCTGATGCTCTTCCACCGCGTAGTGGTCGCGGATCCAGTAGCCGTGGTGTCCGTAGCCGTGATAGTCGCCCAGGCGCATCTCCTGGGTGTTGTCGGCCAGCGGAGATAGCCAGATCGAGGTGGCGCCCAGCGACTGGATATAGTCGAGTTTTTCGGTCAGCCCCTTCAGATCGCCGCCCCAGAAGCCGCCCGGGTGGCTGCGGTCGACGGCGAAGTTGTTGCTGGTGTCCCCATCGGCGAACCGGTCGGTCAGGGGGAAGTACATGATCTGCTCTTTGTGCCAGGCGGTGGGCAACTTGGCCGGGCCGGGGGCCTCTTGAGCCAGAGGAGCGGCCGCTGCTGCGGACCCGGCGGACAGGTTCACGCTCTCGGACGGCCCCGTGGCCTCGGCCTGCGGGATCGTCGTGATCAGTTTGGCGACGCCGCTGGCGGTGTTGACCGGATTGGTGAAACCGAGCGGGCTAAAGGACGAGATCATCACAACTCCTACTATAAAAAAGCCAGCGATCCTGGGGATGAACATGGTGTTAAAGATTTGAACACGTCGATGAAGATTCCGTGAGCTGCCCCGGTTCTGGCCGGGAGACTCGGTTGGAGCGGACGAAGTCCCATTTTTCGGGGTTATTTTGTCCTGGAGGGCCGCTTTCGCCAGGGACCGACCGCTCACCCTCAGAAAAGGCGTTCATGCTTATCGCCGTTATGGAAAAATCGGCCTCCGTCAAAGAGATCGGAGCCGTCCTCAGAAGGATTGAGGAACGTGGGCTCAAGCCCTATTTGTCTCGGGGGGATGAACAGACCCAGGTGGGCTGTATGGGCGCCCCTCGCGAAGACGAGCTCAAGGCCGAACTGGCCGATCTGCCCGGCGTCTCGACCGCCTTCGTCTCTCGCAGCCCCTACAAACTGGCCTCTCGAGAGTTCCGCCCCGAATCCAGTTCGTTCAAGGTGGGCGGCGCGGTGGTGGGTGGAGAGAAGATCACTATGATCGCCGGTCCCTGCGCTGTGGAAAGCGCGGATCAACTGGGCCAGGTCGCCCAACTGCTCAAGGAGTTGGGCGTGCCGCTGATTCGCGGCGGCGCTTATAAGCCGCGCACCTCGCCCTACGACTTCCAGGGACTGGGCGAAGAAGGTCTCAAGTTGCTGGCTCAGGCCCGCGCTCGCCACGGCCTGAAGGTCGTGACCGAATGCATCCAGCCTTCGGATGTCGAGATCGTGGCCCAGTACGCGGACATGATCCAGATCGGTGCCCGTAACATGCAGAACTTTGCCCTGCTGCAAGAGGTGGGGCGCGCCCGCGTGCCGGTCCTTCTCAAGCGCGGCATGATGAGCTCGCTCAAAGAGTTCATGCTCTCGGCCGAGTACGTGCTGGCCCAGGGGAATGAGCAGGTCGCCCTGTGCGAGCGCGGCATCCGCACCTTCGAAACGATGACCCGCAACACGCTCGACATCGCGGCCGTGCCCGTGCTCAAGCGGTTGACCCACCTGCCCGTGATCATCGACCCGTCGCACGCCGCCGGCGATCGCGAACTGGTTCCGGCGCTGTGTCTGGCGGCTATCGCGGCCGGCGCCGACGGCCTGATCGTCGAGATCCACCCGAAGCCCGAAGAAGCGGTCTCGGACGGTCCCCAGTCGATGACGCTGGAAGGGTTCGAGAAACTGTACAAGGCGCTCGGCCCCGTCGCGGAAAGCGTCGGGCGGTCGTTGTAAACCTTTATATCATCTAGACAACTTCACTCGGAGTGGGAGTAGCATGACGGGGGAGGGTTGTGTAGAATAGGTTAGTTCACCTCGGAGAGACGGCATGGATACAAGCTTCAGGCTCAAAAATCACACCTTCAACCCGGCGCTCAGCCCGATCGCTAACAAGGGTGTCTCGACGGCCGCGCCCGCTCTCCCCACCGAGAAGCCCGCTGTCGAGCAGGCCGAGTCTTTCGTTCCGTCCGCGCCGCTAAGGACCGCCCGTCCGGGCAGCGACATGGACCTGATGGTCCAGGACCTGCAGAACAACGGCGTCATCCCGCAGCCGCAGGCCGAGGTCGCTCCGTCCCCCGCTCCCGTCAAGCTTCGTGAGCCGAACAGCGACTACATGGCCGACCTGGTCGAAAGCGTCAAGGTCGACCAGGGCTGGGGCCATCACTCGATGCACGTGGCGGTCAACAGTAACGGCAGCATCGCCGTGCTCGACGACCACACCTACCTTCCCTAAACGTTGAACAACAGCCCCAAAGCTCACGACGACGGACACGGGCATGCGGCTCACGGCCACGGCCACGGCTTCAAGGAAGACGGACTGCTGGGCGGCCACATGGGCACCGAGATCATCGAGAAGTTGGGCCACAACGCTCATCACGCGGCTACCGAAGCGGTCGGCCACGGCGCCACCGAGGCCGTTGGACACGGAACGGCCAAGGTGGCCAGCGAGGCTGCCAGCCATAGCACCGCCAAAGTCGCTACCGAGGCGGTAAGTCACGGCACAGCCAAGGCTGCGGCGGAATCGACCGCCAAGGTTGGAGCCAAGGTCGCCGCCGAAGGCGGTGCCAAAGTGGCCGCTCAAGGGGCCAGCAAAGCCGCCGCCCACGGCGCGGAAGTCGCTCAGCACGGCCTATCCACGGCGTCCGAGGCTGCTGATGCCACCACCGCCGAACTGGCCACCATCGGACACGAAGCGGCTCACCACCTGTCCACCGCCATGGAAGTGGCGCTGGGCGTGGGAACCGTTGGCGCAGGTCTGCTGGCCGTGCCGCTGACGATCAACGGCGTCAAAGAGCTCAAGCACGGCATCAAAGAGAAGAACACCGAGAAGATCCTCGAGGGCGTCGGCGGCATCGCGGTCGGTACCCGCAGCGCCGCCACCGCCGCCGTGATGGGCGGGATGCTGACCACATCCGAAGTGGTCGGTCAGGTAGCGGGGGCGGCGGCCACCACCCTGACCCCCCTGGGTCTGGTCCACGCCGGCGTCGATACGGTACTCGGTGTCCGAGACCTGACCAAGGGCAAGACGACCGAAGGGCTGCTCAAGATCGGAACGGGCGTGGCCATTGGGGCTGCCGCCGTCGTCGGAGGGCTGCCCCTGACCGTAGCCGCCATCGGCATGCTCGGCATCAAGGTCGGACATAAGATTTACACAAAGGTGCAGCAGAACAAGGCTGCCACCGGGGGGGAAGCGGCTGCCCAGCCGCCTCATATCGAGCAAGGCTCGAACCAGTCGAACGGCCTACCGCCCGAGGCGACCGTCTCGCGGACAACGTCGACGTCTGGAACCACCTGACGAACGGAAGACAACCCCTGACTATACAGACCTGCGACATCGAAGTCGTCACCTTCGTGGCGACCGACGGAGCCTATTTCTTCATTCTTGGTGACGGTCGTCGCGCCGACATCGTGAAAACCCGTAACCTGCAGCCTCCTATCACGGATTCCGAGGCCTACGACACCTACATGTGGGTCAAAGCCTATCAGGGCTACTTCGTGCTGCGCCAGGAGTTCTTAGAGAACCAGGCGACCGGCTGGCGCGTGGTGCGCGAAGTCGAAGCCGAAGACGACGATCGGGACCTGTTCGAGACCTACGGCGACCAGCTGGCCGAAGAGCTCGGGGTCTAAACGCTCTACAGCTCGCCGATGTCTTCGGCCCACAGTTCGGGGTTGTTCGCGATAAAGCTCTGCATCATCTCGATGCACTCGGCGTCTTCGTAGCAGACGACTTCGACCCCGTGCTGCTCCAGGAAGGCCCGCCCGCCGGGGAAGGTGGTCGATTCGCCGACCACCACCTTGGGGATTTCGAACTGCACGGTGGCGCCCGAGCACAGGTAGCACGGCATCAGAGTCGAGTACAGGGTCGTCCCCTTGTAGCTTCCCAGACGCCCGCCGTTTTGCAGGCAGTCGATCTCGGCGTGCAGGATCGGGTTGCCCAACTGCACTCTCTGGTTATGGCCGCGGGCTACGATCTGGCCGTCCTTGACCAGCACGCTGCCGATCGGGATTCCGCCCGAGGCGGCTCCCTTCCGGGCTTCGTCGATGGCGGCTTGCATAAAAGGATCGCTGTGGGGCATGAGCCGAGGATTCGCAAGCCTCGTTCAGAATCCTAGCATTTGATGACACGCCTTAGTATGCGCTCCCGCTGTCTGACCGCGCTGGCAGCTCTCTGCCTGGGCCTGGCTCCCAGCCACGCCCTGGTTGAACCCAAGGTCGAGGGGTGGGAGGCTGCTGTGGAGGCGGCTCGCCAGCTCTGCACGGCGCCCGGAAGCGATCTGATTCCCGAGGCGCTTGAAGAGTTCGGCGCGCTGAGCAGCGCCCTGGTCGACGCCCCACTGCACGACCTGATGGTCGAACTCGAAGAGCGCCGCAACCTGAAGTTTCTCTACTTCACCCCCTGGCACGTCAAAGACCGGGACCAGCTACGGGCCTGGCTCAAGGAGCAGTTGGCCAAGGAGTACCCTCCCTCCAAGGTGGCCGAGGAAGAGGCCAAGCTCAAGGCGCTGGGCCTGGTTCCCGACAGTTTTCGGCTGGTTCCGTTCATGGAAGAGCTGTTCACCTCGCAGGTGGCTGGCGTTTACGACCCCGTCAAAGACCAGTTCTTTCTGGTCGATACCACGGCCGGACTGAACTTTCGCCAGCGCGCCACCTCCTGGGCCACGCAGGGCCTGATGGCGCGAGCGGGTCTGGCCGCCGGCGACCAGGTCGCTATCGTGACTATCCATGAACTCGACCACGCCCTGGGCGGACAGCACTTCCCGGTGCTCAAGCGGTTCGGGGAAGGGCTCAAGGACATGTCGACCGACCAGCAGATGGCCGTGCAGGCGCTGATCGAAGGCGACGCTAGCTTCGTCATGTTCGACCACCAGTACAAGACCCCGCCCAAAGAGATGGGAGAGAAGACTTACGTCGACGCCGCCCTGATGGTCAAACTGGTAGGGATGATGGTGACCTTCCCGATCCCGTTGCCCGGCACCGCCGAGGTCTCGAACGCGCCGCTCTACTTCCAAAAGGGGCTGATGTTCCCGTACCTCAACGGGGCCGGCTTTGTCTCTGCAATGCGCCACGTTACCGAGGACTGGGCTGCGGTCGACTCGGCCTACGGCATGCTGCCGAGTTCGACCGAGCAGATTCTGCATCCGGAAAGCTACCTGTATGTCTCCACTCCCCCCTCTACCCCGGATCTGAGCGGACTTCCCAAATCCGTGGGCGCCTGGAAGACCGTGGCCGAAGACAGCGGGGGAGAGTTCCTCGTTCGCATCGTGCTGGAGCAGAACCGCGTCTCGGACTTTGTCTCGGCAGCCGAAGGCTGGAACGGCGACCGCTTCCGAGTCTACAAGCACGCCTCGACCGGTAAACTCGCTTTTCTCTGGGCGCTGCGCTGGGACAGCGACCAGGACGCAGAAGAGTTCGTCGCGGCCGCCTCGACCTTGCCGTTCCGGTTAGAGTCCGACCGGGGCACCACCTATCTTTCCAACGGCTTCGACCCGGTTACGCTCGAAGGCTTAAGGGGGAAAGTTCGCTAGCCGTCCTCGAGTTGGAACACAGCCCTGAGCCCAAGCACCAGCGAAGGTTTCAGCTCAGGGTCGAATCCCGGGTTGATGATGTACTGCAGGTCGGGCTGGAGCGAAAAGTTCTCGCTGACAGCGAAGGCATAGGCCAGCTCAAGGGCTGTCTCATGCGTGTCGAAGTTGTCCGAAGCTAAAAAATCCTCTCCAGCGAATCCGGAATTCAACGCCAGCCCCAACCGGTCGTGCTCGCGTCCGGAAAAAGCCCCGGTATAGACCAGCCCGGCGCCGACAAAGGTCTCGATACGGTTGACCTGCCCTTCGGCAGCGCCTAGTCGAAGATAGCCCGCCAGGCCCTGGGCCGGGTCGTCCTCTTCGCGCAGGAAGACCTTTTCCAGGCTCAGGTAGGCGCTGCGGTTCGAGGCCGAAAGAGTTTCGGGATAGCGGTGGGTTGCAAACGGAGCGGTGAACCCCCAGGATCCCAGCGCGACTTTGCCCAGCGAGCCGTATTCGTCCTCCCACTCCTTCCCGACCTCACCGATCAGGAAAAGCCCCTCGTTTTTGTCCAGACGAAAGTTTGTCCCGAACGGCTCGTCCAGATCCCCGGGCGTCCCCTCCACGGCAGCCAGTTGGGCGTACCAGCCGTCCTGCCGGTAGCGCAGGCGTCCTCCTAGCGCGCCGACAGGAAAGATCGCCGGCCCGCGCAGCCCGAGCTGACCCAGGTCGCCACCGGTCCCAGGCGAACTGTGAACGAACAGGCTGGCGCTGTCGCGGACATCAAACTCCGAGTCGACCGCGTATAGGCCGACCAGAAGAGAAAGGCGGTCGTCGAGCCATCTCTGCAAGTAGTAAGCTTCGAACAGATGGAGCGAAGGCGGCGCTTCGATGTGGGAGGCCGTCTGGAAGTCGCCCGTGTGCTGGCTGAAAGAGCCGCCGTGGTTGCCCAAAAGGTAGGCGTGAAAATCTCCGTTCCAAGGAGCGTCGTAGTCCAGCACCAGGTTGAGATTCCCCAGCGTCTCGCCGTGACGACGAACGCCGCCGTCCACGTTACTGAGCACGTCCACGATGTACACGACCAGCACCTTCCAGGAGTCGTCGTTCTCTCTCTCGTGAGAGGTCCTTTCGATCTCGGGAAGGGAGTTGACCGGATAGCCGTGCTGCTGGGCTGGCAACGGCCCTCCGATGAGCAGCAGAAGCGAGAGACTGATCCTAAAGGTCGACCATAAATAATTGGGGCGATGCGGCATCTGGTTTAGCCTAGGCTAATTTGAGACGTGAATCAAGACTTTGGAGAGGCTTGAAAGAGTTTGCAACATCGACCGGCCACGCAAAAAAGCCTCATCGAACGGATTCGATAAGGCCTACTCAAGCGTTGCTCTCCAAAGGCTAGAACCGTGCGTTCAGCCCCAGCAGAAAGCGGCGTCCGGTCACGAAGCGCGAGCCGGAAAATTCGCTGAACAAGTTGACCAGCGAGCGGTCGTCGAACAGGTTGAACACCTGCAGGCTGGCTCCCAGGGAAGCGCCCTGAGCATCCGGATCGGGTTCGTAGTTAAGATTCAGGTTCACAGGGAACCTCGTCTCCATATTTAATGATAACGGTATATCATTTCATGAAGCCGCAAGGCAAGAAAAAGTTTAGCCTTGGGAAAAATTGCTTTTAGATTTGCTTCTGGATGTTCTTGACGACGTTTTCGACTACCCGCGATCCGGTGAGGCAGCCAGCCGATAGCCGACGCCGGGATCGTTCTGAATGTAGGCTGGAATCGTGTCGAAGCTCTCCAGCTTTTTGCGCAGGTTCGAGATATGGACCCGCAGCAGTTGGGTCTCCTGGGCGAACTCTTCGCCCCACACTTTGCTCAGTAGCTCGCGATGGGTGAGCAGACGCTCTTTCTGCAGCATCAGCTGAGCCAGAATAGCGTACTCGTTCGGGGTCAAGGCCACCCGCGCGCCGGCCACCGTCACCAAGCGACGGTCCTGGTCCAAAGCGATAGCGCCGCAGTTCAGCACTCCACCATCTTCTTTAGGCTCCCGCCGCCGCAAGGCCACCCGCAGCCGCGCCAGCATCACGTTGAGCTGGAACGGCTTGGTCAGATAGTCGTCGGCTCCCAGGTCCAGCGCCTCGACGGTGACCGAGTCCTCGTCCCGCACCGAGATCACGATGATCGGGGTCCAGGTCCAGGTACGCAGGCGTCGAGTCACCTCTAAACCGCTGATGTCTGGCAGCCCCAGGTCCAGCAAGACTGCCGAAGGTCGGCACTGATGAGCCAGCTCCAGCGCCGTGGTGCCGTCGGCCGCCTCGACGGTTTGGTAGCCGTTGGCGTTCAGGCTGATCTTCAAGAACTGACGCAGGGAGAAGTCGTCGTCGACAATCAGGATCGGTCCCTGAGGGAGAGAGTTCATACGCTGTGCTCCGTTTCGCTATGGCGTGGTAGGGTCAGGGTAAAGGTCGCTCCTTGTCCGACGGTCGAGGAGACGGCGATTCGACCGCCGTGAAGCTGGACCAGTCCCTGGCAGAGGTGCAGCCCCAGTCCAGAACCGGGGATCTGAGTTGGGGTCGCGCCTCGATAGAAGCGGTCGAAGATCCGCTCCATGTCCTCGCTTTCGATCCCGCAACCGGCATCCTGGACCGAGAGCGACAGGCTTTCGGAACCGGGTTCGAGACGCACCGTGACGGGCTGTTCTCCGGGGCTGAACTTCAGGGCGTTGTCGAGCAGGTTGAAGACGATCTGGGTCAGCAGCGTGCGGTCGCCCCAGGCCAGGCAAGGGCGAGAGCTTTCCGCAAGGCCTTCGACACTCACTCTCTGGGCCAACCGGGGGTCAAAGCGCTGGCGAGCCGCCTCGATCACGCTGGATAGTTCGACCGGCGACAGCTCCAACCGGATCCCTCCGCCTTCCAGCTTGGCCAGGTTGATCATGTTGCGCACCAGACTGAGCAGCCGGTTGGTCTGAGAGTAGCCGATGTCGGCCAGCTGCTGCCGGGTGGCCGGGTCCAGCCGGAGGTCCGGGTCCTTCAGCATCTCGAACGAGCCCAGGACCGAGGCTAAGGGGGTTTGCAGGTCGTGGGATAGCGAGTTGATCAGGGTCGACTGCAGGGCCTGGGTGGCTTCCAGAACCGCCGCTTTCTCTCCCACCTCGGTACGTTCGATTCGGGCCAGGGCGCGTTCGGCAGAGCGCTGCAGTTCGGCCTTCACACTGTGCCAAAGCTGTTGCTGCGGCTCATCGGCCTCGTTTCGTAAGCCTGGGTGCTGCGCGCTGAACTCTTCCAGCAGGCGGGTCACCCCCTGGCGAGAGGTCTCCTGGGAACAGCTCTGGCTGAACTCCTGGAACAGGCCCAGGAGCTGGGCTCGCTGCTTCGAGCGCCAGGCCTCGTAGCGCACCTGGTCGGCCAGCCGAGAGACCTGGTGGACGGTAAAAATGAACACTCCAAACGACAGGATGAACTGCAGTCCGTTCGAGGTCACGGCAAAGCCAGAGTGACCCTGGCCGAAGCTCAGGGAGAGCAAGGTGACGCCGCAGGCTAGCCAGGCTGGGGCTCGGCCCAGGTACAGCGAGGCCACCACCAGCACCCCCAGGTGGGCCAACATATCGTTGTCCTCGGAGACCAGAGGCCCCAGAATCTGAGCCCCCACGGTGACGGCGGCCACCAGCCCCAGGGCGCTGGCCATCCGCAGCGGTAGGGTGGAGGGGCTCAGACTCCAGGGGCTGGGCTCCAGGGAAGGGGAGGGGAGAGGCAGCGGCGAGCTCCACGGTTCGTGGTTCGACATAGGGTCCTCTACTCCAGTCACGGGGCAATCACCCTGTTCTTTTCGCCCTGCGGAGCTTTATGGCTTCTTTATAGCGTCGTCGAATCTTTCGCAGTTGCTAACGGAAGAGATTTGTCCTATCCTTTATAGGAAATAAAATCGTGGGGGTAGTTGCGTATGTTTCGACGACTTCGAGCCAGTTGGATGCTCACCAAGGCCTGTTTTGGAGTTCTGCGACAGGATAAGGAGCTGTTGCTCTTTCCCGTTCTTTGCGGCGTGGTCGCGCTGCTCTGCACGGTCGGGTTTATCTTTCCCGCCATAGCGATCGTCGACTCGACTTCCTCGACGGACAGTTCTGACCTCGTCTTGACTCTGCTGGGGCTGGGCTACTCGTTCGTGATCTACAGCGTCGTTCTGTTTTTCAACGTCGCCGTGCTTTCGTGCGCGAGGATCCGCTTTCAGGGCGGCGACCCGACGCTTGCCGACGGATTCCGCGCCGGGGTCGAGAATCTCGGAGTGATCTTCTCCTGGGCAGCGGTCGGAGGGGTGGTCAGCTTCGTGATGCGCCAGCTCGAAGAGAGCCTGGGGATTATCGGTATGCTGATAGCGCGCGTTCTTGGCGGCGCCTTCGCCGTGGTCAGCTTCTTCGCTATCCCTGTCATGATCTTCGAGAAGGTCGGACCGGTTCAGGCCTTCAAGCGTTCGGGAGAGATCATCAAGAAGACCTGGGGCGAGTCGCTGGGAGCCTACCTGGGATTCAGTATCATCACAACCCTGGTGGCCTGGACGCTTTTCTTCTCCCTGGTCGGCTCGGTGGCGCTGAGCATCTCCATGGACACCGCGATGCCGCTGAAGGTAGGTGGAGGGCTCTCGCTGGTCTTGATGCTGGCCGCCTCGGTTCTCAGCTCCTGCCTGAGTCAGATCTTTCAAGCCGCGCTCTACGTCTACGCCACCACTGGTGAAGTGCCGGCGGGGATCAACAGCGACCTGGTGTCGAACGCCTTCAAGGTCAAGAAGGGGCGCAAGTGGGTGCTCGAGCCAACGACCGTTTGACCTGACCTTTCAGCGCCGGCTCGTCGGGAAGAGAAAGGACCGCTATCGGGCGGTCCTTTTCTTTTACAACTATGTTGCCTCGACTTGGCCTCCGCGCCACGCCGTCAGGCCAGTTCGCCCGCGCGTTTCTCCATCTGACGCACGAATTCGACAATGCCTTCGGCAGCCTGGTTGATCGAGCGGTCGCCGCGCTCGGGAGAGGGCTGGAACGAGGTTCCCATCTCGAGCGTCACACCGACCAATCCTTGGGAGTCGGCGTAAGTGGATAGTCCGCCCGTGGTGGGATACAGGTCCGCGTCGGTGAGGACAGCGTAGTCGACGCGCGGCATCGCCTTATTCATGGCGCTCGCGATGCCGTCGTATTCGGCGCGGGAGACATCGAATTTCCCCTCGCTGATCAGCAGCATGTTGCCGAATCCGTGCACGTCGAGAAGTCCGATGGCGTCGCTCTCCTGGTCGATCAGCCCCTTGACGACCTGACTCTCCTTCTCGGACAGAGGGCTGGGGCCGCGGTAGGTGATCAGGTTAGGGTTGTCGCTGGCTCCCAGGTCGTCCTGGCTGGATCGCTTGGTGTCGCCTTCGGTGCGGTAGTTGAACGGGAAGTTGCGGTTCAGGTCGACGCCCACGATCTCGCCGCTCGAGTCACGGCTGGTATTCTTCCGCCACATCGGATCCACGTTGCGAGAGTGGTCGTAGCCGTCCGGATTGACGTTGGGAACGAACCAGACTTCGAGATTTTCCAGCGCTTCGGGGGCGGCTCCGTTCAAAAGACGCTCGGCGGCGCCGGAGACCGCGCCGTTGGTGGTCCACTCGCGGGCGTGGACGTTGCCGGTCACGATGACGCTGGGCTTCTCGGACGTGTCTGCCGAGTTGACGTTGTTCGAAACGTGAAGAGCCTGAATGTCACGACCCGATTCGGATTGTCCGATGGTGACCAGACGGGCCTTGTCGGGATGAGCTTGAGCCATCTCTTTGAGGCGAGCGTCGATCTCGTCCGAGGACGGATAGTGGTCGACGTGGGGGGACGGCTGTTCCAGCATCCCCTGACGGATTTCTACCGCAAAGTCGCCCTTGTTGATCGTCATACCGTCGGGAAGCCCACCGATGTTGGCCTTGATCTCGGCCAGGGTGACGCGCTTGTCGCCGTTACTGTCATAAGCTGCGGCCTGACCCGCGTTCTTCTCCGGTACGGGATACGTGCGGTTGCCGACTCGGGCGGTGTATCCAGACGACGAAACGTTCACAAAACTCTCCTAGCGATCGGTGGGAATGGCCTTAATGTAGACGTTGGCTCTGAAAGCGCGCTGAAAGCCCGGGCGAGAGTTAAGAAGCCGTATGGTCGGGCTTTGCAGCTTCTTTATACCGTGACAAGGCGATTCCGCCTATCTTGGGGCCGATGTTTACGCTTCCCGCTCCCCTTCGTTCCATGTTGCTGGGACCGCTCAAGGCGGCCCTCTTGTCTGGTGTTTTGCTCTTCCTGTCCGTCCCTCCGGCCGTCGCCCTGCCGACGGCGCTAGCTCCCGTCGAAGTGGTAGAGACCGAGGGGGAAGGGGAGGTTGAAGAGGAGGAGGACGAGGTTCCGATTCCCCACATCCCCGAACCGCTGCTGTTCGACCTGATGCGCCCTCTGCACGCTAAAAGAGGTGAGATCGAGGTCAACACTCTGGGGGTAATATCGCGGGGCAGCAAGCTGCACTGGGCGCCCGAGGTCGAATGGGCCATCGCCGACGGCGTGGCTATCGAGTTCGAGTTCCCCTTCGCCAACTCGCGCTACGACTCGACCAAGCTGGGGCTGCAGTTCCGCATGGGCCATGACGCCAAAGCCGTGCACGGTATCCAACTGCTGACCGAAATCGGAGCCAACGCCGACTACCAGACCTCGCTCAGCGCGCTCTACCTGTTCGGCTACCGCTTCAACGACAAGTGGAGCTTGATGTCCATGACGGGAGCCCAGGCCGTGGTGGGAGGCCCGGAATCGAACGAGTGGCGAGGGCTGCAGAACCTGACCCTGTTCCACGACACTACCGAGTCGATCACCACCGGGCTCGAAGTGAACTGGGCCTTCACCGGTCGCGACCTGCTCGAGCAGTTCGAGGTCACTCCACAGCTTCACTGGTCGCTCAGCGAGTCGTCGATGATCCAGGTCGGAGCCGGCGTGGCCAAAACCGAGCATGACCGCTGGGTCCCCCAGTACGCGCTCCGCGTCATTCGCCAGCTGTAAACCACGAGGGCGTGGGGCAGGCCGGGTAGCCCTGATGTGCTTTGGGCTCTCCCTTGACGCGTCGGATCCGCTCTGCAGAAGGCTGCCTAGTCTCTGGCGCTTTGCGCCTGTCCGACCTACACGAAAAAAGGCCTCCAGGCGAAATGGAGGCCTGGGCGGTCGTTTTAGGGCGTACCGGTAGGGAAGAGGCTGGCATAGACGCCAGCCTCGTCTCCGTCGATGTCATCCTGGTTCCATACGACCGCAGCGACGCCCTGAGCGTTCAGCGCCACCCGCGAGTCGTCTTCGTCTCCGGAGGCGCTGTTGCCGGCGCGCGCCACGCTACCGATCAGCGTGCCGCTGGCGGTGTAGCGAGACAGTTGAACCCAGTCGGGGGCTCCGTCAGGCTGGAAGGACCAGGAGACGGTGAAGCTACCGTCAGGGGCCACGGCTACGTCGGGGTGGTCGTAGTCTGCGGTGTCCGTGCCCGGCACCAGGAGCAGTTCCGTCCCCTGGGGGATGCCGGACGCGCTTACCAGGCGAGCAGCGACGCCTTCGTTCTCATCGAGAGTGTCGTTGGCGCTCCGTTCGTACACGACGACCAGGCGCCCGTCTTGAGCAGAGCCGACCCTGGGGTTGAAGCGGTCCCCGCCGCTCTCCTCGCTGATCTCGAAGGCCGTCCCATTGGGCGTACCGTCAGCGAGATACCGCTGTCCAAAGATCAGACCTAAGTCATTGGCGCTATCGTAGCGTACCCACACGATGGCGAAGCTTCCGTCAGGATTGACCGCCACTGAGGTCATGTATTGGTCAAAGTCTTCCGAGTTGACCAGGAACGCCACCCCAAGCGGTTGCTGGTTCGAGTCGTAGCGTCGAGCCTGAACAGTTTGTTCGTCGGAGTTCCCGTCTCGCGCGGCCCAGGTCGCTACGAAGCGTCCCGAGGAGTCCGAGGCGATAGCGAGACTCTCGATTTCAACTTCGGGAGCATCAGATATGACGATCTCGCTACCGAGAGGTTGATTGTTGGCATCAAAGGCGCGTGCTAGAACCTGGTCTCCAAACGTCGACTGAGGGTCCCTCTGGATCCAAGCCACGACAAAGCCGGCGTTGGGCAAGGCTGCGACGACAGGGTCGAGGCCGGCCTGATCTTCAGCGTTGCTGATCGCAACGATAGGATTGATAGGGGTGCCGTTAGGAGCGATCCGGCGAGCGAAGATCCCATCCAGACCCAGGGGGGTCTTGTAGCTTTCCCAGACAAAGACGAAGTTACCGTTGCTGTCCGCGGTGACGGCGGGCGTTTCCTGGTTGCCATCGGTCAGATTACTGCTGATGTGAATCTGGTTGGTGGGGGTCAGGTTGCCAACCACGATATCGGTGCTGGCGCCGCTCAGCAGACCGGTGGCCGATGCGGTCAGGCGATAGGTTCCCGCCTGCGAGAGGGTAAGGTTCGAGAACGTCGCGACCCCATCCACGGTGGTGGCGGTCAAGGTCCCGCCGAGGGCTCCACCGGCCGGTGGCGTTGGGCTGGTGGCCAGGGCCAGGGTGACACTGGTGTTGTCCGAGTCGAAGGTCTGCCCGAACTGGTCGCGCACGGTCACCTGAACGGCCGGGGCCATGGCCTGGCCGACGGTGGCCGTGCCAGGGGCGGTGGTGAAGTCCAGCGCCGTGGCTACGGGAGTCGCCGGCGGGACCTGACCGATAGAAAAGGTCAGGCTGCGCGCCGCGCTTAACCCATTGGTGCTGGCGGTCAGGAAGTAGTCCGCTCCCGGCGCGGCCACCGAGAGGCCGTTGAACTGAGCGACGCCGTTCTGGTCGAAGCTCTGCGTGGTTGTCCCGGAGAGGCTGCTGCCCCCACTCAGGGCCAGCGTCACGCTACCCTCGACATCGTTGACTCGTCGTCCGGTGGCATCGAGGGCCACCACGGAGACAGAGAAGGCCGCTCCGGACTGAGCCCCTTCCGGATGAACCAGGAAAGCCAGGCGCACGGGGTCGCCCACCGCGTCGCTGAAGACGGGGGTCGGCGGGGCGCCGTCGAGCAGGGTGTCGATCTGCAGGACGACCGAGGCGGCGCCTGCGGCTACGCTGAAGTCCGAGTAGCCCAGAACGTCTCCGTTGGCATCGAGCGAGAGCACCCGCAAGAAAAAGGCGTTGGTCGAAATCCCGTTGAGGGTGAGTTGGGCTACCCGGTTCGTGGAACGCTCGAGCAGCAGGGTACCGTTGCTCGCATAAACTTCGATGTCGTAGGACGCCACGGTACTGGGCAGACGGTTGAGGACGTCGTCGTTGTAAACGAAGTTCAGAGTCAGATCCCGGGCTGACGGGCCGGGAAGATTGCCGGTATGCACATACTGCTCGGAGTCTCCGCACCCCCAAAGGAACAGGGTCAGCAAGAGCACGAGAGCTTTAGGAACAGCTTTTCTCATCAAACCTCCTAGTTTAGAGCTGTTCTACTACGAGGATCGAGATTCAGGTCCTGTCGGCTCGGTCCTTATCGTCGAGCGAGACTTTTCTAAAGCCCGAGCAGTTCGGTCACCTGTAGCTGCAGGTGGGGGAAGGCGAGCGGGGTCAGCGACTCACCTGAAGCGTGGACCGAGGTCAGCGCATAGTTGAATCCGTAGAAGGCGCCCGGGTCGGCGGCCGGCTGTCTGCGCACTTCGACTCGTCCGTGGCGAAGGTTCACCAGCCAGTAGTCCATGATGCCAGCCTTGGCGTAAAGGCTCGCCTTCTCACCCCGGTCATACTCCATGGAGCTATCGGAGATCTCGATCACCAGGTCGGCCGTCGACGGATGGCGCTCTGCGGCATCCGCTGCCTCTAGAGCCACGATGGCAAAATCAGGTTCGGGCTCACTGAACGGCTGAAAGGTCAGCGGCAGTCCCACCCGCACCTCGTGGGTGTCGCCGAACAACCGAACGAAAAGAGTATTCAGGCGGGCGACTCGTGAGGCGTGAGGTCGATTATGCGGGCTCAAAGGTATGATCTCTCCTTCGATCAACTCCACGCGCTGTCCGCGCGCGAAGACCCCGGCATCTCCCATACGCGCGTACTCGTCTACGGTGAAACGATATGGCTTAGCGTGCGCGGTCATGAGGAAAGCTTCGCCCCGCTAACCGCAACCCTTGCTTGGCTCTACGGCGGATACGCGCTAACGGAACGCTAATTCGGCGGTAGTGAGCCTCCATCTCGACCCCCCTATGATAGGGCTAAGAAACTTAGCCAGACCCAGAGGAGGGTGAACACGATATGGACTTTCAAAAACTGACCAACCGCTCCCGCTCCGCCATCGCCGAAGCCGAAGCCGTGGCCCGCGGATACAACCACCAGGAAGTGGACACGCTGCACCTGCTCAAAGCTCTGCTCGAGCAAGACCAGGGGCTGGTCGCTCCGCTCCTGGAGAAGGCCGAAGTGCCGGTCGCCGCGCTGGCCCGCCTGCTCGAAGACAAGCTGAACAAGCGTTCGCGCGTCGAGGGCGGCGATAGCTACATCGGTCGCGAACTCAAAGGCGCGCTCGATGACGCCTTCAAAGCGCAAAAGCAGATGAAGGACGACTTCGTCTCCGTCGAGCACCTGCTGCTCGGCGTCGTGCGCGGCAAGAACCAGGCCGCCGAACTGCTGACTTCTTTGGGAGCCCAGGAAGGGAAGCTGCTCAAAGCTCTGGAGGCCGTAAGGGGAGGCCAGCGTGTCACTGGCGCCGACCCCGAAGGCACCTACGAAGCGCTCGAAAAGTACACCACCGACCTGACCAAACTGGCTCGCGACGGCAAGCTCGACCCGGTCATCGGACGCGACGAAGAGATCCGGCGCAGCATGCAAGTGCTGTCCCGGCGCACCAAGAACAACCCCGTACTGATCGGCGACCCTGGTGTCGGTAAGACCGCCATCGTCGAAGGGATCGCGGCTCGTATCGCGGCCGAGGACGTGCCCGAGAGCCTGAAACGCAAGCGCGTGCTGTCTCTGGACCTGGGCGCGCTGGTGGCAGGCGCCAAATACCGTGGCGAGTTCGAGGAGCGTCTCAAAGCGGTGCTGGCCGAAATCACCCGCTCTTCCGGAGAGGTGATCTTGTTCATCGACGAGCTTCATACGCTGGTCGGTGCCGGGGCGGCCGAGGGCGCTCAGGACGCAGCGAACATGCTCAAGCCGGCCCTGGCGCGCGGGCAACTGCGCTGTATCGGCGCCACGACCCTGGACGAATATCGCAAGCACATCGAGAAAGACAAGGCGCTGGAGCGTCGCTTCCAGCCCGTGCTGGTCGGCGAGCCCTCGGTCGAGGACACCATCGCCATCCTGCGCGGAATCAAGGAGAAATACGAGGTGCATCACGGCATCCGCATCGAGGACGGCGCCATCGTGGCCGCTGCCAAGCTGTCGGACCGCTACATCTCGGACCGCTTTTTGCCGGACAAAGCGATCGACCTGGTCGACGAGGCCGCTTCGCGCATCAAGATGGAGATCGAGTCGGTGCCCGCCGTGATCGACCGTGCCCAGCGAGAGCTGACACGTCTGCAGATCGAGGAGCAGGCGCTCAAGCTCGAGGACAAGGCCGCCGCCAAGCAGCGTCTGAAAGCGCTGAAGGGCGAGATCTCGGAGAAGAAGGAAGAGGTAGAGACTCTGCGCGCGCGTTGGCAGGGCGAACGTGACCTGCTGCATCGCGTCAGCGCTCTCAAGGAAGATATCGACCGTCTGAAAACCGAGGCCGAGCAGGCTCAGCTGCGGGGCGAACTGCAGAAGACCGCCGAGATCACCTACGGCAAGCTGCCGCTGGTGAACAAGGAGTTAGAGCAGTTGCAGACCCGCATCTCCGAAGCTCAGGGCGAGGACAGCTTCCTGCGCGAAGCCGTCACTCCTCAGGACATCGCGGGCGTGGTCTCGCGTTGGACCGGGATCCCGGTGGAGAAGATGCTCGAAGCCGAGGGCGAGCGTTTGCTGAAGATGGAGCAGAGACTGCGCGGACGCGTTGTCGGACAGGACGTAGCCTTGTCCAAGGTCTCGAAAGCCATCAGGCTGGCTCGCGCCGGACTTCAGGATCCCAACCGCCCGATCGGCTCGTTCCTCTTCCTTGGACCGACCGGTGTAGGGAAGACCGAGCTTGCCAAAGCACTCGCCGAGTTCTTGTTCGACGACGAAACGAATATGGTCCGCATCGACATGTCCGAGTACATGGAGAAGCACGCCGTCAGCCGCCTGATCGGAGCCCCTCCCGGCTACGTGGGCTATGACGAGGGTGGACAGCTGACCGAAGCGGTGCGTCGTCGACCTTACTCGGTGGTGCTGCTCGACGAGATCGAAAAGGCCCACCCCGACGTCTTCAACGTGCTCTTGCAGGTGATGGACGACGGGCGGCTCACCGACGGTCAGGGCCGCACGGTGGATTTCCGCAACAGCATCATCATCATGACCTCGAACGTCGGCTCGGACTTCATCTTGAACGAGACGGACCCCGAGCGGATGAAGAGCGCGGTCGAGAATGCGCTGCGAGGACACTTCCGACCGGAATTCCTCAACCGCATCGACGCCCGCATCATCTTCAACCGCCTCGATCAGTCGGTCATCTCGGACATCGTCGAGATCCAGCTCGAAGGTTTCACCCGACTGCTCGAGCAGCGCGGACTGAAGCTGGAGTTGGAGAAGAGCGCGAAGGAGTTCCTGGCCGAGGTCGGCTACGACCCCGCCTTTGGCGCACGACCTTTGAAAAGGGCGCTGCGGGAGTACATCCTGGAGCCGCTCTCGGAGAAGATCATCGGCGGCGAAATCCCGCACGATTCGACCGTGCGGGTCGAGCGCCTCGGCGACGGACTGTCGATGTTCGCCCTGAAGGCAGAGAACGTCGGCGCCGGCGTCTAGCGCAACAGTGAAAAAGGCTCTCGGAGCGATCCGGGAGCCTTTCTCTATCGCTTACCAATCTTGTGATGAGACCAAATTTGGTCTAAATTTGATTCATGGGACTTTCCTCGCAGATCAAACCTATCAGCTATATCAAGTCCAACGCGGCCGAGGTGCTAGGCGAACTCGCCGAGACTCGAGAGCCGGTCTTTATCACGCTCAACGGCGAGGCTAAGGCCGTCCTGCAAGACCTGGAGAGCTACGAAGAGGTCCAGGAGACCATGGCTCTATTGAAGATTCTGGCTCTGGGGCAGAAAGAGCTCGAGGCCGGCCAGACCCGCCCGGCAGGAGAAGTGTTCGCGCGACTGCGCCGCCAACTCGACGTGAATGGATGACTATCAGGTCGAGCTGACGACCGGGGCGGAACTCGATCCCAAGACGCTGTTCCTGCGTACCGCCGAGCGCCAGGGAGAGGCCGAGGCGCGCGCCCTCTTGGACAGCTTGGAGCACGCCGTCGCCAGCCTTGCTAACAGTCCGTTGCGACGCGCTCTCCCTACACAGCTCCAGTCCCTAGGTATCTCCGAGTTCCGCCATATGCTCGTCAAGCCATACCGGGTGCTATCCCGCGTTCAGGACCAGCGCGTGATCGTGTTCCTCATCGCCCATGAAAAACGCGACTTCCGAAGCCTTCTAGAAAAGCGACTTCTTCGCTGACCATCCGCCAGGCGCTCATGTCTCCCCTCCACCCGTCCCAGGCTCCGCCCGGCACCGCTTGCCACCAGGTCTTGAAATTCCAGGGCGTTGGCCTAACGCCTTGAGGGATTTGTACAAGGGAGTCTCTCGAGGCGAGGTACGGGGATGGGGCAGCCGTTGGCCGGCCTTGAAGATCGGGTTGGTGAAGGTGCGCCAGGGGCTCTTCGGCAGACCCTGGTAGGGATCGAAGGTGGAGGGAAGAGACGCTTCCAGGATCTCGGAGTTGAGGACCGTGACTGCTACGAAAGTCATAGAAGCACCGCTTAGAACCGCGACCGCCGAGCTCCTCTTTCCATCTTCGTCCTGCAACCAGGCGTTCCGCCAACGAGGCGGACAACGCGATCACCTCGTTCCCGCCAGGAGCGTCCAACATTGCCCCCTCTCGACCCGCAATCCGCCCGACCCGCTGTCAGCTTAGGCGAGGCCTACTCCAACCCCAGGTGGTGCGCCTTCAGCAGCAGTTGAGCGCGGTCCGAGACCTGAAATTTGCGGTAGAGCGAGTGCAAGTGTGTCTTCGCTGTGTTGTGCGAGACCACGAAACGCGCTGCCAGTTCGGCGATGTTGGCGCCTCGCCTGACCTCGCGCAGCACCTCGAGCTCTCGGCGGGTCAGGCGCGGCCCGGCGGCTCTAGCCGGCATCCTTTCTACCAGCCGACTCACCTGCGGGCAGATCGCCGAACGCCCCGCCTCGAGATCGCGCAGCGCCTCCAGCAACTGCTCAGGCCCGCTGGCCTTTGAGAGGTAGCCGTCCGCCCCAGCCTCCATCGCCCAGCCTACCCAGGGCTGCTCCACGTGCATCGAGAGGATCAGAACAGGGACGGCGGGCTGGCGACTCTTCCATTCGCGCAGCAAAGCCACGCCCCCGGGCTCCGGCATCGCCAGGTCCAGCACTAGCACGTCGGGTCTCGCGCGCGCGGCCTCTTCCAGCACGGATGGGTGAGGGTCGAGGTCCGCGACCACCTCCACCCCCCTCCCTTCCAAAATTTCGCGAACCCCGCGGCGAACCAGCATATGGTCGTCAATAAGGACTACTCTCATGCTTCTTCCTCTCTCGGCAAAACGAAGCGCAACCTGGTGCCTCCGCCCGGCATAGTCTCTACCCGGCTGCGCCCCCCAAGCAGTTCGCAGCGAAGCCGGATTCCAGCTAACCCCACATGCGCTCTCCCTGGAGAGGAAGAGCTCGCCGAACCTAGCCCCACCCCGTTGTCGAGCACCTCGCCACGAAGCTGGTTCGGGCCCAACCACAGTCTCACCCTGGCTCTGTCTGCCTTGGAATGGCGCAGCACGTTGCTCAACGCCTCCTGCACGATCCGATAGCTGAACAGTCCCGATAGACCGCGCGGCCAGCGCACCTTCGGCTCGCGCCGGATCCGCCAGTCCAGACGCAGCCCCGCGTTCATCTCGAGATTGATCAAAAAGTCGCGCAGCGCCTTGCGATACGACTGGCGGGTGGCTAGTGGAGAGGAGAGGTCGCGATGCAGTCGCCGAACCTCCTCGACGCTGGCCGAGAGCTCTTTCCGGACCACCTCGAGTGCCCGCTCCGGAGTTCCCACGTAGCTCTGAAAGCTGGCGGCGATCAGCCGCTGGGCTATCCCGTCGTGCAGATCGAGGGCCAGCAACTGGCGCTGCGACTCACCAAAGTCGATGACCCACTCGAGGTGGCGAGTGCTGACGTCACTGACCGCCCGAACCGCCCGGGCCGGCTGCCCGCCCGTGGTGCGAAGAAGGGTCGCCGTCACCTGAGTCCAGGCCGAAGCTCCACTGTCGCGTCGATGGCGAAGCATCAAGCTGTACGACTCCCGCTCGCCCGCCAGCAGTTCCGCAAGCAGCGCCGCCTCCTTCGCGCGGTCCGGAGATTCGAGCAGACTCAGCGGGTCCTTCGAATCCGGGCTACCCAGGCCCAAGCGGTCGCGCAAGAACTGGTTCTCGGCCAGCAGTCGCCCCTCTAAAGAGATCAGCTGCAGCCCCACCCCGGCGCTCTCGAACAGGGTGCGGAACCGCAGTTCGCTGTCGCGGAGCTCGGCCAGCCGCTGGTGGCTCTCCAGGGCTGTCGAGGTGAGGCGTGCGAGAAAATCCGCCAGAACGACATCTTCATGGCCAAACAGGCTGTTGATCCGGCTATGCACCAGCAGAACTGCCGAGGCCGGCCCTAAGGGAACGTAAAGCGCCGAACGAACGCCGTGGCGGGCCAGCGCCGGATCGCTGTCGGGATCCTCCAGCCGAACAGAGCGTCCAAGCTTCAGGCTGAGCGCGTACGGTTCCGGAGAAATAGGAGCTCGACCGCCTCGCGCGGCGCGAGCCGTCTGGGGAGGGCCGGAAACCACCCAGGCTCTCTCCGCTCGGGTCATAAAGCGCAGAGCGTCTGCGGCGCGCTGCAGGAACTGCTCGTGGCAAGCGGCGTCCAGAAGGTCTCGTGCCGTCTCTAATAGCACCGCGAGCCTGGCCTTCAGCGCCGGCGGTTCGGGAGTTCTGGGCAGGCCGGGCCAATCGGCGGCAAGGTAGAGCTCGAAAAGACGATAGGCCGAGGTTCCCGCCCGCCGCAGCTCCACGTCCAGCAGCTCCTTGGGGAAGGAGCCGCACGAGGCCTGAGCCCAGGCCAGCAAAGCTCTCGCCGCGGCCAGAGCGTTGTTCCAGCGAAGCGCGCCGTAGTACGCCTCGCGCGCCAACTCCAGCGCTTCGCCCACGCGACCCTGCGCGAACCGGATGTTGGAAAGCAGACCCAGGATGATCTGGGCTTCCCATAGATCTCCAGCTTCGGACAGGTCCGCCAGGGAGCGGGTGGCCACGCGCGCAGAGTGCTCTAACCGGCCCAGCAAGAAGTGCCGCATGGCCAGCCACACTCCAGCCTTGCCGCGCTGATGCGGCGTGCCCGTGCGCCGCAAGGCGCGCAGCCCCGCCTTCCAGTGGCGCCCCGGCAACTTCGGCTGGCGAAGCTGCCCCGCAAGCACCGCCAGGTGGTAACAGTAGAGGTTCCCCAGCTGGGGGGAGGGGCGGTACAGTTCGACGCTGTTGAGCGCCTGCAGATGGGCCCAGGCCACGATTGGCGCTTCCCCCAGTTCGAAGCCAACCTCGGCCGTTCTCTTCAGCAGGTCGACCAGAAGCTCGAACTCCAGCGGGTCCTCCACCTCTTTGCGATGCAGCCGCAGCGGAAGGGCGAGGTGGAAGAAATAGGTGAGCAGGTTGCCCGCGATCCGCAGCCCCACGGTGGGCTTGCTCGGCCAGGGCTGGCCTAATGCGGCCAGCGCCCGACGAAGATGCTTCAGAGCCGCCTCCGGCTGGTCGCAGCGATACTCGAGATTGGCCAGCCCCGCGTCGACGAGCGCGCGCTCCCGCGAGCTTCCGCAAGCCGCCAGCGAATCGTTGAGCAAGCGCCTGGCTTCCTCCAGGTGGCTCCCTCGCCCCACCAGAACTTCGGCGAGCTCACGTCTGGCCGGATGTTCCGGGAAGCCCAGCAGGACCATCCTGTAACACCGTTCGGCCAGCTGAAGATCGCCGGCCCGGCGAGCGGCTCGACCGGCTTCCAGCGCCGGTCGCAGCGCCCGCTGATGAAGCTCGGCTCTGGAAAGTGATGCGCCTGCGGCAGCGGCTCGTGAGGGCTGCAGCGCTCAGCCCGGAGCGCCGCGGCCTGATGCAGTTCGCGACGGACTCTGGAGGGCAAACGCGCCTCCAACTCTTCCCGGATCCGGTCGTGGCAGAAGGTCAGAGCGCCTCCCTCCGCCAGCCAGAGCAGGCGCTGGTCGAGGGCGGAGGCGATCGCCTCCCTCACCTCCGTCGAACTCTCGCCCGTGAGCTCCGCGGTGGCCACGGGATCGACGGTCCGACCCAGCACGGCCGCGCCCGTCAGCACTCTTTCCTGCAGCGGAGACAGCAGGTCCAGCCGCTGAGCCAGCAGCGCCCCGGCACGCCTGGAGGCAGGGGTTGGAGCCCCCGCTTCGCGCCATCCCTGGGGGCTGGCCGACAGCCGGCCGCTCTCCACCCAGCCTCGCAGTCCCTCCACGGCCAGGAACGGCGAGCCTCCGCTGCCGCTGACGAGAGACTGGAGAACGGACTCCGGAAGCGGACCGGCCATAGAGGCCAGCAGCTCCCTCAGAGTGTCCTCCGCGAGCCCGTCCAGAGTCTGGTCGGCGCTCTCTGTGCTCTGGACTCGCCCGGCCGTGACGACGGCCAGGTTCCCTTTCTGCCTGGCGTGAGCCAGGGCTCTCAGGAGCGATGCGGCCAGCCACTGGGCGTCGTCGACCAGCAGCATGACCGGGCCTCCGTGCCCCAGCGGCAGGGAGCTGAAGAGCTCTTCAAGGCGCGCCTCGACCAGAGATTCGCTCAGATTCTGCAGCCCGCTCGAGCGCGAGTCGCAGCGGGTCAGCTCCTGCAGCAAGCTGGCCACCGCCTGGGCTGCGGGTCGGCAAGGCTCGAGGGTCCCGCAGTGCTCGAGAAGTCCGGCCACGCTCTCCGCCAGGGTGCCCGAGAGCGGCTCGCCCCTCAGGCTGAGGACGACCCAGTCGCTGCTCCGCGCCAGCTCTCCCAGTTCGGCCAGCAGTCGACTTTTTCCCGAGCCGGACACGCCGACCAGGTTGAGCATTCCGCGCTCCAGGACGCTGGCCAGAAGCTCCGCGATCTCGTCGGAGCCGCCGGAGTAGTCGGGCAGCGCCAGGGCGGTGCGCAGGTCGTTCGCTCCTATGCAAAAATCGAGCCGTCCCCCTTCCAGGGTCCGCAGATCGTGCTGAAGCCCCTGGTAGGAGTGGTACCGGTCGCGGGGGTCCGGCTGAAGCAAGCGCTTGACCAGGGCCCGGAGGGGACGGGGCAGGCCTGCGGGAAGAGGGTGGAGGGGAGAGGACAGCTGGCGATCCCAGACCTCCGCGGGAGTACCTGTTTCGAAGGCGGGGCGTCCCGTCAACGCCCAGAAGAGCAGAAGCCCGACTTCGTAGAGGTCCGTCGAAGCCGTGGGCGCGGCGTCCAGAGCTCCGCCTCGCTCTGGAGCCTCCAGGGCAGGGGAGGGAGGGACGGTTGGAGGGGTCGAGAGGGTCGCCTTCAGCGCTCCCTCGACGTCGGAAAGGGTCACGCTGTCGGGGGTGAGCCCGCCCTGGCCAGGGCGGTCGCGCTCGAGCAGAGCGTCGACCAGGGCCAGCCCCAGACGCACGGTGTCCCCCGCGCTCCAGGGCGCCGTGTCCAGTCGTTGCGTGAGAGAAAGTCTTTGCGCTATCAACCGGACGACATTTCTCAGCGTCAGTCGGCTCGCCCTCTCTGTCCAGATGGCAGACCGAAATCTCATCCGAACGGATGAGAGGCTCGCGACCTATTCGGAGAAAGTTTCCGCAGTAATACCTGCAACATTACGAGGATTCTCGTCGAAAGCCGCACGGCTCTCGACCTCGACCGTGACCACTCTTCAATAAAGATCAGGGACGCTGCGGCACCGGTCCAAAGGAGGGGGGGTGGCAGAGCCTTTATGATGGGCCAGTGCCACCCTGGCAGGATGATAATGACCCCAGCTTTACATCAAGGAGTTGTGACAATCGGGATGCGCTGGATCGTACTTCTCCTGGCCGTCGCTCAGATTCTGGCCGGTCGTCTGCACGAAATTCTGGGCTGGGGGCGCTCCATCGCCGACCGATCGGCGGCCCTGGACACGGTGCTCACGCCCGCCGGCTACGCCTTCAGCATCTGGGGGGTAATCTACCTGGGCTGCCTCCTCCTGGCGGTGCATCAGGCCAGACCTTCCCAGCAGAACCGTCGCGATCTCGATCAGCTCAGGCCGTTCCTGGCCGGGGCGCTGCTGGGGAATGCGCTCTGGCCGATCTATGTTCAGGGCTTCGGACTCGGCGCCATCAGCGTCATCTTGATCTTCGCCACCCTGGCCTCGCTGCTGAGCGGCTGGTACCGCTGGGAACTTGCGGTACGTGACGAGTCGATCGGCGATGATCGGATGGTCCGTCTCCCGCTCAGCCTTTTCGCCGGCTGGGTCAGCGCCGCCGCTTTCGTCAACCTCGCCGCGACGAGCAAATACTACCAGGTCAGCGGAGGGTTCGGCGAAGTAGGACTGGGCTGTCTGCTGCTCGTAGGATGTGGCGTGGTGGCGCTGACTGTCTGTCGACAGCTGGCGCCCGCCCGGCCGTACGCCGCGGCGGTCCTGTGGGCGCTGGTGGGCATTCTCGCCTCCGGTCCGCCACTCTGGATCGGGCTCACCGCCGCCCTGGTCGGTCTGGCCGTTCTCGTCGCGAGTGCGGCTCCCGCCCGCGGCTTGGAGCGTCGCTCTTAGCCGAACCCAAGATCGCTTATGCTATTAGAGAAAAGAATCCCCGCGTCATACGTCCTGAGAAAAGTCAGGTTCGACCTGGTCTACGTCCTCCTGGTATCGCTTACGGTCCACCTCGCGACCACCTTCTACCACGACCTCCTCCCGGTCATGCCGCTCAACGTTCCGGCCTTCATCGGAACAGCGATCTCGATTCTGCTCTCGTTTAAGATCGGGCAGTCCTACGACCGCTGGTGGGAGGCACGAAAGGTGTGGGGCAGCATCGTGAACGACTCGCGAAGCCTTGTTCTGCAGCTCAAATCTTTCGTGCCCGAAGACCAGCGCAGCGCTATCCGAACGATGGCGCTGCGCCAGATCGCCTGGTGCTACTGCCTCGGCCAGACGCTGCGAGGGCTCCCTCCCACCGAAAACCTCGCTGGGCTGCTGAGCGAGCACGACCTCGCGGGGCTGTCGGGGCATAACAACAAGCCTCTCGGGCTGCTTTCCCAGCACGCTGCCGACCTGGCCAGACTGAGACGGCAGAACGAGATCGAACTCTTCGCCCACGTGCAGATGGACAACACCCTGGTCAGGCTTTGTGACGCCCAGGGGCGCGCCGAAAGAATCAAGAGCACGGTCTTCCCACGCACTTACCGGATGTTCTTGCACGGGATCATCTACCTGTTCGTCGTGACGCTGTCGCTCTCGCTCAAGGATGTGCCGTTCCAGTTCGAACTGCCGCTCCTGCTCTCGATCTCCGCACCGTTCTTTCTGCTCGAGAAGTCAGCCACCCATATGCAAGACCCGTTCGAGAACCGGCCGACGGACACGGCGATGACAGCCATCGCCAGGACCATCGAGATCAACATCAAGCAGCTTCTCGAGGAAGAGCAGGTCCCGCCTCCCTGGCAGCCCGACGGATTCTACCTCTCCTGATCGTCTCTCTCTTCACTGTTTCCTCATAAAGCTACGGTAGGCGAGCGGGGCTGGCGCTGCCGGCGCGGCTGGAGGCTCGGTCAGTATTGGGTCCGACAATTGCGCCAGTGAGTATTCTGATGGTGGCCGTCAAGTGACGTGCAAGATTTCCCATTCGGGAACGGCAATCGCCAGTTGGCCGTCAAGTGACGCACAAGATTGTCCATTAGGGAACGGCGATCGCCAGTTGGCCGTCAAGTAACGCACAAGATTGTCCATTCGGGAACGGCAATCGCCACTTGGCCGTCAACTAACGCACAAGATTGCCCACCCCCGACCCGCAATCTTGCTGCAGGGTCGTCGATGCCAGCTGCCCAAATTGGTCAGGATGCTCTCCTCTGACCGCGCGTCCGCAGCAACGGACCTCCAGCGAGCCTTCGCCAACCTGACCGAACTGCTATGTCGTTACAAAGCTCTCTGGACTGAATCCGCCTTCGTGCAAGACGAGCTGAGCTGGCCGAGCGACGACTCCGATCTGCACCAGGCGCTCCTGGCACTTACCGAATCGGACCTGCAGCGGTTGGAGGGGGAGGCGGAGCTACGACGCTACCTCGCCTCCCATCTTCCAGACCTGAAAGCGCTCGACGAACATACGGTCGCGACCTCGACTCCTGGCGGCTGGCAAGCTCCAGAGGAAGCGGCGCTGGGCGTTCCTGGGCGCAAGAAGTCGCAGATCGAAGGGTTCGTCAGCGCGCTGCTGGGCTCGGAGATAGGGTTGAGCAGGGACAGCCGCATCGTCGACTGGTGCTCTGGTCGGGGATTCCTGGCCCGTGCGATGCACGCCGCCAGCGGAGCACGGATTCTCTGCCTCGAGCGCGATGTCCAGCTGCATCACTCCGCTCTGCCAGAAGCGATAAGCTTCCTGGCTCACGACGTGCTCCAGCCTTTGCACCCGTCCTACCTGCAAGATTCGCACCTGCACACGGCGCTGCACGCTTGCGGCGACCTCCATCTTTCCATGCTGTGCCAAGCCGCGACGGCCGGCGTTCCGGCGCTGGCCTGTTCGCCGTGCTGCTATCATTTCACAAGCGATGAGGTCTACTATGGGCTTTCCCTCCGGGCGCGGAGCGCCGGGCTCCACCCCACCCGAGACGAACTCCGCCTGGCCACCGCCGAAGTCGCCACCGCCAACAGCCTCGACCGCGAACTTCGGCAGCGAGAACGGCTCTGGCGAGTCGCCTTCGATCTGCACCTGCGAGATCTCCGAGGGGTCGACGCCTACAGCCGCACCCCTTCGGTGAGGAAGAGCCTGCTCAAAACGAACTTCAACACCTTTGCTCAGAGCCTGGTCGACGCTCTGGAGCGCAAAGGGCGGCGAGATTTTGACTTCCTCCCGCTGAGCGAACGTGCCGAAGCGGAACTGCTGGAGCGAGCTCGGAGCAAACTCTCCATCCTCTCCCGGCTAGAGAAAGCCCAACTCGCCTTCCGCGAACCGCTGGAGCGATGGCTGCTCTTGGACCGCGCGCTGTTCCTTCAGGAGCACGGCTACCAGGTGCAGATCCAGCACTTCTGCGCCAAACACCACACCGGCCGCAACCACCTGATCCTGGCGAGGCGGTCGCGGTCGCTCCCCAGCGGGGAATGACCTTGCGCGGCTTGCGAGCTAACTCGAAGCTCGATGGGGGCCAGGGGCTATGCACGTGACCCTCTAGTCAGAGAAGCTGCGGACCTTTCTGAAGGAGTTTGTCCTGGCTCCAGGTATTTGCTGGAATGAGGCGTTCATACTTCGCCTTTTGCTTTTGGGTTCTCTTGCTGGTGGCCGGCTGCGGTAACAGCAACTCGGACTACGTGATGACCCCGCCCTCTCAGCCCGGTCCATCGACCGGGACGATTCGGGTCCAGCAGGTGCTGCTCCGAGCGGTCCCGTCCGAGGTGACCCGGCAGCGGTTCACGGGGTTCGACAACCAGGGAGAAGTGCGCTTCGGTTTAACCAGACGGTAACTATCACCGCGACTCTGGGGGGCACCAACACTACCTCGACCCTGAAACTGGGCAGCTTCGCTTACGTCGGGAACGCCGACAGCGAAAATGTCTCGGTCTTCACCATCAACCCGACCACGGGGGCGCTCACAGCCGGGACCGCTGTGGCCGCTGGAAGGTCTCCAGGTTCGGTCAAGGTGGACCCTAGCGGGCGCTTCGCTTACGTCACCAATTTCGCGTCTAACGATGGTGGCGTCTCGGTCTTCACTATAAACCCGAACACGGGGGCTCTCACGGCCGAAGCCCCCGTGGCCGCTGCTTATCCCGCGTGGGTGACGGTGGACCCGAGCGGCCGCTTCGTCTACGTCGCTGATTTTAGCTATAGTGATAACGTCTTAGTCTTTGCCATCAACTCGATCACGGGGGCTCTCACCGGTAGGACCGCTGCAACAGCTGGAGATCTTCCCTCCTCGGTCACGGTGGACCCGAGCGGCCGCTTCGCCTACGTCACGAATTACTTTAGCGACAGCGTCTCAGTCTTTGCTATCAACCCGACGACGGGAGCTCTCACCGCCGAGACTACCACGCCCGTCGGATTGAGGCCTTGGTCGGTTGTAATCACGCCGTAAGCAAGGGTCTATTCCGCTAGATGTACGCCATAACCCAAATAGGCCCAACCGAGCGAGCGCGTTTTCGCCGACGGGAATTTGTCGAAGCTATCTTCGGAACTAACGGCCACTTCCGAGGAGACCTCAGCGCAACCTCAGGGCGAGTACGTGCAGGACGGGCTCGAGTATTCTAGCTGCTGGGCTCGGGGATTAGGCTGAGCAGGCAGAGCCGCGTTGTCGTCTGGTGCTCTGGTCCAGGGTTCCTGGCCCGTGCGATGAACGCCGCCAGCGGGGCACGGATTCTCTGCCTGGAGCGAGACGTGGTTCTCCATCGCCAGGACCTGCCAGACGAGGGGAGGCACCGGGGGAGGAGTTCCGCGCCTCCCGCGGAGCCTCGAGTGAGGCGATATACCAACGCTTATGGATAGGACGGCCCACAGATTGCGATGTTTTGCCAGGATTCTGCTGTTACTTCTCCTGCTCGGAGCGCCCGCCGCGATGGCTGATCAAGAGCCCGATCCGTTGGGCGATATCCCGACCGAGCAGCTGATGGTCGACATCACTAAGCGCGAGCCGGCGATGTACTATCTGCTGGCCGCACGCCTGCTGAAGGAAGGACGCAACGACGAGGCGGTCTTCTGGTACTACGTCGGACAGCTACGCTGGCGATATTACGCCATGGCTCATAAAGACAAAGTGTCCGGCAGCGAAGAGTCGGCCCTGATGGGCGCTCTGGGCCAGTCGGTAGGGACCGCCGTGAACACCTACGCCTTCGGCGACCTGCCGCGGCTGCGTCAGACTATCGACGAGGCTATCGCCTGGGACGAGGCGCAACCGAACGAGCACTGTCCCAAAGACAGCGTGGTCGAAGCTCGCGCCGTGGTCCTCGAAGGCCTGCGCGAACTGCGCCAGAGCACCATCGACCGTGCCGATGAGATCCGCAAGACTCGCAGCGAGAACGGGCTGGAGAACCGATAATCCGCGCCGTCGGCCCAGGACCCCTCGAGCTAGCGTGACAGGGCTTTGTACATAGCTGTGACGCTGGGAACAACCATGGCGGCGTTGGTCAGCCGATCGGCTGTCCAGCCGCCTGTCTCGACCGCGAGGAATCGCATCCCAGCTTCATGAGCAGCCTGACCGTCGTACGGGGTGTCACCAATAAGCAGGCACTGCCGCGGCTCGAGTTCCGTCCCCTCAAGGCATGCCAGCAGCGTATCCGGGGCCGGCTTGGATTCCTCTACCTGGTCGGCGTCGGCTCCTCCGTGAAATTGGCCGTCCAGATCGCCTCGCGCCAGCAGCGCTTCCCGATCCTTTTGACTTGCGGCCGTGGCCAGCAGGACGCGGAGCCCTCGGTCCTTGAGCAGCACGATCAGCTCGTTGGCCTTATCCACAGGGACCACGTCACGCAGATATTTTTGAAGGAAGACCTCTGAGCGCCGTTTCTCCATGGCATCGGCCTGCTCCTCATCGACCTCACCGATCGCTTCTCGGAGCAGCTTGTCGCCGCCCAGGCCGATGAGCGACTTCACCGTCGGCAGCTCCATCTCGTGTCCGTACTCCGAGAAGACCTCTACCCAGGCTCTAGCATGCGCTTCGTTGCTGTCGACCAGAGTTCCATCGAGATCGAACAGAATGGCAGCGATGCCTTCGAACAGTTTGTCGTAAGAATTCATAACGCGCTGTTCTGTTTCCGCCACGTCGCCCCCTTGGGTCCACGAGACCCGCCTCTCACCTACCCGGGTAGACGCCGCGAGGGTGTATCCAGCCGTTTCTCGCCAGGCACCACCTCGGCCGAAACCGTGTCATTCGAGCTTGGAACCCTGGTCCCCTCAAATCCCTGAGGAAGGGTCTAGCCCTCTTTGTAGCTTGCTACCAGCCGTTCGAATCTCTCGGCGTGGGCGCGGCATTTTTGGTCGATTTTCTCCTCTTTGCCGGTGATCCACCGCTCTCCCTTACCGAGCAGGTAGGCGTTGGGAGACGACTCGTCCTCGCCACCTTTGAAAAACGCGGGACGCTGAGTTCCCAACACTGCGGGGAGCTTGGCCTTGAGCCAGGCATGAACCTCGAGAGGGACGGTGTCCATCCCCACATCAAACTTGATGAGGCGGTTCAGCTTCAGGACCGAGAGGAACGGCTGCTCCACCTGGGGCGCGCGGCTCAACCACAGGCTGAAGTGCTTCAGGCTTTCGATGTCGCCGAGAAAGTCCAGGCTCTCGATCGGCTGGTTCCAGTCGAGGGTGCCCTGGATTGATAGCAGTTCTAACGAGCGAGAGGCTCCAAGTCCAGAGAAATCGCGAACCGCTCTGAGGTTCTCGCAGTGTAGCGCGATCAGGTTCGGCAGTTCGCCCACCGGCCCGATATCTTTGAAGCCGGAGACATACTCGAGCACCAGTTCCCGCAGCAGCGGCTGACCGCGCAGAAAATCCAGATTCTTGGGTCGAGCATGCGAAATCCTCAGGACGCTGACTTTGGGAAAGCTCGCCACGGCGGCAAGCTGTTCGGGAGAGGGCCTGTCCAGGGTCAGTTCGGTCAGCCCTCTGAACTGCTCGACCCGTCGCCAGTTCTGGTCGTCCCGAGTCAGCGTGAGTACCGACACGTCCTCCGGCGCCGTGGCAAGATCGGGGTAGTGATGCTGCCAGCGCTGAGCGTTCGGGGTTATCGTCCAGACCCCCGACTCGCGGTCGAGGAAGTCGCCGAAATGGTGTTCCACCCTCTGGGCTTCCCCTCCGTCGACCTGATTCCTCGGGATCCAGAACTGGGAGATCGCAGAGACGGAGCGGGCGGCCGTCGCATTCCCCAGCGGGGAATGACTTTGCCGCGGCGAATTTTCCCGTATGGCGAGCCAACCCCGACCTGGACCTGCTCTGACGCCGGACGAATATCTGGCGCTCGAGCGCGTCGCCGAGCACAAGAGCGAGTATGTGGACGGAATCGTTGTCGCGATGTCAGGAGCGAGCCTGGCCCACAACGTGATCGTGGCGAACCTGATCATGAGCCTGGGCCCTCGGCTACGGGCTCGAGGCTGTCAAATCTTCCCCAGCGACCTCAAGGTGCGAAGCGGATCTCGTTTCTACTACCCTGACGTCTCGGCCATCTGTGGCGAACCCGCTTTTCTTGATGGGGAAGCGGATGTCGTGCTCAACCCCTCACTGATCGTCGAAGTGCTGTCTCCGACAACCAAATCCTATGATAAGGGCGCCAAATTCCTCACCTATCAGCGTATCGAGAGCCTGCAGGAGTATCTGCTGGTGCATCAAGACCAGGCGCTGGTCGAGCAGTACATCAGACAGTCGGAAGGCGCCTGGCTCTACAGACCCGCCGAGAGAGCGGCAGAGGTCCAGGTTCTGGGCTGCCCGCTCTCTCTCGTCGAGATCTATGCCGGCGTTCCGGGGCCTGACTCTTCGGAAGGATGCCTAGGTTAGGCCAAAGATTGAGGACTTCCGTTGCCCTGTGTTGGGAGCACCGCGAGGGAGTTGTTGCGGCTAGCACCACGTTCGCGTCTAGGAGAACTGCCTCAGCCAGAGGTGTCGTCATAAATCTCGTCGCGACTCCACGAACCTTCGTTGGCGGGTTGCGAACTCATCCGCAGCTCGATGGGGGCCAACTGCTCGGATTCTCGAGTCTCTCTGGCCAGCAAGATCAGATAATGTCTGACCTCCATCTGCAAAGACCGACTGTTCCGAGCAGCCCTTCGCTTCAGAGGCTTGGGCAGCGCCACGCCTGGCAGCATCTGCCGAGTTTCCCCGACGGGGATTTGCCGACGCCTGCGTTGCGCGTAGGAAGCAGACAACCTTGGTCTCTTCGAAGCAGCAACGCCGACGAAAGTCCTCAGGTCGGGGTCGAGGATTCTAGCGGCTGGGCTTCCGAGGGGCCTCCAGACGGCGCGGCCCCGGCCGACACGCCGTCCGTGGCAGCCATCTTCACCTGAGGGCGCGGCTTCTTGCCGCCGGCCTCGTTGCGCTGGCGACGCGCCATGATCTCTCGCGAGCGGCGCTGGCCCTGCATGCGGTTGAACCACATCACCGTTCCCGTGATGGGCAACGACGTTCCCACTACGCAGGCGATCAGGTACAGGATCAGGGTCAGGTCGCCCCAAGCGTACCCCGTGTGGATATCATAGATCAGCGAGGTGAACTGCTCGGCTCGCGTCTTGTCGGCGAACAGTTTGCGCTTGATGATCTGACCCGTCTCGAGATCTACCGTCAGTTCGTCCCGGGTCGGCATGCGCCAGAACCCCGGTTCGCGGGTCTTCAGAATGGTGACCTCGGTGGCGTCGTGGTCGGGCATGTTCAGCCGCACGATCCCCTCGTAGGGGAACTCGCGGTTCACGGTCTCTAACAGCGAAGCGTACGGAAGGTCGGTGCGAGGCGGGATCTCCTCCTCTTTCTTCTCTTCCTTTTTCTTCTTCTGCGGCGCCTCGGGCACCGCCCCGTCGAGCGTCCAGTAGATCACGGCCTTGGCCGGCTCGCGGTACGACCACCAGAGCCCCGTCACGGCCATCAGCGTTAGCGGGATCATCGCGTACATCCCCAGCGCCAGGTGAGCGTCATAGAAAGTGCGCTTCCAGCCCGCGCCGCGCTTGAAGCTCAGGCCGCGCATCGGATTGCGCGCGCTCTTCTTCCACCACAGATAGACGCCGCTGAACATCAGGAAGATGTACATCAGCGTCGCCGCGCCGGTGATCGGACGACCGATCTTGTGGTCGAGCAGCAAGAAGCGGTGCAGCTTCTTGACCCAGTTGTACGAGTCGCCCCACAGCGGCTCCAACACCTCGCCCGTCGAAGGGTTCACGTACAGCGACCCCTTCTCACCCCTCAACTTCCAAAGCTCTCCCTCGCGAGCCGGGATCTCGATCCGATGAGGCACCGCGAAGGGGGTCACCTTGGCCACGATCTCTTCCGCGCTCAGCCGGACCCCCTGGGCCGAAGCCGGGGTGTGCGAGCGCGCCCGCGACTCTAACTGGGGATGAATCGCTAGATAAAAACCCGTGGCGCAGACCAGAGAGAACAGCAGGCCGCTGCCCAGTCCCATCCACAGGTGCAGGGTGAACAGCACCCGTCTCAGGCTGAACGCCGACTCTTTAGCTTTCATGGGGGTGTCTCCGGGTTTGGTAGAAGAAGTACAGCGCGGCGAGCAAGCAGCCCAGCCCCATCAGGGCGTAGGAAGCGCGTGCCCCTGCGACTTCGGTGATCCCCCCGAGCATCAGGCCGCCCAGCGGGATCATCCCGCGGTCCATCAGCGACAGGCCCAGAATCTGGCCCGCGCCTTCTCTGGGCAGAACTTCGTGCAGATGCATACGGCTGCACGAGCGGTAAGCCTGACCCAGGTAGCCGACCAGGAAGAGCGCTACGGCCGCCGATTTGAACCCCTGCGCGCCGGCCAGCAAGCACAGCGACATGGCGAACAGCAGAGCGAACCGCATGGTCTGCTTCCAGTTGGCCAGTTCCGGCTTCAGCCCCAGGGTCGAAGACGCGGCAAGCGCGCCCGCTGCGGATATAGCGGTCAAGGCGCCTAACTCCTCGGCTCCCATATGGAGCAGGGTGTCGGTCAGCACCGAGAGCATGGCCGTGTAAGGGAAGCCGAAGAACATCATCGGCACGGCCAGCAGCATGATGTCGCGAATCTCGCGGTTATCCCGCAGCGTCGCCCAGAGCGAGAACCGAGAGGCGCCTCGCACCTTTCGAACCGCCACCTCGTCGCCCCCGCTCAGGGTCGAGATCACGGCCGAGAACAGCGCCGTGCAGAGCGCCGCGACAGCAAAACTGGCGAACCCGCCAAGTCGGGTAAGGAGAAGACCAGCAACCACCGGCCCCACGATGCGCCCCGCGTTCATCAGCGACGCGTTGTGAGCCACCGCTGCTTTCAGCCGCTGTCCCTCGAACAGTCCGTTCATGTAGGTGTTGCGGAACGGCCCTTCCACCGCGGTCAACACCGCCTGCACCAGCACCAGGCCGCAGACCCAACTGATGGACAGACCCGAGTGCAGGGCCAGCCCGACCCCAATCATCACCAAAGCGTTGAGCAGGTTATTCACCAGCGACAAACGTCGAGGGTCATGGCGGTCCGCCCACACCCCGGCCGGCCACGACAGCACCAGGCTCGGCGCCAGGCGGCATGCGTTGATGACCGCCAGCAGCCAGGGCGACTGGGTCTCGGTCAGCACGATCCAGTTCAGAGCGACCGTATAGATCCACTCGCCCACGCGCGCGCTGAAAAAGCCGGCGTTGAACCGAATTAGGCTGTCTTTGGCAAACTTGTTAGGCAAACCTAGCGAATTCTATTTGGGAGCCCTGCGGCCGTCAACCCCAAAAGTGTTAACTTCGTTGGTAAATCAGGGTTTGTATCCCTGAATGAGGACATGATCGCCTCCGCCTTCGCGCTTGCCGTCCCCCACGAGACTTCACTACAATGTGGAGAGATGAATTACGGAGGTGTTCCGTGGGCAGAATCACTTTCTATCTTGACGATGAAATCGAGTCGCGGTTAGAAGCAACGGCTAGTCAGGCCGACCTCTCGATCAGTCGATGGATCGCTCAATTGGTGAAGGAGCGACTGGATGAAGAGTGGCCTGCGGCGGTTCGGGAAAGTGCCGGAACCTGGGAGGATTTCCCTCCGGCTACTTAGCTGGCTCAGCCTACGCTATTGTCGTCTTTATCTCTGCGAGAACAGACCGGACAGGTCCAGGTCGATCTGGCAGTCGGAATCGAGATTCAGCACGGTTGGCGTCGGACTCTCGAGATATTCCTGGCCGTCGAGGCGAAGGAGCGTGCACTGACGGCTCCTGGGGTCGACGATCAGATAGTAGGGTACGCCAAGTTTGCCGTAGATCTCCCTCTTATAGAGAAGGTCGCGCTGCCGCGTCGAATCCGACAAGATCTCCACCACCATTTTGGGCGTCTCGGTGACGAAGGCGGTGGGCGGGTGGCCGCAGAGGATCTGCAGGTCGGGTCTCAACACGGTGTCGTTGGCGACTCTCCAGTCCAGGTCGTGAACGACCAGGCAATCGCCGCAGCCGGCTCCCTCCAACCGCTCCGAGACCTGTCGGAGCAGCCGTCCCGACAGAAGCTGATGCTCCATCCCGGGAGAAGGACTCATGGCCACCGGCACGCCGGACCAGAGCTCCCAGTCTCCTTCCCACCGCTCGTAGTCCTCGAGGGTGTAGTGAGGAATGTAGTTGGAAAGGGTCACCGCAAAAGGGTAACACGACGACCTCGAAGCGTCCACTCGGCGACGTCTCTCGTCGATTCTCCCAGCAGGCTCAGGATTCTCGATCCCCTCTCTATCCCTGGCTCCTGTAGGGATTATCTTCGAGCGAAGGAATTCAAGCGTTGAAATTTCTCTGGGGGTCTTTCTCGATGTTGCCTCGTCGCTCGCTACTCATCTTCTTGTCGCTGATCGCGCTGGTTCTCGCCGGCTGCGGCGATTCCAAGGACTACGTCCACACCGCAGCGCCACCGAACACCGTCGGCAACGCCACCGTTCGCCTGCAAAGCGTGCTGGCGCAGACCACGGTGCCCGAACGAGTGGTCTCCTTCCGTGGCACGGCCTTCGATTCGCAGCAAGCGACCGTCTTCGGACCCGAGACGGTGCAAAAGGCAGCGCAGGTCGAATGGACCGAGGTGCCGGTGCAAGCTACCGAGTTCCTCATCTCGACGCCGCAGGCCGCCTGGTCGGCGTAGCGCGAGTCCCCCATCAACTCGTCGGCGGCTCCGTCTTCCTGATCGAGAACCCCAACATCACTCTCATCCCGGGCACTCTGCAGCGCATCACTGTGGCTCCGACCACCCGTACCATCGCGGTTGGCAGCAGCACGAACTTCACCGCCACGGGCGACTTCTCTGACGGCAGCAGCCGCGATCTTACCTCGACATCGACCTGGACTTCCAGCGCTCCGACCGTCGCCACCGTCAGCGGGGGCCAGGCCCAGGCGCTGCAGGCCGGCACCTCGACCCTGACGGCCAGCTTCGGCAACGTCTCGGGGACGGCCACTCTAACGGTAAGTGAGACCCCCGCCACGGTCGCCTCGATTCAGGTCGAACCGGCCCTGGATGGCGACTTGCCCCTGGTTGGTCTGAACGAGACTCTGAACTTGAAAGCGACCGCTACGCTGTCCGACGACACCGAACGCGATGTCACCGAGGACGCCCAATGGACGTCCAGCAACGACCTCGTGGCCACCGTCGACGGCGGCCAGGTGACCGGAATCGGTGAGGGAGAGGCCAACGTCACGGCGACGCTCGGCGCGATTTCCGGGAGCCTCGAAGTCGGGGTCGAGACGCCGCCCGCTCTGCTTTTCCAGGCTGGTCAGGTCTACTCGCTGAACACCACCAGCGGAACCATCGTGCCCGCCATCGGCGGAAGCGCGACCGTTCCGGGCTGGAACGCCGCCGAACAGCGACTACAGTTGACCTCTTTCGCGATGCCGGCGGGCACCGTCCTCAACGTCACCGGCGAGGTCGCGCTCCAGGTCCATGCTACGGGCGACATCACGCTCGACGGAGTCATCGACGTCAGCGGTCAGGACGGCGCGGATGGCGAGGACGGTGTCGACGGCGGATACGGAGTCGACGGCACGTCCCAGGGCGGTGAAGATGGAGGCGACGGTCTGGACGTCAGCTTCTTCGCCCGTAGGAACCTCGGCGGCAGCGGTCAGGTGATCTCGGCCGGAGGTCATGGTGGCGACGGCGGGGCGCTTCCCTCTGACAGAAACGCCAGCGCCAGCCTTGTCGCCGGCGACGGTGGTGACGGTGGAAGGCCCGGAGAAGTCGTGTTCCAGGCCGGAGGGCAGCTGAGCGAGCCCGTGACCACCCTGCTGGGCGGTGACGGCGGGGCGGGAGGAAGCGTGACCGTCGCAGACGCTAACGACTCTCACGAGGACGGCGGCACGGCGAGCGCTATCGGCGGGGCCGGTGGGGACGGCGGAGGACCAGGAGGCGCAGGTGGAGCGGGAGGCTCCGTCTCGTCAGGCTCATCCATCGGCGCCTTCGCGGACAACAGCACGGCGAGTATGACCGGCGGAGCCGGCGGTGCGGGTGGTGATGGCGCTCCAGGCGGAGCGGGCGGCTCGGTCTCGGCGCGAGAGGTTCGGAGCACAGCGACCGATGCCGCAGCGTTCGCCAGGGCAGGCGCGGGAGGCGCCGGGGGAGCAGGAGCGCCCGGTGGAGCCGGCGGCGGGGTTTTCGTATCGAATGAATGCACCGCAGAAGGGCAGAACTCTACGGCTATCGTCACGGCCGGGAACGGCGGTGCCGGAGGAGCCGGTGCCGAAGGTGGGGCCGGCGGTGAGGTTTCTGCGGGGAGCTACGTGTGGGCTTCAGCGGCCAATTGCGCCACCCGCGTCAGCGGGGGACAGGGCGGCGCTGGAGGTTCTGGAGCCGCAGGTGGAGCCGGCGGTGAAGCAAGGATCGGCGGCGATCTCCTCTGCGAAAACAGCAGTCTCGCTGTCGTCACCGGGGGGCGCAGGCGGAGACGGCGGCAACAACGGCGACGGCGGGGCGGGTGGAGACGCTTCGGCGGGAGACGTCGTCGGAGGATCCGAACTCCGCGGAGGCCGAGGCGGGAACAGCCCTGCGGGAGGCTCGGGCGGTCCGGGCGGCACTGCCTCGGCGGGCGATCAGGAGCCCATCAGCACGGTCGAGGACGGCGAGCCCGGGACCCCCTAGCCGGGAGTCCCATTCAGAGAGCCAGCGGGTTGAACCAATCCAGCCCCTGAAATCTCGCGAAATCTGCATCGTTGGTACAGAGACGAGCGCGATGTTCTATCGCGTATGATGCCAGCACGGCGTCAGATAGAACGGCTCCCCGAGCCGTCGCTCGTGACATAAGGGTCAGCACTCGTTCAAAGTGGCCGAATGTTGAGAGATGGAAGGATCAAGAGCTGAGTTCTCTGAGCGTCTCATCGTCATCCCATGTGTCGGCAAGCCTGTTGAAACTGTCCAGATCCTGGGGGAAGGCGCACGGAAAGGTCGGTCGCGCCAAAGTCTGCGTGCTCAGCGGGTTGGGCAGGTTGGAATAGACGTCGCCGTCTCCGCCCAGCCGCATGCGCAGCAGCGCTTTGACGGGCCACGGCTGATCCAGCACCGAGCGAGCCAGCTCGCTGCTCCTCCAGGGCGCCAGCGCCTGGGCGCTGACCTCTCCAACCACGGCCCAGGCCTCGGCCTCAGCCAGCCCTGCGTCAGCGCTCACTCCCACCACGATCTCCGTCAGGTGGTTGGTGAACAGGCAGGCCACCAGCTTGCGGCAGGCGCTCGACCCCTGGCTTACCGTCACGGAATCTGGGTCCAATTGCGAGGCCAGGTCGGGCGCGCGTTCCCGCAGCACCTCGATGTCGGCTCGCAAGCCGCCCCAGTCGCGCAGCCACAGCCGCTCGGGGCCGTCCTCGCTCCACACCACCAGGCAGTTTTGCAGATGCGCTTCCAGAGCCACACCCCACGTCTGGAACAGCCACACGTGGAACGGGATCACCAGCTCGCAGTAGCGACGCAGGTTGCTCAGCGCGCCTTCGCCACGCCCGAAAAGTTCGGCCATGACGGAGGTCCCGGAAGGGGAGGGCTGAGGTAGGGTGGAGCAGGGAACGGGAACCCCCACCGTGGGAGTGGCCGGACGCTCGCGAAACAGCAGCGAGAGCTGACGCGACCGGGTTCCGCCGTCGGAAAGGTCGGACCAGAACAGCCCGCCGCTCTCCTCCAGCAACTCTACCTGCTCCCTCCAACGAGGCTCCTGGTCCAGGGCCCGGCCCAAAAGCTCGCTGTAAACCGGCCCCTGGCGTACGGTATGGCGGCTCATCGAGCGCTCGGTCGAGGTCATCAGCGAGCCCACGGAGAGCTTCAAAATCGGCAAAGATTCGTCTAGAGGCGTCACCGTGCGCAGCGAGGTGGAAAGGCGGGCCTTCACCGGCTCCCGGTCGAGGTCTCGAATCAGGCCAGCCGACCACTGAGCTTCGTAAACGTGAGGCAGAATGTGCTCGCGCTGCCAGGGGTGAACCGGCACGGCCCAGGTCTCGTGGTCGAGGTGGAAGGTCGAGGGGACCCGTCCGCTGGCGCCCAGCAGAGTCTTGCTCACCGCCAGCCACGGAAGCTCGATAGAGTCGCTGAAATCAGGGGCGTAGGCCAGCATGTCTGTGGAGGTGAAACCCTGGCGAGTCTTGGCGCCCGGGTGCAGATTGTGCCCTTCCGGCGTCCACGCTTCGAAGTCGGCCCACGAGGCAGGCTGGGGACGCGACTCGGCGGCCAGGTAGGCGGCCGCTTGCACTCGGGCGGCTTCTTCTAACTCGTCGATCAGCGCGTCCCAGGGCGAACCCGGACGATAGGCGTGAGCGAATTCGGCCACCAGACGCACCGTGCCGGCCAGGTCCAGCGGCTCGCGACCTCGCTCGTCTTCCAGCCAGGGGGGAGAGGTCAGGCTCAGGCGGCTGCCGTGGGCGTGCACTGAACCGCGGGCGCAGAGCACCCGTCCGTCGCCGCTCCAGCGCAGCTCCTGGCCCTTCGGCTCGAACCGTTCGGTGGGCAGCAGACCTTCCCGATGGGCGGCCTGCAAGAACAGCTGCAGCGTGCGTAGCTCTCCGCGTCGCACCATCTCGGCGGGAGGATTGCTGTACTGTTCGGGCGTCATGCGCGGCTCCAGGGGTTGGCCACGGGGGCGTAGGTGTACTCGGTCACGGCCGAATCGATGCGCATCCGCCACATCGCTTTCAGGTCCCATTCGTCCGCGAACACGCGCCGCGCCAGGTCGTCACCCAGCGACGCGCGATGGGCTTCGAGGCTCTGTCGAACCTGCTCCCAATAGGTCGACTCGCTTTCGCCAGTGTGGCGAACGATGGCCCGCAGTAGCTCGCCCAGATGGTTCTGCAAAAGAGAGTAGATGAACTTCGAGGCCAGGTCGCGCAGCGAATCGGTGGCCGTGGCCGAACCGGGATACAGTCGGGGAATCTGCAGCTTATCGTGCAGACCCAGCTCTTCCAGGCCGCGACGAAGCTGGCCGTCGTGCAGACGGATGCCGCCCAGGTCGCGATAGTGAAAGCTCACTTTGGGGCGCTGGCCGGGCGGGCCAGAAAACTCGACCACCACGTTCTGAGGATGAGCTTCCAGCGCCACGCCCAGGCTGCCGCAGAGGAACGCCACCGGGGGCAGCAGCGCGCTGATGTACTCGCCCCAAAGCTCGGCGGGAGAGAGGCTGTAGTAAGCGGCGGCGCGCGCGAACAGCGGGTTCTCCCGCGGCTCTAGCAGGGCTGCGGCGGGCAGCAGCCAGCGCTTGCCGTCGACCTCGGGCCCTGGTCCACGCCGCAGCAGGCCGGCCAGGAACCGGTTGTTGTCGCCGTGGTCGGCCAGGCGGAACGAGGCCGATTCGGCCATCAGTTTCAGGCGAGTCACCTTTTTCGAGATCTCGTGGGTCTGCCACAGCTGGCCCAGGAAGTGGCTCATCAGCGGTCCGTTGTGGGCCGCCGAAACCGAAACGGTGCGGGTGGCGCCGGTCGTCTGCACGGCCACCGGCAGCTTCAGGTGAAAGTCCTGACCGTCTAAGATCACCGAGCGAAAGCTCATGGTGGGTCGAGCGCCCAAAGCGGGGTGGGAGGACAGCTTCCAGCGACCGCTTTGGAACTGCTCGGCAAAACGGTGAGGCAGGTCGCGCTCGGCGGCCCAGGGGTGGACGGGCACGGCCAGGCGCTCTTCGCGGGGAAGGCCGGGGTAGAGGGTGGCCAGGGTGGCTTCGAGCTCGCCTTCGAGAACCAGGTCCTCGCGCGGGATCTCGACTAGCGGCAGCTCGAGACAGGCCTGCCACTCCGGGCCGTAGCGGCGGTTGTCGGCCTCGTCGAGACCCGAGCGCAGGCGCGCGCCGGGATGCAGCGGGTGGCCCATCCAGACCCGCCCCTCCCAGTCGGCCAGGGAGCCCTGTCCGGGCTCTCCCAAACCCAGTTCGTCCTGGGCCCGCAGCGAGCTCTCGGTGTTCGAGCGGCTGTTTTCGACCTCGGCCAGCAAGCGCCGGCGCTGATCGTCCTTCAGGTTCGGGTGCAGCAGCGCCAACAGCTCGTCGACCGACTCGACCGTCGTCCCCGCCGCCCCGCCCCGACGCGGCCAGTCGGCCAGATCGAACCGTCGCATGCTGTAGTAGTTCCGAATCGGCACGAACAGCGCGGGCGCTCCGGGCGGCTTCAGGCTTAGTCCGCCGCTTTCGGGAGCGACCACGCCAGGCCCCTCGCGCACCACGCTCATGAGCAGGCGCTCCATAATCTCTCGAGTAGCTCGGGCGGCAGTCGCATCTTTGACGGAAAGGTCGGTCATGCTGCGCATTCTAGGGTTGGTATACCAGGCTGTCAACGAAAATTAGGCAAGCCTAGCAAAACCCTCATCTTGCAGCCTGCCGACGCGTCGACGGAAACGCTCGAGGGTGGATGCGGGAGGCGTTCGGTGCTCCATCTGGACACCGTGGTGTCCAAACTGAGCACCGCGAACCTCGGGGCGGAGGCGGGAGGCGTTCGGTGCTTCATTGGGACACCGTGGTGTCCAAACAGAGCACCGCGAACCTCGAGGCGAACCTCGAGGGCCGACCCGCCGCCTAGCGCCATCCCGCCATGTAGGAGGATACCCCCGAAACGGGAAGCTCGCCGCCTATGAAAGCCACCCGGTTCCGCGCGCTGCTCCCCCTTCTCTTCACCCTCCCCGCCTGGGGCCAGGCCAAAGAGCCCGCCTGGGACGTCGCCTCGCCGCCCGGCCCCGCCGGCAGCGTCGCCATCGACGTCCAGGAGGGCACCTGGATGTCGCTCGACGTCTCTCCTGATGGCAAGACCGTCGCCTTCGACCTGCTGGGCGACCTTTACACCGTCGATATCAACGGCGGACCAGCGCGTTCGCTGACCTCGGGCATCCCCTGGGACATGCAGCCCAAGTTCTCGCCCGACGGCAAAAAACTCGCCTTCACCTCGGACCGGGGCGGCGGCGACAACCTGTGGATTCTCGACCTGGCCTCCGGCCAGTCCAAAGCGGTCAGCAGGGAAAAATTCCGCCTGCTCAACCAGCCCGTCTGGGACCCCACCGGCCCCTATCTGCTCGGTCGCAAGCACTTCACCGGCACCCGCTCGTTAGGCGCCGGTGAAATCTGGGCCTATCACACCGACGGCGGCAGCGACGGCGTGCAACTCACCAAGCGCAACAACGACCAGCTCGACCTGGGCGAACCCGCTGCCTCGCCCGACGGCCGCTACGTCTACTACTCGCTCGACGCCACCCCGGGCCCGATCTTCCAGTACAACAAAGACCCCAACGCCGGCATCTACGCCATCGAGCGCCTCGACCGCGTCAGCGGCAAGGTCGAACGGGTCACCGGCGGCTCTGGCGGCGCCTGCACTCCCACTCCGTCCCCCGATGGCAAAACCCTGGCCTTCGTCAAACGGATCCGGGGCAAGTCCGTGCTCATGCTGCGCGACCTGACCTCCGGTGCCGAAACCGAACTCTTCGACAGGCTGGACCGCGACATGCAAGAGACCTGGGCCATCCACGGCGTCTACCCGCGCATGGCCTGGACCCCGGACTCGCAAGAGCTGGTCTTCTGGGCCGGCGGCAAACTGTGGCGCATCAGCACCGCAGGGGCGCTCAAAGAGATCCCGTTCCAGGTCAAAGACCAGCGACAGATCCGCCAGGCGCTGAGATTCCCGGTCGACGTCGCCCCACAGAGCATCAATGTGAAAGCGATTCGATCGCCTCAACTCAGCGGCGACGGCAAAACCGCCTACTTCTCCGCCCTGGGCAAACTGTGGCGCAAAGACGGCAGCGCCAAGCCGCAAAGAGTCACCGCCAACGACGGCCAGGAAAGCCACCCCAGGCTCGTCGAGAACGACAGCAAGCTTCTCTACGTCCACTGGAGTGACGACGACCTCGGCAGTATCCGCTTGAGACCGACCAGCGGCGGAGAGGACACGATCCTCACCGACAAAGGCCGCTTCGCCGATCCCATCCTCTCGCCGGACGGCCTTTACCTGGTCTACCGAAAGCTAGGGAAGAGCTCGCTCTTCCCTCCCCTCTACACCTCCGCCCCCGGCCTCTACCTCAAAGACCTCTCCCGCCCCATGCAAGAGCCTCGGCTGATCAGCGCGGGCGGCGCCGATGCTCACTTCACCACCGATCCGAAAGTGCTGTTCTACGTCAAACGTGGCGAGATGACCCAACTGGTTCGGCGAGACCTGGACACCTCCGAAGAGCGCGTGGTGATGGAAGGCAAAGACCTGACCACCATCGGCCTTTCGCCTGACGGCAAGAGCGGCTTTTTCCAGGACAGCCTGAAACTCTACACCTTCCCGGTCACCCTGACCGGACGCACCATCGACCTGGGGCCCGGCTCGAAAAGCCTGCCGACCCGCAAAGTCTCGACCGACATCGGCGCCTACTTCCCGTCCTGGACCTCCAAGAGCGAGCTGACCTGGAACGTCGGTCCGCAACTGTTCCGCCAGGGCAGCAAAGAGCCGCTGAATCTCGGCTGGGAGGTCCCCTCCAACAAGCCCACCGACTCGACCGTCGCCCTGGTGGGGGGCAAAGTCGTCTCCATGAAGGGCGACGAGGTGATCGAGAACGGGACCGTCCTCATCAAAGGCGACCGCATCGTGGCCGTCGGCCCCTCCACCTCCGTCCCCGTCCCGGCCGGGGCCAAGACCATCGACTGCACCGGTAAGACCGTGATGCCCGGCCTGGTCGACGTGCACTGGCACGGCTCGTTCTCTGACGGAGAAGCGATGCCGGAGGTATCCTGGACAGGCCTCTCCTCGCTCTCGTTCGGGGTCACCACCCTGCACGACCCCTCGAACGATACCGCCTCCGTCTTTACCGCCAAAGAGCAGCAGAGCGCGGGCGACCTGGTGGCTCCGCGTATCTTCAGCACCGGCACCATCCTGTACGGAGCCAGAGCCCCCGGCTACTTCGCCTCGGTCGACTCGCTGAGCGACGCGCAAGGCCACCTCAAGCGGCTCAAAGCCTGGGGCGCCCACTCGGTGAAGTCCTACAACCAGCCGCGCCGCGAGCAGCGCCAGCAGATCCTCGAAGCCGCCCGCCAACAAGAGATGATGGTCGTCCCCGAGGGCGGCTCCTTGCTCGAGCATAACCTGAATATGGTGGTCGACGGCCACACCGGCATCGAACACGCCCTGCCTGTGGCGGAGATCTATGACGACGTCGTTTCCCTGTGGAGCGGCACCTCGGTCGGCTACACCCCTACCCTGGGCGTCGCCTACGGCGGTCTGTGGGGAGAAAACTACTGGTACGTCGAGACCGATGTCTGGGACGACGAGCGCCTCAACCATTTCGTCCCTCGCGAAGTGATCGATCCGGACGCCCGTCGCCGCATCCGCACTCCTGATGAAGAGCACAACCACATCAACGCTTCCAAGGGAGCCGAGAAGTTGGCCAAAGCGGGTGTGAGGGTCAACCTGGGCGCCCACGGACAGCGCGAAGGTCTGGCCGCTCACTGGGAACTCTGGATGTTGGAGCAGGGCGGCATGACCCCGCACCAAGCGCTGAGATGCGGGACCCTGAACGGGGCCCGCTACCTGGGGATGGATCGGGACCTGGGCAGTCTGGAGGCCGGAAAACTGGCCGACGTCCTGGTCATCGACGGCGACCCGCTGACGAACATCCGCGACAGCAAGAAGGTTCAGTACACGGTGGCCGGCGGTCGAGTTTACGACGCTGCGACCATGGCGGAACTGGCGCCTGGGAAAGGCGCTGAACCCAAACTATGGTGGAGGGCCAAATGAAGAAACAACTGCTCGCGCTAACCCTGGCGCTTGGACTGGCGCAGGGAGCGACCGCTCAGAAGGGGGTCGAGGACTACCAGCCCACGGCCGACCGCATCGTCGAAGCGGCGCGCGCCTCGGACCAGGGCTATTCTCGTCTGGCCACCCTCTGCACCCTGTTCCCGCACCGCCTCTCCGGCACCGCCGGTCTAGAGAGGGCGATCGACTGGACCGTGGCCGAGATGGCCAAAGACGGCTTCGACACCGTCACCACCGAGGACGTCATGGTCCCCCACTGGGAAAGGGGAGCGCAGAGCCTGACCGTTCTGGGCGACAAGCCCTATAAGCTCGACGTTCTGGCGCTGGGCGGCTCGGTTTCAACGCCCGCCGAGGGGCTTGATGCTCCCTTGCTGGTGGTGAGCAACTACGACGACCTCGAGGCCAACAAGGCGAAAGCCAAAGGGCGCATCGTGGTCTTCAACGTGCCGTTCACGAGCTACGGTCAGACCGGCCGGTATCGGTGGGAGGGCGCCGCCAAGGCGGCGGAGGCAGGAGCCGTGGGCTGCCTGATGCGTTCGGTGACGCCGTTCTCGCTGGGCACCCCGCACACCGGCGGCATGGGCTACGACGATAAGTTCCCCAAAATCCCCTACGGCGCCATCACTCCCGAAGCGGCTCAGAGTCTGGGCCGACGCCAGGCGGCCGGCATCGAGGATCGGGTTCGCCTGGTGCTGGAGACCAAGACTTTCCCCGACGCCGAGTCTCGCAACGTGGTTGCCGAGATCCGGGGCCGGGAACTGCCCGAAGAGGTGGTGGTGATGGGCGGCCACATCGACGGCTGGGATGTGGGAGAAGGGGCCCAGGACGATGGGGGAGGGGTGATGATGTGCTGGGAAGCGCTGCGCCTGCTCAAGGAGATGGGGCTGCAGCCGCGCCGCACCATCCGCGTGGTGTTCTGGACCAACGAAGAGAACGGGCTGCGCGGTGCCAAAGCGTACCGCCAACTGCACGACGCCGAGATCAAGGACCACGTGCTGGCCATCGAGTCCGACTACGGTACCTTCCATCCCAGCGGCTTCTCCTACAGCGGCAACAAGGCGGCTCAGGAGGTGCTGGGTCAGGTGGTCGGGCTGCTCAAAGAGGTCGGACCGATGACTGTAACCACCCCCGGCGGCGGCGCCGATATCGGACCGCTGATGGCCGAAGGCGTACCCGGAGCAGGCCTGAACCACAAGGACGAGCGCTACTTCTGGTATCACCACAGTCCGGCCGACACCCTCGAAAAAGTCGACCCCGCCGATTTCAAGAACTGCGTGGCCACCCTGGCCGTCACCACCTTCGTGATAGCGGATATGCCTCAGCGCCTTCCTTTCGGCAAGGCCGCCGAGGGGGTTGACGCGAAGTAGAGGCGTCAGATGAGTGAACCCTCTGGCGAGCGCCGAGATTTAGGAGACGGGACCGGGCGCACGGCGCTGGTCGACGGCTCGGTGGTCAACGGCTACACCTTGACCTACCTGGCCAGCGGCGGCATGAGCGTGGTCTACAAGGGCGAAAAGCAGGGCCGCACCGTGGTCCTCAAAGAGGTGGTCAGTTCGAACACCCGGGAAGTGCCCTCGCTGATCTCGGAGAAGACCCTGCTCGAGCGGCTGACCCACCCCGGACTGGTCGCTTTCGAAGCGTTCTTCACCGAGAACGGCTACTACTACCTGGCCGTCGAGTATGTCCCGGGCGAACCGCTCTCTCAGTTCTTGAACAAACGGGACGGGGCGCCGGTGGCCGATGTCGCGGACTGGGCCGTGCAGCTGTGCGAGATCTTCATGTATCTGCACTCGCAGCAGCCGCCCATCATCTACCGCGACCTGAAATCCGAGAACATCTTGCTGCACGATGGCAAGGTCAAGCTGATCGACTTCGGCATCGCCCGCGTGCACAAAGGCGACCGGCAGAAGGACACCGAGCTGATGGGCAGTCCGGTGACCGCTTCGCCCGAGCACTACGGCGGGGCCGAAACCGACGCCCGGTCGGACATCTACACGCTGGGCGCGACCGTCTATGAACTGCTGACGGGGGGACGTCGCAAGCAGGTCGGCGCCTTCCAGTTCGCCCCGCTGCGCGACCTTCGGGCCGAAGTGCCGGTAGCGCTGGACAAAGCGATCCTCAAAGCGCTGTCCTTCAAGCCGGGCGACCGCTACCAGACGGCCCAGGATTTCCGGGATGCTCTCTTGACCGCGATGGGGAAGCCGGTGCCGGCCTGGGTCGACCGGCGCGCCACTCGTCGCACCGAAGAGTCGGTTCCCACTCGCAAGCAGGGCGGGCTCTTGTTGCCGCTGCTGGCGGTCCTTGCCGTGGCGGTCCTGGCCCTGGCCGGGGCGGTCAAGAGCGGCTACGTCACCTTCGGCGCTCCGGCGGCCAACGGGGCGGTCCCGTCGACCGGCAGTCACGAAGCCAGCCTGCAGGGCAACCTATTCGGAACCGGCCAGGTCGACGACCGCTCGGTGGTGTTTATGGGAGAGGACGTGGGGCTGTTCCAGGTCACCCCGACCTCGGGCCAGACGGCCGACCAGCGCGCTGAAAAGCTGGCCAAGCGGCTGAACACGGCCTACTCTCAGCAGTGCATCGCCTGCGGTGCCACCGGGCTCGAGCCCGCCGACATCAAGGTCGGTCGCTACACCGACACCGGCGACACGGTGGTGTTCTACGCTCATATGCACGGCTACGACCATGTGCACTGGGGGCCGGAACTGCTGGCCACGGTGACCGAGGATCAGGCCAAAGCGCTGGGCACCACCCCGCGCTACCTGGCCTCGTACTGGCGCGACCTGCTGCGCGATATCGTCTCGCTGTCCCGCGGCTTCCCGGTCGACGGATCGGCCCTGGGGGGAGAGCTTTCCGGCGCCTTGCTGAAGGCGCGCGAATCGCTCACGGGATCGGACAGCACGGTCGAGAACCTGCGTCGCATCCTGCACGAGACCACCGGAACGCAGGCGCTACGGCTGCGCGAGACCTTCGCCAAAGTGCCCGACCGCAAGCCCGCCGCCGACGACTTCGGCGGCGTCAAAGGCTACGAGCCGCTGCGGAACTAGAGGCGAAAGAAAGGCCGTAAATGAAGGTAGACATCGCCTCCGTCTACGTCCAGCTCTTGAACGAGGGGACGACTTGCTATCGCCCTGCTCCATTTGTCCAGCTTGGCCACGACACCGTACAACTGCTGGCGCCTCCAGGCTACTGCCCAGAGGACGAGGAGTGGGAGTTCGTGCCGGGCAGCGTGGTGAGGCTCGCGTGGAAAATTCTGAGCAGCGGCAGAGTTTTGGTGGCCGCGGAAGAAGTCTAACCACGGAGCTAGCTGTCGAGGAGAGAGGAGGTCCCGATGAGGCGGTTTTTTCAGACTGTCGTTCTGTTATCTTTGCTGCTTTCAGGGCCATCGGTGGATAGCCAGCAGCATCGTGTTCGTCGGGCCTACGCCTACGGCGGCGGGCATTTCCAAGAGTACATTACTTTCGGGGACAAAGGTGAGTTTACACTCTCACGACGGTCAGACGAGGGTCCTCCTTGTCAATCGGTAGACTACGGAAGCATTCGAGGAACGTTCTCCTTTTCGGCAGACAGGGTGGAATTCGTGGTTACGGGACGCAGCTTGCCAGCGTTGCTGCCTGCACACGGAAAGATAGCCCAAGATGGGTCGCTGCGAATTACCTTTCGTCATTCCCGTTTCGCGAAGGAGTTGACGCGCGTATTCCACCCCCTGGAGACTATCGAATATTGAGGGTATAGGTCGGCGTTGAAAGATGTTTGGCGAAATTGAGGAATCAGATGCTTTCAGATGAAGCTGGCGGGCTGAAGGTTTGCGGTCTAAAGCTTGGTATGTCGACCATGGAAGTCATTCGCGCTGTCGGAAATCCCCAGGTATCGACTGAAGTCTTATGGCGCTATGTTTCGAACAACCGTAGTAACCCCAAGTCGACATCTCCAGAAGAGGTTGTCTTTGAGATGGGGTATACGAAGCAGGTCGCCAGAGGTCGACTCGTCAGCCTAAATGGCAGAGAGATTCTGAACGGAATGAGCTCACGTACTCTTGTCGAGACCGAGTTGGGAGCGCCCGACGGATACTGTCCAGATACTTTTCAAGCTGTCTATTTACGCTGGAACCTGAAGGTCCAGTTTAAAGCTGGCGAAGTCTGGTACTCGCTGGCGGAAGTTTGCGGTCCCTTGTTAGACGAGAAATCTGCTTCATCGGCTCGCGTCCAACGGAGACCCAAGCTGGCCGTCAATTTGGCCAAGGCTTGGATTCAGGGGGCTAGTCAGGCGTTGAGCGGCAGCGCTCGCAACGACATTGACGAGTCGTGCCTAGAAATTAGCAGACTTTGCGACAATGACGCCCCGGCTCAAGAATTATCAGCCGCCACACGTCGACTCGAGGATGTTTTCACCCAGGTAACTGGCCAGTCTCTCTGGGCGAGGCTTTAGCAGAGCTCGTGAAGAACAAGTTGAAGGATGCCCTCGACCGAGGGCCTCCTTCTTCCGGCAACTTGCGGATGTCTCGACGCGGGTGGATCGGCTACAGAGGGCAACTTTTTGCACACCTCTAGTCCGAGCTTCGAATTCCGAGGCGTCTCAAATAGAAGATGCTAATAAGCGTTTAGGTAGATCATTGGATATGTCAAGATATCAGCATCGATTTTGGATTGCGAGTATAATGGCCTTTGGCTTTTTGAGTTGCTCCATAGCTGAAGCCTCACCCTTGAGCGACAACTGCACGCTGGAGCCACGTGCTATCATAGAGCCTTGGGATATCATTCGGTTTGACAGAATTGGGCAGTCGAGCCGCTCCGAGACGTTACACATTTTGCAAATGTTGGCTAGACGTCTCAAGGCGGAGGGCGGTTATAGCCAGGGTACTTTAAACCTGGGAAACCTTCTTCATCGATTGGAACCGCTTTTGGAGGGACCTGACGATGAGGTCAGCTCCGCAGCTCTGGAAGTTATATTCCTCTTGGGACAACACGCTAGTCAAGCGAAAGAGACACTCAAGGCAATTACGATATCCACGACTAGAGACCCAGCTCTTCGGCTCGCAGCATTGCGGTGTTGGGATTTAGTGGCGCGCCAGGACGAAGAGACATTCGCCTTACTAGTCCTTCTTTTGAAAGATTCGGATGCTCTTATCCGTGGTAAAGCGGCTTCATCTCTAGCTTCGCGAGGCGGGGAAAGCCACATCAAATTGGCATTACCTATTCTGATTGACTTGCTTGATAACCCCGAATCTCGTCCAGGTGCGCTCGTAGCCCTCAGCAGATTGGGGCCGGAGGCTTCGGAGGCACTTCCATCCCTCGAGTCTCTATCTGCAAGCCTTGGTGAGAGAGAAGGCAGTTCTGATGAGGTCGTCTATCTTCGTAGAACTATACTTAAAGTTCGCGGTTTCTAGTTGAGCAATATACGTCTGGCGAGGGCCGGCCACAGATTGTGGTAGGACCGTCTTTTCTTGCCCGGCCTGTGCCAGCCGAGCCCTATATCAAGCGACTTATCGCATTAACGATTCTGTTGGGGGCAACTATCTGCAGGGGCAAAGGTGATCCCCAGGCTTAGACGGCTACACGAACTGGCCAGCAGGAAAAGCTTACGCGGGAATGTGGGAGAGCCGAATGCGACGAGAAGTCATGTGCCCGAACCGCGCAAGATACTAAGTTGAATGGAAAGAAATTGGCATGGAAAATCTAGATTGTATCGAGAAGCGCCTATCCCGTCTTGAATCTCAAAATGCGCGTCTCAAGTTCGTGTTGACGAGCCTCACCCTCTGCTTTTTAGGCTCTTTACTGATGGGTGACTATCGCGACAATCGCATTATGAAGAATAACTTTGTTGTAGTAGACCAGGCGGGCCGGACTAGAGCACTCCTGGGAGTAGACGACGACCAGGGGCCAAGTCTGGTTCTCTACGGCAAAAGTCCTGGCTACCCACTGGTGCGCATCAATTTGAAGGGTGATCGTGCCGCGATTGTCATCCAGGACCCAAAGGGTAAAGAGCTGTGGCGTGCGCCCTAGAAAGATGCTTTGAGAGAGCTGTGGCAGCCAATGTCACCGCGAGAGTCCCGAGATTTTTCCTACTGTAGTTCCGGACTCAGAGAACCAGAGTTTGCGAAACATGACTAGCACGATGTACTATTATGGGCGCCCGTCGAGTAGATGCTGCGTAAGCGATCCCCTGACCCCGTTATTCTCCAGAAGCGCGCCTCGTGATATGCCACTCCAATGAAAAGGAGTGTGTCAGCGTCGGCTACGGACGAATCAAGCAGTACCTGAATGTCAATTTGAGGCGTTGGCTCCCTTTGTCGTGGAGCTCGTAGCCAAGCCTTTCGGTCCAAGGCTTTCGTGTTCGCCCGGCC
>JAEXNA010000253.1 GCA_023447635.1 Vulcanimicrobiota bacterium | reverse complement strand
GGCCCCAACGGGGCCGGCAAGTCGACCTCGATCAAGATCCTGGTCGGGCTGGTCAAAGCCTCCTCGGGAACAGTGTCCGTGTTTGGCCATCCGGCGGGCTCTCTAGAAGCCCGTCGGAACATCGGCTTTCTTCCGGAAGTCACTCTCTACCACGAGTTCATGGGAGCCGAAGAACTGCTCGGCATCCACGCCCGTCTGGCCGGACTACCGCGGGGCGAGCACAAGTCGCGTATCGCGGAGGTGCTCGAGATAGTCGGGCTCGCGGAACGGAAAAAGTCCCGCATCAGCGAGTTTTCGAAAGGGATGAAGCAACGCTTCGGGATCGCTCAGGCGATTCTGGCCCGACCCAAGTTGCTGGTGCTCGACGAGCTCACCTCGGGGCTCGACCCCCAGGCTCAAGCGAACCTGCTCTCCCTACTCAGCGGTCTGAAATCCCAGGGACTCACCATCTTTTTCTCCAGCCACCACCTGGCCGAGATCGAGAAAGTGTGTGACTCGGTGGCGATCCTCCACCGAGGCACTCTGCGCGCCCGAGGAAGTCTGGACGAACTGCTCGGCGACGGCAAGCGCACCTCCCTGACCGTGCGACCTGTCGAAAGCGACAAGCTCGACAGCGCCCTCTGGAGACCCCGTGGCGACGGAACCTTCAGCTGCTCTGTCCCGCGCGAGGACAGCGCCGGCATCCTGGACGCTCTGCGAACTCAGGGAGCCGAGGTGCTGGAGTTGCGCAGCGAGCGACAGAGCCTGGATGCCCTGTTCCATCGACTCACCCCAGAGCGAGAAGAGGCGACGACCCCGTGAGGCAGACGCTGGCGCTCAGCCGCCTCTACCTGGTCGGCGCCTTGCGCAAGCAGGCGCATCTGGCAGCGCTACTGGTAGCTTTCGCGCTGCTCTTTCTGCCGAGCTACGTCAACGCTTTCAGCCTGGGACTCCACGGCTTCGAACGAGTGGCCAAGGATTTTGGCCTGACCTTGATGAGCCTGTTCTCGGTCGCCATGGCGGTCCTGCTCGGCTCGACCACCGTGCGCGCCGACCTGACCTCCCGCGCTCTTTACCCTTTGCTGGCTCGCCCCCTGAGTCGAGGCGCCTATCTTTCCGCTCACTACCTGGCCCTGCTGGTCTTGCTTGCAGCGAGCCTGCTTCTCCAGGCCGCCGCCCTGTGCGCCGGGCTAGCCTGGCTGACCAAAGGTTTCGATGCCAGCGTCTTGCTGGCCACCTACGGTATCTTTTTGCAGGCCGCCGTCCTTGGCGCTGTCTGCCTGGCCTTTTCCATCCGCTGCAGCCCACCGCTGGCCGGAACTATCGGGGTCGCGGCTTTCCTGATCGGAAACCTCTCGGGCGCCTTTATCCGCTTCTTCCTGGTGGAAGACCGAGACAGCGTCGTCTCGGCCGCCCTGGCCCGAGGCCTCAAAGCGATCGTACCTAACCTCGCACTGCTCGACCTCAAGGACCCCGCAGTTCATCACCTCACGATACCCGTCGGCTACCTACCCGCCATCTCTTACTACACAGGCATCTGGGTGGTGCTGCTCTTGCTGCTAGCTCAGTTGACCTTCCGGAGGCTGGACCTGTGAATAGCCTGTTTTCCCTGACTCGTCTCTACCTTTTAGGGAGCTTGCGCCGTCAGGCTCACCTCGCCACCCTGTTCCTGGGCGTGGTGCTCTTTATGCTTCCGGCCTACGTCAATGCGTTCAGTCTGGGCGTGAGCACCTTCGAGGTGGTCAGTAAAGACTTTGGTTTGATCCTGATCAGCTACTTCACCCTGGCGATGGCTGTCCTGCTGGGCTCGACCACCGTTCCCAACGACCGGGAGGCTCGCAGTATCTATCCCGTTCTGGCCAGGCCCGTGTCGCGCGGGCTGTACCTGGCCGCCCACCTTCTCGCGGTGGTAGGTATGCTGGCCGGCAGCTTACTCTTCCTAGGCGCCTGTTTGACCCTGTCGATCGGCATGATGGTCCGCCACTTCGATCTCTCGCTTTCGGTCGCTCTGTACGGCTCGTTTCTTCAAGCCGTCGTCATCGCGGCGATCTGCATGATGGCCTCCATCCGATGGAGTTCTGCCGTCTCGGGAGCTCTGGGGGTCGTTCTCTTCATCGTGGGCCACCTGTCCGGCGACCTGTTCCGTCTGATTCTCGGCCCCCACCTGGGACCGCTGGGGAAGGCGCTGGTCCCCGATCTCTCGGTGCTGGCGCTGAAGAATCTGGTCGTCCACGGATTCGCTATCGGGCCGCTCTACTTACTGCAAACCACCCTTTACGCGAGTGGCTGGGCCTGCCTGGCCTGGTGGGCCGCTCGCGAGACGTTCGAGGAGGTCGACCTGTGAGAAAAGCCATCCACCTCTGCCTTCTGCTGTTAATCCTGTCGACCCTGGCCGGGGCAAAAGAGCCGGAAGTCGTCTGGAAAACGGTGGTCGAAGGCTTTGGAGAGCAGACGGCCCAGGAGGGCGATACGGTCGCCATCACCTACACCCTGCGCCTTTCGAGCGGAGACATCATCGACCAGACTCCCGACGGGAAGACCTACCTGGTTACACTTGGCTCGAACAAGGTCATCCCCGGCATGGCCCAGGGGCTGCTGGGGATGAAGCGTGGCGAGACGAGAACTATGGAGGTTCCGCCGACTCTGGGCTACGGCTCGCACCAGGTCGGCCCCATCCCGCCCGATTCCACGCTCTACTTCCGTATCGAACTGAAGTCTTTCGTAGACACTCCCGAAGAGCAGCCGGCCGCTCACGACGAGCCCGGGCACAGTCAGGAGCTGCACGAAAAATTTGGCCGAGACGGGTTCGAGAACCGACCCGACGCCCAGAATCTCGATAAGCCGGCCATGTTCGAGTACCTTATCCGAGACTTCTTCACCCGCCCCTGGCGCTACGACGATGCGCCTCAACTGGTCTGGAAAGCGAACGGTGCCCTGACTGGGGTCGCCGTTCTAGCCGGCCTACTGTCCCTCTGGCTCAAGCGACGGGAGGAACGGAACGCATGAAGAGAGCGAAACTCCTTGGCCTGTGGCTCCTGCTGGTAGGCGCCGGCGTCGCCATGTCTGGTCAGTACCGCCAACTTGCCCCCACGGCGCCACGGCAGCAAGCCGACATCTTGCTCGACGTCTTCGGAGAGTTCCGGACCGTCCTGGCTCGCTATCTCTGGTTCAAGATGGACCTGTTTCATGAGGTCCTCGACGACGAAGGGGTGGACCACGACAAGCAGATCGAGATACTGCCCTTGCTGCGCATGATCAGCCTGCTGGACCCGTCGATGACAGACTCGTACGACAACATCGCCTGGGATCTGTACAAAGGCCATCGCCAGGACAAACAGGCGCTGGCCATCCTCGACGAAGGGCTTGAACGCAACCCCCGAAGCGTCCAACTCTGGTTTCGTCGGGCGCTGATCACTCATCAGATGAAAGAGTACAGGCAGTCGGTGGAAGACGCCAAAAAAGCCGTCGAGTACGCTCAGGACGAGTTCGACATCCTGAACGCCCATCGCATGCTCTACTGGTCCGGTAAGGAGATCGGGGATAAGGCGGCGATGAGGGTGGGCATCGACAAGCTTATCGAAATGCGACCCCAGGAGCTCATGTGGCAAAGGGAGAAGAAGGAGAGTCTCGGGGAGTAGGCCTACAGCCCCTAGCGGTCGGTTCCCCGGGCCAGGCGCGCCGCCGAGGCCGCGATCGACTTCTTCCAGACCGCTTTCGATTCGGCCAGTAGTTCCGGACGTCCCGAGAAGTACTCTTCCATAAGCGGCTGCACGTCGAGGCGCCAGATCCGTTCAATGGTAGCCGCCGTGAACGGGTGGTAGTTGGGGTTCAAGAAATAGCTGTGGCCCAGGGCGTGGTCGCGGCCCAGGGTCTGCTCGAGCCAGACGTTGAAGCCTTCGAGCGTACCGGCCACCAGTTCCGCGTTGCCCACCATGAGATCGGTGATCACTTCGGGGTCCGGTTCGACCCGGAAAAAGCCGAAGCGACGCCTCAAAGCGTAGTCCGTCATCGCCAGGTTGCGGTCGGCGCTGTTCATCGTTCCCAGCACAATCAGGTTGGGAGGCACGCGAAGGTTCGCCTCCAGAGAAAGCTGCACTTCCTCGCCCCGATACTCTAGACCGTAGACCAACTCGCCAAAGATCCTGGCCGGGTCGCCCCGGTTGATCTCGTCGATCACGATGACGAAGTAGCGGTCGGGTTCAGATTCGGCGTGGGCGCAGATCTCCATGAACGGCCCGGTGGTTATGATGTAGCTCAGGCCGCTACTTTCCAGGGACGGCCGCATGCCCTGGACAAAATCCTGGTAAGTGTAAGAGGGGTGAAACTGCACCAGACGCCAGCGGCTGTCCGTGCCGGGAAGCTCTTCTTCCGTCAACGCCTGGGCCAGAAGCTTAGCAAGCCTGGTCTTGCCCGTCCCGGTCGGTCCATAGAAGATAATGTTGCGGGTGAGCCCCTGAGCTGAACCCGGGGTAGGACCGAGGTCGAGTTGCAGGTGGTCCCGCAGGTCCTGGAACAGCGCGGTCCCCAGGATCGCCTTGAGACTCTGCAGACTCAGACCGTTACCCTGGCGATGAGCCGAGCCGGAAGAGAGCAGAACTGTCGTCTTGGAAGAGTTCTGGAAGAGCGCGATATTGAAGAACGCTTCTTCCGCCTTTAGCCGATCGCGGCCTTTTTGGGTAATCTCCCAGTAGCCACGAGCCGGGTTCTTCAGGCGCCCGTCGCGCCACAGGTTAGAGATCGCCCTGGCCGCTCGGTAAGAGGCGACCATGGTTTCGGTGTGCGGCATCAGACGGGTGTCGCCGGGCAGCAGGCGGTCGCGCAGATGGTTGAGCACGCGGGAGATGATCTCTTCTTTCAGCAAGCGTCCGTTGCGAGCCGCCGCCAGGATCGGCACCTCGAAGGCCCGAGTCTCGGTGACCGCCACGACCTCGGTCTGGTCCGAGTCGTCGCCGCGCCGGCCCGAGAAGTGCCGCGGCGCTTCCAGGACGTCGTCCTTGTGGGCTTCGAGATAGAGACGAGCTAGAGCCGTCAGGCGCCACAGCCCGCGGTCGCCGCCCAGCAGACCGCAGCGCACCATATCCAGGCGGCTCCAGCCCAGGCGCGAGTTCTCCCGAATCTCCGAGAGCTCTTTTTCGCTGAGCAGACTGGCAAAATTGCCCAGAGTCCGATCGATGACATCCTTGGGACGGCCCGAACCGCCCATCTGCTCGAGAGCCCGCAGGATCGGCAGGACCCAGGTCCGCTTGCTGCGCGGAATGGAGCGAACGCTGGACTCGGCCGCTTCTACAGTCAGCTCGCTCAACAGCCTATATCCTTTCTATCAATCATGGGTCCTCGGAGCACTACGGGGGTCGTTTCGGGCAGCCCTCGAGGCGACCCTTTAGAACGCCACATTCCTTCCTATCTGTGAGCCGGATCACATCGACGTGCCTGGCTCACAGCCGCCCTACGGGAAGAGTGCTACCTTTGCAGTGAGCGGAAATACTTTTTTCCCCCCTCTTGTCCGAGCCGCCGAGTGTGGGAGACTTCAGGGGAAGGACTAGGCCATTTTGACTACGACAGGACGATATCGACCAGAGCAAGCCGGGGTCTCGCTGCTGCTGGAGGCCATGCTGGGCTTTACGCTGCTGACCTCGGTCCTTCTGCTCATCTTCCAACTCTTTCCCGTCTCCGAACGCTCGGTTGGCCTGGCTGATAGGACCACCCAGGCCAACTACCTGGCGCGAGAGTTGATGGAGACCCGCCTTGGAACACCCTACGACAGCCTGCCCGTCACCACCGTGCCCGATTCCGGTAGCAAAGTGATTCAGCACACCACGCGGAGAGGTTCGGCCCTGTCGACCGAGTTCACCTACAGCGTCACCGTCGAACAACCGGACGCCGCCATCGCCATCAGGAATATCCGCGTCACCGTCAGTTGGAAAGAGGGCGCCCTGGGGCTCGAACGCCCCTCTTCCGTAGTTCTGGAATCTTCGCGAGGCAACTTATGGTGAAGCGTCGTCGGGGCTTCTCGCTGGTCGAGGTCGCGGTCATTATGACGCTGACCCTGACCCTGCTCGCCCTGACGGCGGGCTACTTTGTTCGCGGTCAACGCTACGCCGCCGAGACCGAGACCTACTCGTCGGTCCAGCGGACGGCCAGCCAGGCGCTGCGCCGCATGAGCAACGACATCTATCGAGCCAACGCCGACCAGATGAGCACCAATGGCCAATCGGTCGTGTTTCTCTCTTACGCTCCACCGCTGCAACAAGGGCAAGAGTTAGAACTCCAGACGGGGGCCGGAGCCAGCGCCGGCGCTATTCTGTGGAAGAAATGGCAGGGCTTCTTCTACGATGACGCCACCGACACTCTTTACCGCGGCGAGGTCAAATTGGTCTCCCCTGTGGCTTTGCCCGCCGACGCCTTACCAGCCATCGAGGCGACCGACTTTCCCGTCGCCGGCGGCCTGGTGCGTGAGCGCCTTCCAGGGCAGATCTCGAAATGCACCTTCACCCGCCTTGGCCGAAGGGTGCGAATAGAACTTGCCGCCATCGGAGAAGCTCCGATTTCGGTCCAGAACAACGAGCAACGCGAGGTGGAGATTCAGGTCACCACCGAGGTCTCGGTGATCAACTAAAGTGAGGAGAACCCCTATGAGACGTCGAGCCTTTGTCTTGCCCACTCTGCTCCTGGTCACGGTCGCCCTTCTGACCCTGGCCACCGCGCTGCTCACTTCTGGCACCAGTGGTCTCCGCCTGGCCACGCACGACCAGCACACCGACCAGGCGCTCTACGCGGCGGAAGCCGGACTGGCCCGGGTATCGGCGCAACTTGCTGCGGGTTCGACCGACGAGTATTTCGAGGGAACCGTGGGCGACACCGGGTGTCACTACGTGGTCCGCGTTTACCCGAACACCAGCGAAGTCGAATATCAGGTGCCGAACGGGGGGCCGGTTATCCCCGCGCACACCGCCTACGTTCTCGCCGAAGGGTTTAGCGACAACGAAGTTCGCCGAACCTCGGGAGCCCTCTTTCAGATCGGCCTTTTTGCCTTCAAGGTTGGCGCCCTGGGCATCAACGGCGTGAACATCGAGAACGCTCTGATGGACTCTTTCAACGGCTCGAAGGGCGACTACGACCCCACCGACCTGGAGACGGATCTTCCGCTGCTCGCGAGCAACAGCAGCACCGGTCCAACCTTTGCCTTCGAAAACGCTCAGGTTTCCGGCGACATCTTTCTCGGCCCTAACGGGAACGCTTCGACGCAGGTCACCTCGACCAACTCGACCCTGGGCAACATCAAGCCGATGGCCAGCAAGATTGAACTCGAGGACATTGTCGTCCCTGACCTCTCCAAGGATGATGACGACCCCGTCTACGTGCCTGCTCTGGGAGCGCTAACCTTGCAGACGGTAGACCTGGACAACAAGTACACCTTCTCTGACGGCCAGGGGATGGACTTTGTGGTGGATCCCGCCGCCTACAATCCGAGTAACCCAACAGGTCACATCACCCCTGGACCCGGCGTGTCTATCATCTACGACAACTACAACGACGAACTCACGATCAAGGGGCCGAAAGGGCCCGGTCACTTTACCCTGGTTCAGAAAGGCTCTATCCAGTCCATCTACATCGATACGACCTCGGCAAGCGGCAGCATGGACACCGGGCTGGTCGATACCCCTGACCTCAATGCCATTATTTTTGGCTCGGCGCCTCCCGCTCCCCCATCCGGCGAGGTGATCAACCCGGCGGTGCTCAAGCCGGGACAGTACACCACGGTGAAGGTCGAAGACGGATTCCCTTCCAGCCTGTCCAAAGATGGCGAATACGTCATCGAGAACCTGATCGTCGATGACGGCTCGAGCCTCGGACTTCCCAACGACGCCAAGGCTACCATTTACGTCACCAAGACCCTGAGCGTAAGTGGACGAGACGCCATCCTCAACGCCACTCGTCGGGCCCCGAACCTGAAAGTCTACTACGTCGGCAACCAGCCTGTGCGGCTCTCCGGCGGCTCCGAGTCTTACTTTACCCTGGTCGCCCCCGAGGCCAAGATCGAGCTAGACACCGCAACGCCGGGGACTCCAACGCAGTTCTTCGGAGCTCTGGTTGGCCTGAACGTGGCCATCAAAAACGCCCAGTTCCACTTCGACACCTCGACGACCGGTATCGGGACGGGAACGATGGGAACCTCGATGGTGCTCTTACACCATCACCGCCTCTAGCGGATCTGTTCGCGGCACTCGGCCGCGACGATCTCCAGCACCACCCGATGGTGGTTGTCGTAGAGGCGGAAGTGTTTCAGCGAGCCTTCGCCGGCGTGCCGTGACAGTTCGTCGATCATCGGCGACGAGGTAGAAACCGCCATCCCCTCGAGGCTGACCTCGCGCTGTCGGCAGCGCGCCATCATGCCCCGGCAAGAGGGGAACTCTAGCCAGTGGTCCGTGCCGTGGACATCCTCGAGCACCACCACCACGGAGTCGTCAGCCCCCTCCCATGCCCAGCCGCGTAAGCTGGCCTGAAAGTGAACCCGCACGCCCAGGTCCGAAGTGGGAACGATGTCGAGTCGGTCGTCTCCAAATACGGCCGATGTGCGGCCCTCCGCGATTCCCTCATCCTCGACCGACGGCTCGGGAGGCGGCGCTCCCAGCGGGAACGAGGCCTGCTGGGGAAACGCCGAGGGTCGCTGGAGTGGAATGGTTTTGGGCGTTTCGGGCAGCTTGAACGAGGTCGGCCGCACCACCGGCTGCACCAGCGTCGGTAAGCCCAGCGGCGTGGGGTCGTCGTCGGAAGCCATGAATGACGCCGCCGCTCGCTGGGCCGCGCTTAGCGTTTCGGGTTCCGCCTCCCGAGCAAACGGCATGCTGGTGTCCGGCGGCGGCGTAGGAAGCTGGTGCGCCTGCAAAAGCTGGTTCGGCAATTCCTTGGGCCGACGCGGAGGCAGCTTATCCGGCGGCTTGAACGGGATGATCTCATGGCTCGCCATGTGATCGCACCAGGCTGCCAACTGCTCCAGAGCCAAAGCGTAGAGGGAGTCTTCCAGAAAAGCAAACCCGGTATCGTAGCGGTTCTGCACCTTCCAGGAAGTCCAGGCGACGCGCGCCTTAAGATCCAGCGTCCAGCCCAGCGGCTCGTCAAACTCGAGATGAACGCTCAGCATGGTGCCGACCGGCAGCTCTCCGTCGAGTTCGGCGCCAAAGCCGCCTCGACCCAGATCCCGGGTAACCGCCCGATAGCTGGGTAGCCCCTCGGACTTGACGGTCACCTTTTGCGGTAGACGGGCGTAATTGCGAAGCGGGTACCCCTTGAGCGCCGGGGGCTCTCGACGCCCTTCCGCGATGCCCACCAGCACAAAGAAATCGCCCGGGCCGGGCCGACAGCTCAGCACCCGCAGCGCCACCAGAACCGTCTGGCCGGCCGGCTCGGGTAGACCCAGGCGGATCTCGAACCGCTGGTCCATCTTGTACGGCTTCAGAGAGAGAAAGACCACGGTTCGTCCGCTGATCTCGACCAACTCACCGCGCGGCTTGAGAAAACCTAGCATACTCGCAGTCTCATCTCTTCGAGCTCTTCCGCGCTGATACCCAGCTGTAGCGCCAGGCTTGCCAGAGTCTGCGTCTGCTTGAAAGACAGTTCCGGCGAGAGAAAGCACAGAGCCACCAATCGCTCGGCGACCTGGTAACGCTCGTCGTCGTCGGTCAGCAGTTCGCCCAGATTGGTGGTGCGAGCCCTGGGCGGCTGGCTGAGACCGTTCACCAGCAGCGGAATCCTAGCCCCCAACGAAATATCCATCTCGCCCGCCAAATGGGATAGGAACTCGGCCTCCTTCGGAGTGATGGAGCCGTCAGACCAGGCGAGCTCGAAGAAGGCTCCCAGCACCGCTACCTTACCGTCCACGTCTTCGTCCACTGTGGTCTCCCTGTCCGTTCGCCCGAGTTTTTATCTCGGGCCACGAGCTTACTCCTTCAATATCTTCGCCGTATATCGCCCGTAGGACCGAGTCATCAACTGCTGCACGAGTTGCTCGGCGGTCACCACTTTGGGGTCGAACACGACCTTCGCGCGCTGTCGATCGAGGTCGACATCGACGCTTTGGACTCCACTGACATCTTTGAGCGTGTCACGCACGCGTCGGGCACACTTGGCCCCTCAGGTCATACCTTGCACGGCCAGGTGAACCGTGCTGGCCTGAGCCAGAGCCGCCTGCCCCCAACCGACGGTGAGGAACAGGAGCAACATCATCAGGGACATTCTTACCATCCGCCTTACTTCCCATCAGCAGGGTGGAGTTCCTCGATTCCCCCCGATCAAAAAAGCCTCCCACAGGGGGAGGCTTTTCGCTCACTTCGAGTCGACAGAGGAACTAGGCGACGAAGCTGCAGGCAAAACCGTCGCGGCTACTGTTGAGCAAGCTGATCAACGAGGGCGAATCCTGGAAGGTAGCGATGGTTCCGCTGTGGCTGTCCCAAACCATCTCATCCACACCGATCTGGCTGCCAACCGGAGCCGCTTCGGCTTCCTGGGCGCCACCGGCCAGGTAAGCGCCGCCCATAGCGCCGCGTCCTGCGAGGTGGGTGATTCTGAGTTGGTTGAGTGCGTTCATCGTGGTGGTCCGTTTCTCGTCTTTTCTTGAGCCCATCATAGGATGTCCGTCCTAAAAAACTCTGAAAAAACACGTCGGCAACACCCTGTTAACAACTCCAATCCTCCGGGAAACCTCTCTTCACGACACATAGAAGAGAAATTTTCCGTCCGGATGCGGGGGCGCTTGCTCGATGGTTCGCCGGGTGGTGGTCTTGACCTTACCGTCCGCCGGGTCGGCGTAGGTGACCTTGTCTCCGTCGATCCCGATCAGGGTCACGATGTGGCCCCGCCCCGATGGCGAGAAGTTCGGGCCGTTGAGCCCGATCAGGACGGGAGTGCCCTTTTTGTTGATCTTCTGCTCCAGGACGCCCCAGCTGTTCCTGGTCAAATTTCCGCCGTCTTTCCAGGAATAACCCGAGCCCCGACTCTCGGCGTTCAGCGCCTGCAGCAGGCTGAACCCGTAGCGTTTCTGGATGTCCCGGTCAGTCAACTTCTTGCCGGTCAGCGCATTGATGCTCATGGCTACTGAGGTCTGACCGCAAGAAACCGAGTTCGACTGGGCCAGCGGCTTCAGGTTCACCCGCTTACGCTTCGCCCCAGAGGCCTGCGCGGTAGAGGAGCCCTGGGTTGCTGCCGGTCGGGTTGGAGGGGAAGCCGGGACGGTGGGAGGGAGAGAGGCGCCGCCGCCGTCCCAGTTCGCGCCGGTGAGCGCGCAGGACCAGCCGTTGGGCTGCCATCCTGAAATACCCGCCTGGTCGGGGTTCATGCCAAAGCCGGGGAATCGACGAACAGCGTAGTCGCAACAGCGAAGAAAAGTTTCGAAGTCGCTTCCTAGGGGCGACATCAGTCCGGCTCGCGGCATGGGGGGCAAGCCCATCAGGCCGGAGCCGGTGCTCCTCGAGGAACCGCAGCCGTAACAGGGAGCAGAAGAAAAATTGAGTGAGATGTTCATAGTCGTTGACCTCTAAGGGATATATTTCTCCCTTTATGGTAACGACCGATTTCCGACCAAAATGCGACCGGAATGTGACCGACTTGTAGCGATTGTGTTACAGATTTATCAACACGACCCCGATCGCGTGACCGGAGCGATCATTCGCCGGAAAAAGAGACCAGATCGTCGCCGGGCGCCGCGGGCGAAGCTCCCGCGGACGAGGTGGCGGAGCCGGCTTCTTCTTCCTCGCCGCCAAAGCGACGGCGGAACCTGGTCGCAGTGACCTCGAGAGCCTGGCCGGCATGAAAGACATCTTCCCAGCCCCGTGACAGGTCGCTCATGCGCAAGCTTTGCTCGGCGCTGCGCATCCTTTCGACCCCGCGCAACGCGACCGTGACGTCGCCTTCCCCAGCGGTCAGGATCATCTCGGCCGCTCGCGCGTCGGCGAAGCGCTGCCCGCTGAGTTTTTTGCTCGAAATCCGTTTACCTAACTGCTTCCGGGTGTGTACCAGCGTCTCGAGATGGTCTTCGAGCGGCGCCAGGGCATCCCACAGCACGTGCAGCGACCTTTCGCCCGAAATCACTCTCTGATACGAACGGAACACCTTTCCGTAGATCCCCGGGAGCCGAGCCTGCTGATGGCGGGCCCTCATAGCCTGCGGGTCCGGGTAGAGCCGGGTCAGGGCGCATTTCGGGCAGTCCCCCTCCTCGCCCGAGGAGCCGCAGCGAGGGCACAGGGGCGTCTTCCCGCTAAGCTGGTACTGGATCTGCTCCTGAGCGTCGAGGACCGCCTGGCGCTCTTCTTCGAACAGGTCCAGGTCGTCCTCGAAGTCGGCGAAGTTCCCGTCTCGAGCTAGCTCTGGTAACTCTTCGAGCACCTCGGCGATGGCGCGGTACGCCTCCATCGTTCGAGTGATCGGGTCCCGCATCTCCCGCGCCATAGTGGGGTTCCCGGCCAGGTCGTTCTCCATCTCTTGAGCGCCCGCCTTAAGCCGACCTGCCATAGCGAGGCAAGGGTTGTTCAGCTCATCAGGGTGCACCTGGCCGCCCAGCCAGCGCTTGCAGAACGCGAGCAAGCCGCGTACCGTATTGATATCGTCGACCGCGGGCTCGCCCCCGCCGTAGTTCCCTTGCAGGGCCGCCAGCAACGAGTCGGTCGCCATCCCTAGGAGGGCTCGACCTTCTGTCCGGTCGAGAGTAAGAAATCGTAGGTGTAAATTCCGGTGCTGTGGCCGTCATTGAAGACGAAGGACAGGGCGTAACGCCCCACCGTCGAGAACTCTAGCACGCGGGCTTCCTGCACCGCCGGCCCTCCCGACTGGATGACGCGCAGCACCGGCCCGGGAGCGCTAAGCTTCTCCCTCTCTTTACGGCAGTGAGCGCAGGGGCAGTCGCGGCGAAGCTGGGCCATCGAGTGGCGAGTGAGCGAGCCGTCGCTCCAGCTGATGCTCAGGATTCCAGGTTGGTCGTCAAGTTTGAGGTCGCGTGGTCGCACCATATCTCCCCCTGTTTCCCCTCCCCCCGGAGAGAAGCCTCCCCCAAAGGACCCCCTTGTCGCGATACGAAGGGCCTCAGCATGCGCGCACCACTCGACGAAACTCTTGCCATCGAAGGCAACCCCTCTCTTTTCGGATCCGATCGGAAATCCGGTCTGGTTGGGCTCTCGGCCGACCGAGACGGCTCCTTGCTGTCCTATCGTCGCGACGCCGACGGTCTGCATCGAGAGCCGGTCGAGTTTCGCCCCTTCCTGTGGCTGTCCGACCGGGCGCTCCTGCCCGACAGCGAAGCGGCCGCCATGGGCGCTGACATCATCGAACTTGCCGGCGAAAACTTCTATCGCTACCTGGTCAGTACGGCGTCCTGGAAGGAGCTCAAAGCGGTCTCCGACCACATCGCCAAGGTCTCCGGCCTCTACGCCAGCCATCCCGAGTCGCCCCAGCTGTTCCTGGTCGACGCCGCCACGGGCTATCTGATGGCGAGCGGCCGCACGTTCTTCAACGGGATGGTCATCGAAGACCCCATCACCCTGTTCTTGAAGGTCTACACTCGCGGCCAGGTCCTGTCCGATCCGGGCGACGAGCCTCAGGCGATCCACGCCGTGGCCTTGCAGGTCGGCGTGGAAGGCGAACTTCATCTGTTAGAGGGCGAGGACGAAGCGCAGCTGCTGTGGCGGCTGACCGGCAACATCAAAAAACTGGACCCCGACATCGTCTGCGGACACGGTCTGTTCAAGAGCGACTTGGAAGCGGTGAATCAGCGCTGCAAGGCGCTCGAGGTCAAGCTCGACTGGGGGCGCGACGGCGAGCGCCTGTCGAACCGCAGAGCCCGCATGCAGGTGGCGGAAAAGCAGCTGGACTATCAGCGTTTTTCAGCCCCGGGACGCGAGCTTTGCGACCTCTGGATCCTGTCCGTGCTACACGACGTGTCGGGGCGCGAGATGAGCGGCTTCGAGTTCGAAGACGTGGCCGAACACTTCGACCTGCCCCACGGCGGGCCGGGCGACAGCCTCGAGCAGCGAGCCGAAAAGGACCTGTCGGCCCTGGCCACTCTTTATCGGAATCTGGCCTACCCTTACTTTCTGCAGGCCCAGATCTTTCCCCTGACCTATGAGAGCGTGATGTGGAGGGGTAACGCCACCCGCATCAACTACCTGTTCCTGCGCGAATACTATCGGCGCGGCCATTCGATCCCCGAGAAACCCGAGGTCGTGCCGTTTGCCGGCGGGCTGACCGCTCAGGACCACGAGGGCTGCGCTTACGGTGTCTATCATTGCGACGTAGCCTCGCTCTACCCGTCCCTAATTCTGGCCCACGACCTGTCTCCCAGGGGCGACGACCTGCAGATTTTTAAGGGGATGCTGGGCGACCTTCGCCAGTTCCGTCTGCTGGCTAAAGAGAAGCAGAAGAGCGCTGACAACGAGCTGGAACGACGTTTCTTCGGCGGGCTACAGACCACGTTCAAGATCCTGATCAACTCTTTCTACGGCTACCTGGGCTTCGGCCAGGGACACTTTGGTGACTACGAGCGCGCGGCCGAGGTGACCCGACTGGGCCGAGAGCTTCTGCAAACCATGATGGAATGGTTGAGGGGGAAAGGCGCCCGCATCCTGGAGGTGGACACGGACGGCATCTACTTCGTGCCGTCGGCCGAGTTCGCCGACCCGGGATGGATCGACGAACTCGACGCTCAGTTCCCTACCGGGGTGCATGTCGAGTTCGACGGTCGCTATCGCGGCATGTATTGCCACAAGATGAAGAACTACGCCCTGCTCGAAGACGACGGCCATCTTCTGCTGCGGGGTTCGGGTTTGCGCTCCAGAGCCATGGAGCCGTTCTTACGCTCCTTCATCGCCGACCTGATCCGGGAGACGCTAGCCCACGGGACAGGACAGGGCGAGCGGGTCTTCACCGACTACGAAGAGCGGCTGAAGAGCGGCGCGCTAAGCGTGGCCGAGGTGGCCAAGACCGAGTCGCTGATCGACAGCCCGGCCAACTACGCCAAGAAGATTTCGGGGGGAGCCCGGAACCGGGCCGCCGTTTATGAGATCGCCCTTGCCTCGGAGCGCAAATACCTGGCCGGCGACCATATCAGCTATTATGTCACGGGCGAGAAGGCGACCGTCACCGTCTACGACCACGCTCGACGGGTAGAAGACTTCGACCCGGCGGCGTCAGATATCAACGTGAAGTACTATACGAAAAAGCTCAAGGACACCTACAAGAAATTTGCCCCTATCCTGGATGCCCAGCCGTTGCGCTCGGAACTGCCGTACGATAAGCTTCCGCTTCCCACGCACTGAAGCTGCGGAGGGGCAGGATTCGTTCAAGGCTGCCAGAAAATTTCCGTCCCACCCCGTAGAGGATAGGGAATTCCAAGCCTGGCCTCGCGACGAACACCGCCCACCAGGAGGAGAGATAACATGAACAAATTTGGAAAAATCAGCGCGAGCCTGCTGCTCGCCACCAGCCTGCTGCTGGGACCCGTGGCCGCCAAGCCGACCAAGGACGCCGTTGTCGGCAAAGTCGTCAGCGTGGAAGGCAAAAGCCTGCAAGCTCAGCGTGAAGGCAAAGGGAAGTGGGACAAAGCTGCGGTCGAATCGCCCGGCTTCGTGAAAGACCACTTCAAAACCGACGCCAACACCAGCGCCGCCCTCGATCTGTTCGTGGGTGCCCGCGTCGGCGTCAAAAAAGGTAGCGAGATCGTCTTGCTCAGCGAAGACGACGCCGGCGTGGTCGAAAACGGCAACGTTCGCAAAATTCAGGTCAAATCCGGCGGCATCTGGGCTAAGTTCGAAAAACAGAAAGCGCCTGTCACCATCCAGACCCGCGGCGGCGTGATGGGGATCAAAGGCACCGAGTTCACCGTTGACGAGAGTCAGGACGGTCAAACCCAGGTCATCCTGCTGGAAGGCAAGGTCGACTACCAGGAAGACAAAGAGGGCGGCAAGTCCTACGAGATGGAGCCGGGCCAGAAGCTGACCCAGTTCGACAAAGACGGCGAGACCTACACCGTCAAGGGCGAACCGAGCGAAGTCGACAAAACCGTCAGCGACGTGTTCGCCGGCGTGATCAACGTCTCCGACCTGGACAGCGTGCAGGGGATCCTGAACAAGAACTGGGCCGCTCTTCCTCAGGACGTGATCAACGGCAGCATCAATAACCTGCGCGAAAAGACCCTGGATGCTTTCGGATTGCCCCCGGCGCTCCGTAATCTGGTGGGAAGCTACGTCTACGACGCTACCGCTTACACCAACTACGTCAACAACGTGTTGCCCTCGATCCCTGGATTTGGCTCGATCAACAGTGTTATCAACCAGAGCCCGGTCCGTTTCCCTCGCTTCTAGTTCACCGGAATCCGATTCGTTTCCATGAAAAGGTCGACGCTCAGCACTCTCGCGGTTCTAGCGTCGATCTTTTTTCTTTCCCTTTTGCTGCTCCCGCTGTTCCAACCGCTGGAGCGGATGGTGTACGACTGGTGCCTGCGTAACGCTCACGACTATGGCTACGACAGCGAACGTCGTCACCCGGCCTTGAAGCTGTTGTCCTATAGCGAGACGACTTCGAGCCGGGTCGGCGAATGGACTATAGAGCGTAGCGGACAGCTCGCCAACAGCATCGTCGGCAACGGGGCGATGGCCCTGGTCATCCATCCCGCCGCCCAGTCGGAACTCGAGGTTCAACCCGACCCCAGCCGAGGTCTCTTCGTGGAGGCGCCTTCTCCCGTGGCCCGTTCGCTTCCCATGGTCTTCGACGGGGACGGAACCTGCCGCCGAGTGGCGCTGGCGGCACAGCAAGACGGCCAGTGGACCCCCTCACTGCCCTTGCTGGTTTATGCGCGATCGCAGAACGTCCCGGCCGAGGAGATCGCCTTCCAGCCTTCGGCCATCCGAGTGGGGACCAGAGAGATCGTCACCGACGCCGACTATGCCATCCCCGTCCGCTTCCGCCGCGCCTCTGAAGCGCTTAGCGGCAAGCAGATGGACGACGACGATAGCCGAGCCGACATAGACCGGATGAGGCCGACGGCGGTCAGCGACTATGTGAAAAACGAAGGCGCTTTTGCTCGCCTGTATCGAGACAAGATCGTGCTCCTGGGGACAGGGTTCAAACAGGCCAGCGCCCGTATTCAGACGCCGCTGGGAGAAGTGGCGGACTATATCGTGGACGCCTGCGTCCTGGAAACCCTGCTGCTCGACTGGCACCTGGCCCAACCTCGCGGGGCTGTCCTTGCCGCCTGGCTGTTGGCCCTCTGCGGCATCCAACTTCTGGTCTTTCGCCAACTGCCGGTGGCGGGCATCGCGGTCGCCTGGGGCGGCCTGCAGTTGCTCTCCCTGTGGACCTGTCAGAGGCTGTTCTCTTTAGAGCTTTACCCCCACTACACCCCGATCCTGATCAGCAGCAGCCTGACCGCGCTTGCTGTCACCCGCTGGAAACTGGCCGACGCGTCGACGGCGCTGCGTCGCTTCGGCGGCCTGGGGGCCGCCGAAGCTGCGCAG
>JAEXNA010000250.1 GCA_023447635.1 Vulcanimicrobiota bacterium | reverse complement strand
CTTCGTGGGTCAGGAAGAACCCCGTGCGAGTGCGCGAGCACGAGGCCAGCGAGGTACTCCCGCCCTCTCCAAGCGCAACCTTCTCGCTCACCCAATGGCCGTCCACCAGGTTGTAGCGGAACAGGTCGGTGCGCACGTCGCGGTTGATGTTGACTAGCATGCCCGCCGCCGAAGCGTAGACGCTCTCGACCGAACCGCCGTCCGTGGGGTCGAACAGCACCGTCGCGGTCTGCTCCTCCCCCTCCACCAATTTCTGCAGATCCAGTCCCAGCACCGAACCGCTGGGGTACGAGCGCTCGTCCCGCTCCCACTGGGAACGGAGCGCCACCACGATCTGGCCGCGGAACACCGCCTGCACGGGAGCGTCGGCCGGCAGATCCAGCCGGATCAACCGTCCGTCTTCGGCGATCAGAAACTTCTCGTCCGTCCAAAAGTCGATCACTCGGGTCAGAAAATCGTGATGCTCGTTGGGGTCGCGCACTACGAAAACGCCCACCGCCAGGTCCTTGCGCGAGACTTCATACAGGGTGCGCGCGTCTTCTAGCGGGGTGCCGCGTTTCCACACCTTCATGATGCGAGCGTAGCCCGAGTCGGTCATCGAGCCCGGTCCGTAGTCGGTGCCCACGTAAAGGGTGTTCTCGTCCTTCCAGGCCAGGTCCGACTTGGCTTCGGGCAGCTTGAAGCCGTCTTCCACGAAGCGACGCGCGCGAAGGTCGAACTCCCGCACCACGGTGGCGTCGCTGCCGCCCCGGGACAGCCAGATCAAGGTGCGGTCGTAAGCCGGCGGAAGCGCCTGGTGACCTTTGTAGACCCAGTTCTCGTCCTCGGCCTTGGCCAGTTCGTCGACCGACAGCACCGTCTCCCAGGTTGGAGACCCGCTCAGGTACGACTCCAGCGAGGTCCGTCGCAGCAGGCCGCGCTCGTTCTGGGCGTCGCGCCAGAAGTTGTAGACCAGGTCGCCCAGCATGCTGGGATAGACCAGCTTCTCGTCGGAATCCAGGGTCTGCAGAGCGGTCTTGGAGATCTCCTGGAACAGCGGGGTCTGCTCGTAGCGTTCCAGCGTCTTGGCGTTATGGGCTTTGACCCACTCCAGGGCGCGCTCGCCTTCGACGTCTTCCAGCCAGAGGTACGGATCGGTGTCTTGCATAGCCGGTAGGGTTGCCGATCCGGCGGCGGAATCCCTGGTCCGAAAGTTACCCCAGCCCGCGGAAGAACGCCTCGCCGCAGCGCCCCAGGTAGCGCTCCAGCCCTCGAGCGTGGAAGGTCAGGCGCTCCTCTAACAGGCGCAGCGCCCAGCGCACGTCCTCCCCTCCCCCCCCTTCCGGGGACCGGGCCGAGACCAGGAACTGCAAAATCTGCAGCAAGATCGGGAGGCTGCAAAGACGCGCGTGCACGTCCGGCCCCTCTAACAGATACTTCCGGAAAAGGAGATGCTCGAAGAACGGCTGGACCTCGGGCCACAGCGACCACGGTTCTTCCCAGCGTTCCAGCACCTCGGCCACCCCAACCGGGCCCTGCAGTAAGGAACTCGGGTAGCTTCCACCCTCCTGGTGGGCCTGCAGAAACTGCAGCAGGCGCTCCTGATCCATGGGCCCTTCGGCCAGGGCCAGCAGTCCACGGAAAACCGCCTGAAGTTCGCCCTCCATCACGGGGTCTGGAGGGTGAGGCTCGGCGCCCAAAAGCTCGAGGGTCACCTCTAACCCGGCCGACCACAGACCGTTCGGACCCTGCTCCCGCAGCAGTTGCAGAGTACGACCCTCCCAGCGAAGGTAGGTCTCCCAGTCCATCTCCACCCCTGGAGCCAGCGGGTAGGTCGAAGCCGGCAACACCCTGACGTCGACCGAGGTGAGCTGGGGCCCCGCCCCCTGAGAGATCGCTTGACAGGCGAAAGAGGCGCCCACGAATACTCCGCCCGGGGTCGAAAGAGCGCGGAAGGGGAACTCCAGGCAGGCGATCGGTTTGGCTTCAGGCCCCCGGTCGCGATGCAGCGAGCAGCGACCGCCCTCGGTTTTATCCAGGAAATGGCACGAGCCGCAAGGCTGTTTGCGCAGCCAGTAACGACCGTCCTCGCTCTCCCGCACCGAGGCCGGATCGACGGCCTCTACCAGGGTCCGGTATTCGGAACCGCTCAGTTCGACCTGCAGCCTTTGACAGGAGTAGCCGCAGTGGACGCACTCGTATCGCAGGTCGGGTAGGTTCACTGGGCGTTATCGAGGCCGCGCGTGAACCTGGTAGAGCGCCTCGAGCACACCCGAGGACAGAGCGTTGTCGCCCCCGCCCCGGCACAGCTCTTCCAGGTACTCGAGGTTCTTGTCGGTGACCCCGGACGAGAGGCGGTCGGTCGCTTCGTTGGCGCCCTGATACAGCTCTTCCAGAAAGGTCATCAGACTTCCCAGCTCTCCGTCGTCCAACCAGACGCCGTGCTCCAGGCATTCGTCCAGCACCACGTCACAGGTCATGGTGTAGCGATAGCGCATCATCGGCCTGGCACAAACGGGGCAGTCGACCGGCTTTTCCAGGTCGATCGACTCGAGCCGGTCGCCCACCAGGGTGGGTTCGAGAGAGCTGTTCTTCAGCTCGGAGAGGCTGTGGTCGGTGACCTGGCCCAGCGCTTCGCCGGGGTACCAGGTGCCTTCGCAAGCGGGGCAGCTTTGCAGGCGCGATTCGCCCAGCAGGGCCTCGCGCATCTCGGTGGTGCAGCGGGGGCAGTTCATGGTCTACTCGACCACCAGTCCCAGCTTCTCGAGCAGCGCTTTGACTTCAGGATCGCTGGCGTTGGCCTCGATGGCCTGAGCCAGCCCTTCCTCACTGTCGACGGGGTGATAGCCCTTCTCGATCAGGATCAAAGTGACGGCCTGGCGGGCGTCGCCCTTATCCCTGGCCTGGACTTCTTTGAAAAAGGCGATCAGCTCGTCCTTTTTCAGCGCGGGCATGACGGGAAGGCTGTCGACCTTCTGGTAATACTCGGCTGCCATAAATCCGTCCAGCGATTCGTCGCCGCCTTCCAGGGTGGCGCCTTCAGCGTCGACCGGGGTCTGATAGCCGTTGGGATCGATGCCGAAGCGGGCCCAGTCGCCGTCGGCGTTCTGGAACCAGAGCACTTCGAACGACTCGTCGTCGCCTTCGGTGGGGCCGATCACGATGCGGCCGGGCTGGCCGTCGGCGGGCTCTTTGACGTCGGCCACGGGGCCTTTGAAACCGACCGTCTCGGTGCCTTCACCCAACCGGACCTGAACTTCGGCGGAGGACACCGTGATGGTCACGGGGGTGCCCTGGAACTCGTTGCGCCATTCGCCTTCGGGCAAAGCCAGCAAGGCCTGGGATAGGGCGAGTGTGGTGAGCAGGGAAGCAGCGAACTTGCGCATGGGAACCTCTTTCTCTTCGGAGCCTGTTCCTGGAGCGGTTCTCTGCGGGGGCTGACCCTCCTTGGCGGGGTTCAGACAAAAAAAAGGCCGCCGAGCCACTTTGAGGATTTCATGCAGGAGGGTCCACAACGCTTGTTTGGCTCGGCGGCTGTGTTATTCGCTTGTAGGTTCAGTATAGCCCCGGGACGATCCGGTGGGAGGGGACAGCTGTTGCCGGGACGTTAACCAGGTGAACATCTTCTGTGAACATGTTGCCCGGGCGTTCATAGGGCGGGCTTTTGCGGGGGAGGTCGAGGGCGCGGCTGGCTTCTAGGCTTACCCGTGAAGCGAGCGGAGCGCCGCGATCTGGCTCTCTATGTTCACGCGAACGTCCGGGTCGTTGCCATAGATATCGGCAAAATCCGAGGACTGGAGCAGGTCGTAGAGCCGGCTTTCCGACTTGTCGATCAGTCCAGGCAGCTTCTCGCGCATAGACGTCGGAGCGGTGTAGACTCCGCCAAAGGTGGCCAGGACATAAGCGGCCGCGCGCAGAGAATCGTACCGCTCCTGTGCGGGGTCGAACTCTTCGACCTCTTGTTCGACCAGCGACCAGCCTTGCTTCCAGAACCTCTGGAACCAGTCGGCCGCCTCGTCGCTATCCCAAGGCTGCGCGCCCCAGTCTCCCATCAGCTCTTGCGCGGGTTAGGCGGAGGCTTCTGCGGGAGGAGCCGGACGGTTGGCGATCTCTTGCTGGCGCTTGGCGTCGAGGTGCAGCTCTTCAACCACCGAGTTGGGGTCCCAGGCGCCGTCCTTCAGGTCAGCGCGCAGCACGTGGTGGCCTTCGTCGAAATAGGTGTCGACCCACAGTTGGCGGGTGCCTTCAGGGCTGGGGCTGACACGGACCAACTGGAACTCGTGGTCTTTGGTTCCGGGAAGGCCGAAGAAGGTTTTGTCCTGGCGCGCTTCGGCCAGTTGCTGAGCGGTCTCGCCGAAGATGTCGGTGACGAACCCTTCGCCAATCTTGGCGGCGATGTACGGTTCGAGTTCGCCGTCGCCGATCAGCGCCTGACCGTTGTTGGTGGCCTTGATCTTGCCGCTCTCGACGCGAGTCGAATCCAGCCCCTGCAGCTTGCTGTCGATGTCGAACGGGGTCAGCGTAGGGGCGTCTTCCAGCATCTTCACGACTTTGCCGGCAACGATCGGGGTGGCGAACGAGGTGCCGCTGTCAACGCCTTCGCGTCCGAACTCTTCCGAGCTCCAAGGCAAGTTTTCGCCGACTTCGAACACTTTGGAGCCCGAGTTGGGGGAGTTCAGGGTCGAAACCTGGCCTTCTTGAGTGTTGGCTCCGATGATGGTGGAGTGTTCGGTGGCGAAGATGTTGCGGTAAGCGCTGGGGCTGGTCTTCACGCCCATCTGCTCCATCTGGTAGGCCAGGTCGCCGTGATTGCCGCCGGCCACCAGGTAGGTGACGCCGGCGTCGGCCACGGCTTTTGCGGCTTTCAGGTATTCCTGTTTGGCTTTGCCGACCAGTTCGTTGTCGTTGATGACGCCTTCGGCTTCCAGCACCATCTGCTCGAGCAGTTCGGGCAGCGGCGCGTCGGCGGCCAGACCGAACGCCTGGTTAGCGTGCTGGCGCACGTTGTCCTTGGCGGCCAGGTCGTCCATCAGGTCGCCGGTCAGGCGAGCGGCGGTTTCGCCCTGCGACTGGCTGATCACTTTGACGGTGGGCTGCTCGCTGATGATGGTCTGCAGATTCTGGGCGGTGCTCAGGTAGAACTTGGCCACGTTGCGCATCACGGCGGCGCCGTAAGCACGGCGGAAGTCGACCTTGTTGTCGCGCATGATGTCGTCGACACGAGCCTGCTCGGGCATGTTCTGCATCCGCTGCACGTCGGCGGGGGTGAGGTCGCTGTGCGACAGCAGCACGGACTCTACAGCCTGGCCGTGGGGAAAGCCGACTTCGTCGCCGTCGAAATCATCGAGGATGGCGACCTTGGCGGCGACTTCCTTCGGTTCGGCGTAGCCGTTGGCGATGATGGGGCGGGGGCTGTTCGAGATGTTCATTGTGATGCTCTTTGTTTCTTTGACTTCGGGTCGTGCGAATCTTTTCGAGAGAGATGAGGTCGCGGGTTAAGCCTTGACGTTGGCGGCTTTCCAAGCCGTCCACTCGGCGGGGGTCATCGCCGGTTTGGCGTCGACGGCGGCCATCTCGGCGAGGTTCCCGAACAGGTCGCCGACCAGGCGGTAGCCTTCCGAGTCGACCCGCTCGAGGCGGCCTTTGCAGAAGTTCTGATTCTCTTGCCAGTAGCTGCGCTCGTCCATTCCGTTGGTGCCAAGGCCCTTAGCGAACCCTTCTTCGATCATCGGGTAGAGAGCTTCGTCGGAAATCAGGAAGGCGGCAGTGTTTTCGGCCAAGTACTCGGACGAGTCGTGCTTGGCGTAAGGGCGAACCACCCGGTCGGTGAACTGGCCCAGTTTGTGAGCGCCTTTCCAGTCGGGCAGTTCGCTGACGTTGCCCAGCGAGGCGTCCAGAGCGTGAGCGAACTCGTGCAGCAGGACGAAGGGAGCCAGGTCGCTCTTGTCCACGCCCAGAATGTTGGCCACCGTGTTGTAGGCGCCCAGGCTGTTGGCCTGAGCCAGGGTGGGCAGGTAGTCGGGCACGGTGTCGCCACCGGCGAAGTCGTAAATTTCCAGTTTGGTGCCGTAATCGGCGACGCGCTGCAGCGCTTCCAGCGGGTAGGCGCTGAGCGCCTCGACCACCGCGCAGGCCGTTTCGGAGTCGGGCGCCTGGCGGATCATTCCGCGAATCAGGGCGGACTTTTCGTCGCTCGGCTTCTCTTCGCCGATGGTGGCGATGTCGCCGCAGCACTCGGGCTGGGCTTCCTTCACTTCGGCCTGAGCGGGCGCGGCTTTAGGAGCGGCGACGGCGCGGGTGACGGTGAGAGGTGAGAGCGATCCGATGTTCATGCTCTCATCATGCGCTAGCGAGAGGCGTTTTTGATGATCAACATGTTAACCAGCCGCTGAAAACGGCGTAAACATGGCCTCGAGGGGCATTTTGCGACCCCGGCGTCGAGTTCGGCTTAACGCGACCGTTCCGAACCTCGCGTTAAGCGTCAAAGCCGCGCTATGGGCGCGGCTTCGCCACAAATGGGCATCAACGCCCACATTCGATGAAGCCGATGGCGCTCTCCCGCCGCCCGATTCACCGATCGGCGCAATCTTCCGCGCATCGGCGAATCGAACGCCTCTCCCGCCGGGCCAATTCACCGATCGGCGCAACCTTCCGCGCATCAGCGAATCGAGAGCCTCTCCCACCAGGCCGATTCACCGATCGGCGCAACCTTCCGCGCATCAGCGAATCGAAAGCCTCTCCAACTAGCCCGATTCACCGATCGGCGCAACCTTCCGCGCATCAGCGAATCGAGAGCCTCTTCCACCAAGCCGATTCACCGATCGGCGCAATCTTCCGCGCATCGGCGAATCGAGAGCCTCTCCCGCCAGGCCGATTCACCGATCAGCGCAATCTTCCGCGCATCGGCGAATCGAAGCCTCTCCCGCCGGGCCTCTCCAACCGGATCCTATCCCTCGTAGGGTGCCAGATTCTGCGGAGCGGGCGCGACCGGCAGACCGTAGTCGGCGGGCTCGCGCAGCGTCACGCCGGCAAAGGTCTCCTTGAACTCCCCGTCCATGACCCGCATAAACTCGTCGTACTTGCCCTTCTCCTTGAGCAGCGCCGCCGTCTCGTTCTGCAAGCCGCCCGACATCGCGAGCAAGTTGCAGAAGGTCACGTCGATCGTTTTGACCGGCGGAGAATGCTTGCCCTCATTGTCTCCCGACTCGCCAGCGCCCAGCGGCCCCTGCTGGCGCGGCCCGAGCAGCATGTTATGCAGCCAGGCCAGGCCGACGTTCCCGCTCATCTCGCCGGCGAACTGCAGCAGCATCGGGAAGGCGCCGTAAGGAGAATAGGTGTACTGGAAATCGAGGCGCTGGCTGTTCACGCCTTCGATGCCGGCCGCCGCCGCGTAGCCGTGCCCGGCCGGTTCGTGCGCCGAAGCCGCGAACCCGGGATACTGACGATCCTCGGCGTTGTGCGAGCGGATCTTTTCGCGAATGCGGAACAGGTCCTTGAGCCCTTCGTGGTCGCGGTAGGGCAGGAACAGATGCGCCCACTCCTCGTGAGGAGAGCCCCAGAAGCCGCCCCAGGTCGTGCCGTGCTCGTGCTCGACCTTCTTCATCGAGATCCCGTCCCAGATCTTATCCTTGACGTCCTCGGGCAGGCCGCCAAACAGAGTCATATACAGCACGACCATCTGGCCCTCGTGCACGCCGTGTTCGCCCGTGGTGATGCCCAGACCGCTGAACTTGCTGTCGGGACTGGTCGGGTCCGAGATCTCGATGTGCCCGCGAATTCCCTGTTTGGTCGGCTCGTAAAGCGCCTCGTAAGACTTGGCCTGCAAACCGTCGTTGTAGGTCTTGTACTCGGCGGCCAACTCTTCGTGGCCGGTGTCGCGCAGCGCCTTTTCGGCCAGCATCAGCGACCACATCATCTCGCCCAGGTCCAGGGAGGGGATCGCCTTAGCCCAGTCCGCCGTGGGCTTCGCCTTCTCGCCCGATTCGAACCAGGTAAAGTAGCCGGCGAACCCGGGATAGTCTTTGACGAACTGGTTGTACGAGCCGATCTTTTTGCCCAGGATCTCGGCCGCGATGGCGGGAGCGTTCGACGGATTATCCGGCGAGACGACTTTCGAGATCACGGGGTCGCCGTACAGCGCCTTCACGCACATACCCAGGTCCAGGCACTCTTTCGAAGCCGCCGAGAAGCCACGAACACTGGTGATCTGGCCCGTCTTCGGGTCCAGGTCGACCCCGTCGAAGGTCAGTCCCGACTTCGGGTCCCGAGCCCGCGCGAAAAATTCCGCCTCGCCCTTGAGATACTCGTCCTGGAAGGCCGCCGCTTTGGTTGGGTTGGAGAGGATCTCGGAAGTCTTGTACTTCGGAGCAAATCTCCAGGACGGCAGCGCCTCGGTCGAGGGCGCGGATGAGAAGCTGTCCTGAGGTCCTCCATCAGTGGGAGGGGAGGCCGGAACGGAGGCCGGTTGGAGGGGACGAGCGGCGGCAGTCGAGATATGGGCAGGGGCGAGAATCACCCTGGTATCATACTGGAACGCGAGGAGAGATTATGGCAAGTTTACGAACTAAATCGTTAACATTTTGTGTCGCACTTCGGAACGATCCAGCTTAGCGTGACGAACCGTTCATCTCCTGTTAACCGAGTCCGGGGTAGACGATTCTCGAAAGGGACGGAGACTAGCGTCAGAAGACGCGAAAATTTTCGCGCCGGTCGCCTGCGCTCTGGCAAGACTCGCTAAGCCGAGAAGCTCGCGAGGCAAAGCAACAGTCCTACGCCAGCCTGAGCGCACTGTAAGAGCGTGATGAGAGTGAGGGCCACCCTCCACCCCTTGCCGAGCTGCCACGCACCCCGTAACGTCAAGTGTTCGATGAGGGAGAACGCGATCAGGCAGAGGCCGAGCCAGAACATACTCGGATGGTAGCAGACTTCTCACCGCTTCTGAAGCTCGCCCGGGGAAGTCTCCGGCTCCAACCCGAGGATTTCGCCTACTCCAACGCGGCCATATGGAACGGGCTGGTGGGTGGAGTCGTGAACTAGAGCTCTAAGTCTTCCTCTTCGTTGGCGACGTCGACGTCTTGCTCGGTCGAAAGGACAATGGCGTGGCCCTCTCGCGAGCGAGCCGCGATGGTGGTGATATCGCCGGCGGTCACGCCTTCGGGAAGGGTGAAGCTGTTGCGTCCGAGCAAAGGTTGATAAGACGGACCGTTGGGGCTCGTTTTGACCGCGATCGATTCGGGGGCGATGCTTTCGTTGAAGACGAAGCGAGTGTCGCTACCTAGAGCGTCGGCGCCAAGCGTTTCGCTGTCGAATTCTGACGAGGCTAACTGGACGACGATTCCCCGCTGGGGAGTGACCAGCATCTCTTTGCCGGCCGCGTCATACACCGTAACCCGAGGTCGGAACTGAGCGCCCGTCATCTCGGGTAAGGCGGCGAAGCTGCCGCTCCACCCTCCCCTTCCGTCCGGCTGAAGTTCCAGACCGCGCAGGCCCTCCTCCAGATCCACGGTGGCACGGCTAGCGCCCGCAGGCGCCTCGACCTTGACCGTGATCAGTTGCCCGTCGAGGAGGGTCCACTGCGCCATCGCGGGCAGCGACAGCAGCAGCCCGAGTCCGATATGTAGAAGGCTTCGCATAGGCCCAGCCTAGTCGGGCAGGGAGACTCCGCCCCGACCCGGGCGGATACGAACTGCCCCTACCTTTGGCGTGGCAAGGGGGGATCGAGCGGTCGGTCCGGAATGGGAGCGACCGAATCTCATCTCAAAAGACAAAGGACTTAGACCATTATGGCGACGACCCAAGACCAAGCCAAAGAGCTTTGCGTAAGCAGCGAGTGGAACACGGTGGTGAACAGCTTCCCGCCCCGCGTGAGCGAGCTTTCCCCCGCCGTGCTGAAGAAGCAGGCCGCCCGGGTGCGCCGCTTCATCGAGAAAGAGAAAGCCGAGCCCGGCGCCGCCGGACGCCTCGCGCTGTTCGAAGAAGCTCTGAAACGTTTTGAAGAAGCTCGTCCCGCTGAAGAAGGCGAAAACGAAAAGCTGGCCGCTCGCCGCGTGAAAGAGAAGGCGGCTCGCGACCGCGAGAAAGCCGTGCGCGACCGCCGTGGCGAAGTGAAGACCAAGCTTCACGAGAAAGCCGAAAAGGAAAAGCTGGAAAAAGAAGGCCCTCCTAAGGAGATCGACGAGGAGAAGAAGGCTGGCAAGGGCGTGCGCGCCAACCTGAGAGCGTTCGCTATCAAGAGCGAAGACTAAGCTCGCTAAGCGTCCTCGAGCGCAGCTCGAAAAATGGCCCTCGCCACGGCGGGGGCCATTTGCATTTGGGAGGACTGCGGTGCGTTGCGCTGGCGAGACGTGCAAGATTGTCGCTCGGATCGACGACAACGCATTGCGCTGGCGAGACGAGCAAGATTGTCGCTCGGCTCGACGACAACGCGTTGCGCCCGGGAGACGTGCAAGATGAGGCTGCTGAAGAATCGGATTCGAAGACTCGATCCTTCCCAGCCGGCCTTGAGGACGGCTTTCGTTTCGGCTTAGCCTGGTCAGCTTGACGTCTTGTGGCAGTCGAAGAGTTGGGGAGCCGTAGT
>JAEXNA010000146.1 GCA_023447635.1 Vulcanimicrobiota bacterium | reverse complement strand
GCTGTCCACCGCCATCCACTCGTTCATGGTGTGCAGTTTGACCCGCTTGTGCTTGGCGTCTTCGACGATGCAGTGGCCCAGATCAAAAGCGCCCTGAGTGACGTACTTGTTCTCGACCACCTTGCCGCGAGCCACCACCTCGGCTCGACCGACCTGGCGGATGGCTTCGATCACAGCTTCTCCACCGCCCGCTTCCGCTTCGATCATGGCCTGGCCCAGACGCATCGCCTGGCTGATCCCGCCCAACGCCGCGCGCTCTTTGATAAAGGCCGCCGTCACGGGATGGCGCGCGCAGGTGATGAAACTGCCCGACTCGACCGAGGCCACTCGCAAGATGTTGGCCGTCGAGGCCACCGACCCGCGGGCTACCACTTCCAGGTAAGCGCCCGTCTCGCGGCGTCCGCCCACGGCGACCTGAATGGTTTGATAGCTCTTATCCTGAGCCAGCCCCAGAGAGCCCATCTTGCCGGTGGGATGAGCTCGCATATCGCCCACCGCGTCCACGACCACCAGACCCAGCGCTGCCGACTGAACCCAGCCGTTGATCGAGGACGAGCAGCCGTTCTGAGGCGTGATAGTGCCGACCACCTTGCCGTCAAAAGCCTCGCACAGCAGACGGACCGAGTGGATGTAGTCCTCGGCCAGCATCTGCCAGTCTTTGGCGGCCGGAGCTCCGATAGCGGACACCGTGATCACGATGTCGTTCGGGTCGAGTTCGTCGACCGAAGCCAGGCGAGGCGTCCCCATCTTCACGGCCGTGCCGCCGATGTCCAAACCGTGGTCGACCCAGCCTCCCCCACCGCTGGCGTACACCGAACCACCGCGCACCGCCGCGCGAACATCTTCCCAGGTCAAATCTTGCATCGTCGTCTCTCCTTGTCTGATATAAGGTCGAAATCCTCAAAGAGGCGGAAAACTCACAGCCCCAGCCCGGCCTCTTTCGCCGTCGCCAGAGCCTCGTCGTAGCCCGCATCGGCGTAGCGCAGCACGCCCAGCCCGGTGTCGTTGTTCAGGCAAAGCTGCAACCGCTCGGCCGCCTCGGCCGTACCGTCGGCTACCAGCGTCACTCCGGCCGATGTCATATAGCCCGCGTAGCCGCCTCCGCCCGAATGGATAGCCACCAGGTCGGCCTGGGAAGAGCAGTTGAGCAAAGCGTTCAGCAGCGGCCAGTCGGACACCGCGTCGCTTCCGTCCTTCATCGCCTCGGTCATGATGTTCGGATGGGTCATCGAGGCCGCGTCGAGGTGGTCGCGGGTGAAGGCGACCGGCGCGGCCAGTTCGCCAGCGGCCACTAACTCGTTGACCCGCAAGGCCAAACGCGTCCGCTCGCCGTGGCCCAGCCAGGCGATGCGCGCGGGAAGCCCCTCGACCGGGACCGTCCGGGCCAGTTCAATCCAGCGTCGGGCCCGAGCGTTATCCGGGAACTCTTCCAGCAAAAGCCGGTCGATGCGGGCGATGTCGGACACCTCGCCCGAGAGGGCAATCCAGCGGAACGGGCCGATCCCCTGACAGAACAGCGGGCGCAGGAACGCCTCGGTGAAAATGTCGATATCGAAAGCGCCCTCGACGCCGTACTCGGTCGCCTGGCTGCGAATGTTGTTGCCGTTATCGAAGACCACCGCACCCGCCGCCTTGAAAGCCAGCATCGCTTTCACCTGTCGAGCGATAGAGGCTCCCGCCTGGGCGACCACGCCGCCGGGGTTGCTCTCCCGCTCTTCATGCCAGCGCGCGATGGTGTAGCCCTGGGGCAGATAGCCGTAGCGCAGGTCGTGAGCCGCCGTCTGGTCGGTCACCACATCGGGGATCAAGCCGCGCTGCAAAATCTCGGGATAGACATCGGCCGCGTTGGCAAGCAGGCCTACCGACAAAGCCTCTCCAGACGCCCGCGCCTCCTCCACCCAGGCCAAAGCCTCGTCGAGCGACGACGTCTTGCGCTGCAGGTAGCCGCGGCTCATCCGCTTGTCGATCGCCGCCTCGTCGGCCTCCACCGTCAGGATGGCCGCCCCGGCCATCACCCCGGCCAGGGGCTGGGCTCCGCCCATCCCACCCAGCCCGGCCGTCAGCACGAAGCGACCGCTCAGGCTGCCTCCGAAGTGGCGCTCGGCGATGGTCTGGAAAATTTCGTAGGTGCCCTGGATCACGCCCTGCGACCCGATGTACTGCCAGGCAGCGGCGGTCAGTCCGCCCCAGATGATCAGCCCCTTATCGCGCATCTGGTAAAAGTTCTCGCTGGTGGCCCAGCGACCGACCAGGTTGCAGGTGGCCATCAACACCAGAGGCGCCTTCGCGTGAGTGCGCATCACCCCGATGGGCTTGCCCGACTGGATGACCAGCGTCTGGTCTTCCTCCAACTCCTGCAGCGCCTTCACCGTCAACCGGTAGCTGTCCCAATCGCGACTAGCCTTGGCCAGCGACGCGTAGACGATCAGATCTTCCGGACGCTCGCCGTTTTCGAGGACGTTCTCGAGCAGGCGCAGCAGCGCTTCCTGTCGCCAGCCTTTGCATCTCAGCTCGGGGCCCCGCTGGGCCAGCACTCTCTGCTCCATAGTTTACAGCCTTAATCCTCGAGGCACGACAAACCTCTCCAACCCATCGAAGGCCGCCTGGACCACCAGGGCCAGCAGGGCCGCCGGGATAGCGCCCTGCAGGATCAGGTTGTGGTCCAGCAGTTGGATGCCCTGGATGATTGGCTGCCCCAGCCCTCCGGCCCCCACCAGAGCCGCCAGCGTGGCCGTCCCCACATTGATCACCGCGCTGGTTTTGATACCCGCCAGAATCGAAGGCGAGGCCATCGGCAGTCGGACCCAGAACAGCTGAGAGCGCGGGGTCAGTCCGATCGCCTCAGCCGCCTCGCTGAGGTTTCCCGGCAGGGTGGTTAACCCGGTGTAGGTGTTGCGCACGATCGGTAACAGGCTATAGACCACCAGCGCCACCAGAGCAGCTTTCACTCCCACCCCGAGGAACGGGATAAGAAAAGCCAGCAGCGCCAGCGACGGCACCGTTTGCAGCAGCCCGGTGACCGACAGAGTCAGGGTAGCCAGGCTGCGAGACTTCGAAGCCACCACGCCCATCGGGATTCCGATGGCGATAGCGATGGCCAGCGACCCGATCACCAACTCGAGATGGCGCTGCAGGTTGGCCGCCAGCGCGCTCCAGTTCCAGGAGCTATCGACCACGCTGGCCTCTGGCGCCTGTCCGCGTCGCGGCAAGACCGCTGCCAGCAACGACTCTGCTGCCGCCTTGTCGCCCTTCTTGTCGACCACCTGAAGCGCGTTGGCCTGGCTCATCTGCTGGTCCGAAATCGCCCCGACCAGCCCGTTGAGCGCGGCCCACGCTTTGGGCGAGCGCGACGGCAGATCGGCTCGGTACAGATACACCGCGTCGTAGCGAGGGAACGCCTCGCGGTCGTCCTCTAAAGCGCGCAGTCCCAGTTTGCTGACCTGACCGTCCGTGGTGTAAACGTTGATCACGTCGACCTCGCGGGCGGCGATGGCCGAATAGCACAGCTCGTGCTGAAGCTCGAGCACCGACTTCGGCTTCATCCCGTAGCTCTCGACCAGCAGCGGCCAGCCGTCCTGGCGAGCGCGGAACTCTCCGCTCATGGCGATGCGAAGTTCGGGGTGGGCGGCCAGGTCCGACAGCGTCTTCAGCTTGCTATCCTTGGGCACCGCCATAGCAAAACCGTTGTTGAACCCCAGCGGATAGCTCATCCCGATCCCGTCCGCGGCCAGCGCCGACAAGACGTCGGCGTCGCTGGGGTTCTTGAGGTTCTTGAGAAAGATCTTCTTGATGGTGCCGGCGTACTCGGGGTAGATGTCGATCTTTCCCTGCCGCAAAGCCTGGAAGATCACCTCGGTGGCGCCCAGGTTCTTGTCATAAGACACGGCGGCTCCGGCGTCGCGAGCCAGCGCGACCATCGCCTCTCCCAGCACCCACGATTCGGGGAACGCCTTGGAGCCGATCTTGACCGTCTCGGCAGGCTGGGCCAGCGCCCCCAAAGCGAGCCCGAGACCGATCAAAAGAGTCAACAAGCAGCGCATCAGTGTCCCATCTCCGTGTTCAAAAACTCCGTCACGAACGGGTCGGCGGGGCGCTCCTGAAGCTCTTGCAGGGTGCCTCGCTGGATGATCTTCCCGCCGCTCATCAGCGCCACGGTGTCGCCCAGAAAGGCCGCCTCGCCCATATCGTGGGTGACCACAATGACCGTCTTGCCCAGGCTCGCAAAAATGCTCTTGAGCTCTTGCTGCATACTCTTTCTTACCACCGGGTCCAAGGCTCCCATCGGCTCGTCCATCAGCAGCACCTGGGGGTCGAGCATCAGCGCCCGCATGATCCCCACCCGCTGGCGCTGGCCTCCGCTCAGTTCGGCGGGGAAGCGGGGCAGCAGGTCCGGGGGCAGGTGAACCAGGGCGGCCAACTCTTCCATCCGCGCCTTCATCCGGGTCGCGTCCCAGCCTTGCTGCTTGGCCACCAGGGTCACGTTCTGAGCCGAAGTCAGATGCGGGAACAGCCCACCGTCCTGGATCACGTAGCCCATCCGTAAGCGAACCTCGCGAAGGTTGGCCGGCGACAGGACCGTGCCGTCCAAAGAGACGGTGCCGCCGTCGGGCTGGATCAGCCCGATGACCAGGCGTAGAAGGGTCGATTTCCCGCAGCCGCTGGTCCCGATCAGGGCCAGACTCTCGCCCTGCTCGACCTTGAGCGTGGTGGGGTACAAGACGGTCCGTCCCCCGTAGACCTTGGTCACTCCGTCAAAGGCAATCACCGGGGCGCCTTCGGCTCTCGAGGAAAGGGTCCCTGGGTGGGAGGTTGAGGGGGAGAGGCCTGGCGGAGCCGAGTGGAAGAGAACATCCTACGCTTCCTACACGGAGCAGGTGGGACCGATCTGGAATTTCCCGACCTTTCGGTCAACTTTAGATACTAAAGGTCGATAGCCCCGCCGAAGTCATCGCCCTGGTAGACCAGGCGCGATAAGGCCGTGCGGCTGGCGGCGTCCTCCGAGATCCCCTCGCGGGCCGCCGGTTCGTGGTGCACCTCTTGTTCGGGCAGGCGAACCGGGCCGCCCTTGGGCAGCAGCGCCTCCACCCGCTCGGCGATGCCAGCGGGCGCTCGAGCGGAACGGTCGCCGATCAAGGTTTCGGCTTCGCGCCCCAGGGCGCTCATGGTGGCCGAGTCCAGCCCCAAATGGGCGGCCAGTTTGACCAGAAAGTTCACCTCGTCCTGGCTCAGCATTCCGTCGGCCAGGGTCACCGCCAGCGCGTAGCGCATGATGATCAGGCCGGCCTGAGGTTCGACCGGGATCTCGATCGGGTCCAGCTGAGGCCCCTGCAGCGCCTCGGCGATGCGTGCCATCACCTCGGATCGCTGGTAGCCCAGCCGGATCAGGATGCGGTCCAGCGCCTGCTTCTCTTCATCACCGATGCTACCGTCGGCCCAGGCGGCGGAAAAGACCACGGCAGCGATCACGTCACGGTAGCTGTTGGAGGAGGGATCAGAAGAACTCATGCGGACGCTCCTTTTGAGCCGGACGCGTTGGGCTCCTTCGCGGAAGGTGACGGGTGAGCCGGCTACGTAAAACCGTTCTATGCTCGACCAACGAAACATTGCGGAATTGCTGGGCACCACCGCCCTTTTCACCGGTATGCGACCGGCCCACCTGGAAGTCATCGCCCGGGTCACCAAACTGGTCCTGTTCGAGGCCCGCACCACGGTGGTGCGGCAGGGTGAGGGTGGGAGTGAGCTCTACATCCTGGCCAAGGGCTCGGTGGCGGTGGTTCGAGAAGATCCCGAAAACGGCACCGAGCAGGTAGTGGGACAGCTGAGCGCCGGAGATTTTTTTGGCGAGATGTCTCTGCTCAACGGCAGCCGCCGCGCTGCCACCATCCGCACGCTCGAAGATACCGCCTGCGTGGTGCTGGCCTCGGCCTCGTACGAGTCGCTGCTAGAGAAGATTCCGCCGGTGGCCGTGCAGATCAGTCGCTATCTGGCCCATCGCCTGGACCAGCAGATGGGCAACCTTGGGTTCCGCTTTCTGCGCGGCGACGAGCTGCAGTACGACCCCGAACTCTACGGCACGTTCCCCGACGCGCTGCTGCGCAAGTACGAAGCGATCCCGCTCCGCCTGGACGGCTCGACCCTGACGGTGGCCATGACCCGTCCCCACGACCAGGCCGCCACCCAGGCGCTGCGCAAAGAGCTTCCCGGCCTGGGGCTGCAGCCGGTGGCCTGCGCCAGCGAGGACTACCAGGCGTTCCTGACCCGTCATCGGCCCGAGCCGGCCGCCCAACCTGCCCTGAGTCTGCCGATGGCGTTCCATTTCGACGACGGACAGCCGGTGGCAGCGCCGTTCTCTCGGCTGTTGGTGCAGGCCGCTGCTGCTGGCAGACTGCTGGTAGAGCGCTCCGGCCAGGAGTTCAGCTTCCGCGTCCCCGGCACCGTGGGGGTCGAGGGGTTCAGCCTGGACCTTCAGCTGGAGGAGTGGGAGCGGGAGGCGCTGGGAGAGCAGTTGGACGGCCTGTTCGGGGACCAGGAGGGTGGAGCCGAGGTCGCAGGTTTGAGCCTGCAGGCTGGCGGCAAGCGCTGTCAGCTTGGGGTCTCGCGCCTGCCGACTCTGCGCGGGCAGCGCTACAGCCTGAGCCTGTCCGACCCTCGCCGGGCCATTCCGGCCGCCAACTACCTGTGGCCTACCGAAGCGCTCCAGGGCACGGTCGAGAAGACCCTGGTTGGAGGCGGAGCACTGCTCCTGGTCGGGCCTGCCCGCTCAGGGCGAAGCAGCACCCTGTACACCCTGATGCGCCTGTTGGAGGGGGACGGCCAGAGCGCCAACGTGATCGCGCTGGAGCAGGAGCCGCTCCTGGCCCTCGATAGCGTCGCCCAGGTGCGCCTGCCCGCCGAGTTCGGATCGGAGGATCCCGGTCGCGACCTGCGACGCCATCTGCGGGTGGCCATGGCCCAGGCGCCGGACGCTCTGGTCGTCGACGAGGCGCCAGAGAAGGAGCTGGGGCAGCTGTTAGAGCTGGCCGACGACCGTCTCACCGTGTTGACCACGCTGCGCGGCGGCGACCCCCTGGGGACTCTGGCCGGATTGGCCGAGCGTCACCCGGCGGCTCTTAACGGGCTGGAGAACGTGCGCCTTTTGATGGGACAGCAGCTCTTGCGTCGGATATGCTCATCCTGCAAAGTCGAGTACAGCCCCTCCCCCAGCGTTCTTGGCCAGCTCGAGCAGGCGGGACTGGGCAGCCGCAGCGACCGCTACTTCCACGGAGCGGGTTGCCCCCAGTGTCGCGGCACCGGCCTGCGCGGTCGCGTCGCCTCTTTCGAACTGGTGCAGCTGAACGGCTTCCTGGCCGAGATGCTGCGTAACCGTCGGCCCGCCGACGCGGTGCGTAAGGCGGCCGTGTCGAACGGGCTGGTGTTCTCCTTCAAGAGCTTCGCCCGACTGCTGGTGCAACAGGGGCAGATCCTGCCCACCGAGGCGCTGCGGCTGTACGGCGGCGCATCCAGCGGGGGGTAGTGGATTCGACCGTTCAACGTGTCGCGCTGTTAACCAATTTTGCCAACACCCGAGCGGCCGGAGCCCTATAATGTCCCTAATGCAGATCCCTACCCACGTTGCACCTTCTGTTGCCTCGACCAACCGCGCTCGCCCGTCTAACGCCGCTTCCGCCGAGCTGGGCGAAAGCTGGCCTTCAGCGGGCCCTACCGCCAACGTCTTCGACGACCTTACGGCCGCAACGGATGCGGTGAACCTGAGCGGTGTCAACGCTGCTCGGGGCGCCTCCAACGGAGGTGGGCTCAGCAGCCTGGTCGCCACCGCCGAGGCCTCGGTCGGAGCGCTAGCCGGACAGGCCGCTGGAGCCGCTGCCGGTCCGCTGGCCGCGCAGGCGATCTTCGAGGGTCTCAAGACGGGATTCGTCAAAGACTACGTCGACCCGGCAGCCACGCTGCAGCAGTGCAAGGAGCTGGCCGCGAAGTACCCCGACCTGGTCGAACTCGTGGAACTGCCTTTCAAGTCGCACGGCTACGACGGCAAACGCACGGATCTGCAAGGCCCCGCGTCGTTCTACTACATGCGTCTCGGCCCCAAGACCGAGCACCGCGACAGCAAGGTCGGCATCTATCAGCACGCCGCTCCGCACGCCCGCGAGCACGTCAACCCGATGACCATGCTGGAACTGGCCGAGCAGCTTTGCGCCAACTACGACCCGGCGAGCACGGACCCGGCCGTGATGGCCAACACCCAGTTGATGGACAAACTGGACATCTTCATCTCGCCCCAGACCAACCCCGACGGCACGAACTACTCGTTCTACGACGACAAGGGGTGGCGCAAGAACCGCGCTCCTCACGACGGCGTGGATCTGGGCGTGGATATCAACCGCAACTATCCTTACAAGTGGACCGGCTCGAAGCGTCCCGACTATCAGACCTATCCCGGCAAAGGCCCCGCCTCCGAGCCCGAGACCAGAGCTCTGATTGAGGTCGTCGACCGCCATCCCAACATCAAGTTCGTGATCGACTGGCACTCGCACGGTGAAGAGGTTCGCCGTCCTCTGGGCGTGTCGAAGGCCGACGAAGGCGTCTACGCCGAATTCCACGGCCGGATGAGCGACGCCATCGCCACCTCGCGCGGTCGCAACTACGGCGTGGTGGTCTCGAACGTGGTCGAAGGCTCGAGCGACGACTACTGGTATCACGACCGCAGCATCTACTCGACCGTGATCGAGACCGCTCGTTCGTTCCAGCCGGCCAAAGACGAAGCGCTCAAGGTGATGGCCGAGTGCGCTCGCGGCGCTCGCGAGGCGCTGGATTTTGCTGCCGACTTCGCCGACAAGCAGGCCGGCTCCGACAGGAGCGCTCCCGCCGTCGCCTGAAACCCTCCCCATGGAGATCAGGGAATGGGCGCTGCGCGTCTTTAGCGCCGACACCATCGAAGAGAAGTTAGTGCTGCCGCCGGACGGGCTGAAGAGCCTGACCGACCACAAGCCCGGGGCGGCCGTGCCGTGGACCCGTCCGCCGCGTCCCGCCAACCTGCAGATCGCGGACAAAGGCGAGCGCAAGCGGTTCCCTCACGAGAAGTCGCTGGATCGTCAGGATATGCGGGCGCGCTGTCTGCACGTCTTTGCCAACCACGAACTGATGGCGCTGGAGATGATGGCCTGGGCGCTTCTGGCGTTCCCTGATGCCGAGCCGAACTTCCGCAAGGGTCTGGCCAACATCTTGCTCGACGAGCAGGAGCATTTCCGCCTTTACTCTGACCGTCTCAAAGAGATGGGTGTGCAGTTCGGCGACCTGCCGGTCAACGACCACTTCTGGCGCTCGGCCGGATATATCGCCAATCCGCTGGACTGGGTCTGCACGATGCATCTGACCTTCGAGCAGAGCAACCTTGACCACGCTCCGTACTACGGCAGGCTGTTCCGCGAGGTGGAGGATCACGCCTCGGCCGACCTGATGAAGATCATCTTCGAAGACGAGATCCGTCACGTGCGTTTTGGCACGCGCTGGCTGAAGCACTATCAGGACCAGGGGATGGACCTGTTCGACGCCTACGCGGCGCACTGCACCAGCGGCAACCAGCCGATCCGCGCCAAGGGGCCAGAGTTTCAGGAAGAGGCGCGCTTCAAGGCGGGGCTTGACGCCGAGTACGTGGCTCGCCTGCGGGCTTACCAGGAGAAGTGACGCCTTCGGGTACGACTCTGGCGCTGGCCAATCTGGACTTCGAACTGGAACTGGCCGAGGGGCCGAACTATAAGACGCGGGCCAGTATGCTGCGTCTGGGCGAGCGGTGGGGCTCGATTCTTCGTCTTCTGCCCGAGGCGCGCGAGGCGGAGTGTCTGCTTCCCGAGGCTCTGCGGGACGGCTTCGAGTTCGCCGGGCCGGCGTCGTCGCTGTTGGTGTGGGGCGTGACGGAGCGGGTTCGTGCTCTGGCTTTGCGGCTCGGCTTGGGCGAGGCGGAGTTTCCGAGCGAGGCGGCTGTGCTCCAGGCCAACGACAAACTGGTGTCGCACGAACTCGAGCAGCGTTTGGGCGTGGCGCTTCCTGGCAGCGTGGTGATTTCGAGTGTGGAGCAGTTGCGGTCCGTGGTCGAGGAGTGTCCTTACGACTGGGTGATCAAGCATCCGCTGGGGTTTTCCGCTCTGGAGCGGATGGTGGGCAAGGCGGGAGTTCTTTCGCACTCGCCTCTGGGCTTTGCTCGCATACGGCTGGAGAAGGGGTGGAAACTCCTATTCGAGCCATGGGTGGAGGGGTCGCGCGGCTTCTCTCATCACTACCAGATCGCTCGGGATGGGAGTTTTGTGTTTGTTGGAGAGTGCGGTCTGCTCACGGATCCTGGTGGAGTTCATCGGGGGAACCGGATCACACAGGGTGAGAGCGACCCCCGTCTACTTGAGGTTGGAGGTCGCGTCTGTGGCGAGATGGCCGCGCTGGGCTACTGGGGACCTCTGGGGCTCGACGGGTTGGAGGGGACGCTGGGAGGGGAACAGGTCTTCCGTCCGCTGCTGGAGATCAACGCCCGCTACTCGTTTGGCCGGCTGACCTTAGCGCTGCGCGACTGGATCCCGGAGGGTTGGACCTGCACCTGGTGGCACCCCCGCGCCGTCGACGCGGAGCGCTTGCCCGCCGTCCTGTCTCCTCTGCCTTCTCTTGCGGAGGGTCCGTGGGAGGCCGGCCTCTACGCTCTCCCCGCCTGCGCCGATCCCGGCCAATCCTCAGGAACCGCCCTGCTCATCGCACCCACCCTGGAGAGGCTGACGGAGCTGGAGCACCAATACCTGCCCCACTACCCTACCGCCGCCAGGGCGTGAACTTTTAGGGCGGTGCGGCGGCGGGTTCGCTGCGGAGACTTCCTGGATTGGCCCTGGATGGGACCCAGAATCACGCGCGAGCCCGCCGCCCAGCCCTTAGCCCTCGACCTCGATGGCTCAAGGCCGGGCCCTACAACCTCTCCAGTTCGTGCCTGGCGAGGAAATGCTCGACTTCAAGAATCCCCGTTCCAAGCGGACGATAAGATTGCTCGAAATATCCTTTGGCCCCGGCTAGGTCGTCTCTCTTAAGACGCTCTACACCCTTCCAAAACTCGCGTTGCACTTGTCGCCGTTCTTCTAGTTCAGGCGGGGCGCTAAACTCGTGCCAGGTAAATTCATCCTCTGGATATCTACCAAGAAGAAATCCCGCTACCGGAGCTGGCCAAAGCGTCTTAGTTGGCTTCCAGATCTTCTTGAGGCCTTTAAGAGCCTGCTTTTGCTCGCCTTCATCGCCCAGTCGAACCGCAGCATAGAAACAGAGGGCTCTCGAAATGACGCCTCCAGCCGCATCTTGATACACGGGCTCTTGAGCATCCTTCCAAAGGAGAAGAGCATCGGCGAGCCGTCCCTCAAGCCAGGCACAAGTGCCAAGCATTATGTAATGGCTCGACGCTTCGTTGGAAGTCTGAGAAAAGGACGCAGCAGCTTGTTCAACACGGCCTAGAGCTAGTAGCAGGAGACCCTCGTTGTGACCCTTTGACCAATCATCCTCACGGATTAAAAGCAAAGCCTCCTCATACTGACCAGCGAAGATCTTGCTCCAAGTATCCCAGGCTTCAGTCATGGCGTGCGCAACACCCCGTTGTAAGATTCATAATAGATGGGTAACGTGCCTACAGGCAATTTACCTGCTCCAATTTCGCGTGGGACCGCAGACATCCCACTCGCAGTATATGATTTGCGGCGCTGGCCCCAAAGCCGAACAGAGTTTCGTTCCCCGCGGGGACTCGCGCAAGTCGGGATGGCTATCAGAACCCCGGTCGTCTTTCAGCGACCCGGATTCCGGATTCAGAGAGAAGAGAAATCGCTGATGTTATCCTTCTCGAGGGCTTCAAGAGCCTGTTCAATCGTGGTGATCTGGCTCGTCGCCAGGGAAACCCAGGCTCGTTGTTCGGGGGTGTCCGGGACGGTCTGGCCTCGATGCTTATGGATCAAGTCCCAAGCGTTCGTCGAGCTGCAGCCCTCGAGCATCAGGACCCGGCATGCCAATAGGGGTGCTCGGCCAAGTCGGGCCCGACAGTGGAAGACTCCGCGATGTCCCGTGGACAACAGACCGTGGACCTTCTCTGCGAACCTTTCGAAACCGGCTCTGTCCGCAGGCACGCAACGGTCGGGAACGGAAAACGGTAAAACTCGATGTCCAACTCAGCGCAAAGGCTTGCTTCCTCCTCAAGGCAGAGCTCGGCGTCTTCTTCCGGCGTAAGCAAAGAGACGATCAGGTCAAAGCCATCGGACTTGAGGTTTTCAAGATCCCAACGAAGCCAGTCCCCTCCTCGCGGTTTGGGAGTCACGCGAATGCCGCCACTCCCTACCCTCAAAAGTCCAGCAGGCCGCTGCCTCGAACTGAAATCCATGATCACCTCCTAATCTGACGCGCGAGATCTCACGCGTCGCCGCGCCGTCCTTTTCGGCCCATAACTCGAACAAAGTTTCGTTCCCCGCGGGGACTCTCGCGCAACGCACCCCGCCTGGCGGGCCGGAAGCCGGGCTACAACTTTGGCCAAGGGTCTCCCTGAAGTCGACAGATATAGTCGTAATTGAGATCTGTATCAAAGGGGCTTCCGGAGAAAGACTCGCCTTCTCTGTTACTTATCGTGACGCCGTTATCTTGGAGGTAGACTAATGCATCGTGTATCCCAGCAGTTTTTTCCTGAGTTAGGAGCTCTGCCATCAACTCGCGTTGTTCCAAACTCAATTGAGACAATAACTGATCATACTTTTTTTGTGCAGGAGGGGGCTCAGGATGCCAGACACCTTGTTTGAATCTCCGCGCTGCTACTGAGTCGGAGATTGCTACGAGGCCGTCAATGAAGTCGCGATAATATCTATCACTCATTTGTAAGCTCCTTTGCTCTTCCATATCGCGTGGTAGCGCGGAGGCTAGCTTTTGTGCGCAGTGTCCTGGCCTCTCAGCGCGGTGATCAGATTCTCCACGGCGGCTAGAGCGGTGGGTTCGTCGATGGGGCCGGGGCCGGATTGGGGGACTCCGGTTGGAGTGTGGTGGACGATGATCCCTCGACGTCCCGCCTCTTCCAGGTCGATGTTGTCGGTGCTCGCCGAGCATTGGGAGATGACGCGGAGGTCGGGGCAGCGGTCCATGACTTCGGCGTCGACGCGCTCGGTCGAGGTGGTGATCAGTCCGACCGCGCCGCCAGCGGCCCAGAGGAAGCGCTGGCGACTGGGCACCTCGTCAGGGCCCATAAAGATGTCCCATCCCGTGTCGAACAGTCGCTCCAGTGCAGCCTGTGGGATCTCTCGGGTCACGTGAATGCGCATCGTCTAAGCCTTTCGGGCGATCAAAGTGGGATAGTCGCCAGGCCCCTGGAGCCAGGCCAGGTCGGCGAAACCGGCCTCTGTCACCAGTCCCTCGAGTTCGCGGGCGGTGAAGACCGTGCCGTGCTCGGTCAGCATCAGCATATTCAGGTCGAAAACGTTCGAGGCGTAGTGCGCAGAGCGGGGCTCCCCCGCCACAATCTCGGCCACCGCGACGACGCCGCCAGGCTTCAGCGCCTCCCAGGAGCGAGCTAGCAAGGCTCGCGAAGCCTCCCACCCATCAGCGTGCAAGAGGTGGCCCAGCAAGACCAGATCATACTCGCCCTCTTCCAGAGGCACCGTATGATAATCGCCCGCCCGCAATTCATACTGCTCCCCCACCTCAAAGCGGTCAACGTAAACCGCCGTGGCCTTCTCCAACACCTGAGCCCGATCCACCGCCACGACCCTCACCCCCGGACGACGCGCGGCCAGCGCCAAACTCCACACGGCCGATCCGGCTCCCAGATCCAGCGCCGACCTCAACCCATCCGGAAGATGCTCCGCCAGAAACTCCGCGTCCGGCAGATGCAGGTCGAACAGAACAGGCACCACCTGGGAGAAGAAAGCTCCGCCGTCGTCCTCCCCCTCCACCGGAAGTCGGGTGGGAGCGCCCGTGCGCACCGCCGTCTCTAACTCCTGATACTCGGGGATGAGGGGAAAGGCAGCCCACTCCGAAGAGAATCGCCCCTTGATGTAGCGCATCGCGCCCGAGGCCAACTTATAGCCGCCGTCCTTGATACGCAGAAGGCCCGCCGAGGCGAGCAGGTCGAGCAGCGGCTTCAGGCCGCGTTCGGAGCAACCGCAAGCCGCCGCCAGAGCCTCTAATTTCTGTGGCGTCTTGCCCAGCGCCTCGAACAGGCCAACGGTCAGACCCACCTCGATGCACTTGCCCGAAATCGGGTCCAGATCGCGCTTCATAACGGCTTCCTAAAAGCGGGGCTACTGGGCCCGCCCCTCCAACATCCCGACCACCAGATTCTCCAGCACCCGCAGTTCGTCTTTGCTGACATCCACGAACTGCAGCGAGAGCAACCGATGCTCGTGCTCGGGGTCCGGACGGGAAGCCACCACCCGAGCATGGATCGACAAGGTCGGATAGTTCAGGTTCGGGCCGATCAGCGCCATCACCTTACGGCCGGCGCGAAGGTCCGTCTCGCTCTCTACCAGCGCGCCGCCGATGGAGATGTTGTTGACCTTCCCCTCCAGAATGTGATGCCCGGTGGCCAGATCGCGGAAAAACACTTTTTGGGTTGTCGCCAACCGCACGTGCTTGCGCTTCTGATAAACCGCCTCGCCGATCAGCCCCACCTCGCTGAGCAGAGTGTGAACCCAGGTTCCGCGAAGCTCGTCGCCTGTCTTCAGATAGCGCACACCGGCCATCAGTTCGTCGTCGATCTCCCGGCCGCGACACCACATCACCTCGACCTCGAACGAGTGCTCCTTCTTGAACCCTTCGGCGAACGGATAAGAGATCTCGAACCGCTGCCCCTTGGTCAGCATCGGGACCCCTTCTAACCGCATGCCGGTGGCCCCGATATCAACGATAGAGCACTTGAAATCGGCCCCCTCGTTGTGCATGTTGACCCGATACTGGCACAAGATACGGGGAGCGATCCGGCTCTCTTCCGGGTTGAGCGGGTCGGTCCCCAGAACCAGGTTCTTGATGCCTCCGAAGAGCTTTTGCAGAAAGGTCACCCCTGCCCTCCCGACGTGGCCTGCTGGCGTAGTCGTTCGACGACCGCCGCGTTGTGCAGGGCGTCGCCGGCCCAGCGAGCGATCACGCCGAGAATCTTCTTCGATGCGCCGTGGAATTTCGCGAACGGCAGGCTGTTCACGCAGACAACGCCCGTCACCAGGCCGGTGGCTTCTTCGACGATCGGAGCGGCCAGCAAGATCGGGAACTCGCCCTCGCGCAGCCGTGCTCCCTTACCGGTGGGCTGCTTCGAGAGCAGGTCCAGAGCCGACATCGGCGCCTTTTCGGTTACCGCGACCCAGGCCAGCGACTCCTTGTCGGTGATCGTCTGGAGCACCTCGGGCACCACCGCAAATCCCGCCGATGACCGCAGTTCGAGACCTGTTCCGGCCACCGAGTAGACCGTGCTGCGGGTGGCTGAGAGGTAGTCGTTGACCAGTTCGCAGATGGCCGGGAACAGGTCGCCCCGTTCCAGCACCGAGAGGCGACGGGCCAACTCTGAGAACGAACTGACGGTGGTCACTTCTCCCAAGATCCGTTCGCTCAGTTCGCGGTTGGCCTGATCCAGGACCGCGATCCGCTGGCGCAGTCGGTCGGCGTCGCCGCGCGCCCGCTCTAGCTCTCCCCTGGCTTGACGCAATTGGCGCTGGCGCGACTCCTGGGCCAGACCCAGCAAAATCCCGGTGGCCATGATAGCGAGCATCGGCAGCGAATCCGTGCCGTCCAATCCTCCGGCTCCCACGATATACAGCAGCAGGCCCAGCCCGGAGGCCAGCAGGGCCGGACGCAGGCCGTAGCCGACCGCCTCGACCGCTACGATCAACAGGAACGGATGCAGTGAGACGCCCGGAAAGCTCCAGGCGCCGTCGTTGAACAGCCACCCCAGCAGGCAGACAAAGGCGTACAGCGCGGCGATCTCGGCCGCGAACCCCAACCGTCTCATCGAGCCGGCTCCTTGGGCAGACCGGCCGCCGCAACCTCTGTCTTGCCGTCACGAATCCAGTACGCTCCGAAATGCCCGCTCTCCGTGAGCATCTCCGGCTCGAACGGCAACTCCTCGGCCATCGGCTGGCCGCTGAACGTCAGGTACTCCAACCTTTCCAACCTGTCGAAGAGTAAGGCGAAGCCGACCACCAACCCCAGGCCGGTCCCTCCCAACAGCCCCAGGCCGTAGGTGCTTTCCCCCGCCTGCAGCGTCCACAGCGAGGTGCCGATACAGCCCAGCAAGGTCAGCCCCGAGGTCAGAGCCGCTTCGCGATAGAACTGAAAGTAGAACAGGACCACCACCACAAAGAGCAGGAGCGCCTGCGGAAACGCTCCCAGGCACATGTTCACGAAAAGCTGCCGCTCCAGATCCTGCATCTCCAGCGCCACCCCGATCGGTCGCGCGAAGGCGATAGCCGTAAAAGTCACCACGGCCTGCACCAGGGTCAGATAGACAAAGGCGTCCTTGAGATTGTCGACCAGCACCGTCTTATGCTTTTCGATCACGGCCAGGCTGCGCCGCGTCATCACGGCGTTGTAGAAGCCGCGATAGTCTTCATAAAAGTTCGTCTCGTTATGAACGTAGAACAGCGTCACCGCCGGTAGGATGGTCATCTGAGCGTAGAACGAGGCCAGATCCAGCGGTTCGTAGGCGTACAGAACGTGAGGCGCCACCGGGGTTCCCTTGGTGAACCAGGTGATCATGATCGAAGACCAGATCGCACTGTAGTACAGCACCCCCGCTACGGGCAAAGCTGGCATGCGGACAAAATACTCGACCCACTCGAAGTTGAACGACTCGGCCGAATCGAACTCGCGAGCCAGCGCCGTCAAGCAGATAACCACGATCACGGAGTTCCCCAGCAGCATGCCCAGCAGGTAGCCCGGCTCTCCCACCGCGCCGCCCAGGTAGTAGGCCGAGGCGATGGAGACCACCGTGCCGATGGAGAAAGCGGTCGCCACCAGGTGAAAGGCGCGCACCGCCCCGACAAACGCCATGGTCAGCCAGACGTTGCACACCATGGCAAACAGCGCCGCCGAAATCATGGTGTAAGCCCAGCCGACCTTGACCATGGAGAAGAAGACTAGCCCCAGGACGTAGTGGAATACGCTCGACACCGTGCCCACGGAGAGCAGTGTGGGGATATGAGCCGTCAGTTTCTGGGCGTCGAGTTGGTCGGCAAGGTAACGCGTCACCACGAGTTGGAAAGGCGAGGTGGTGATCAGGGAGAAGGCGTAGATGTATATCACCGTCTCCAGGAACAGATCCGCCCGAGCGTCGGTCTGGCGCATCAGCCAGCCGATCACCATCAGGGTGATGACGGTCAACACCCAGGGGCCGGAGGCCACCAGGGCGGCGTTGTAATACCCCTTTAGGAAGCCACGGATGGTGCCTTCCTGGGTGAAGCGACGAAGCTGAAAACCTATGCCGGCCATGCTACAGGCTCACCTTGGGGCGCTGCTCGCGCTGCTGAGAAGCGTCGAGATAGCTCTGGTAGATCGAGCGATAAGTGGTCAGCATCTGATCGCGCCGGTAGAAGCGGCCAACCCTTTCCCGGCCGGCCTGGCCCATGCGCCGGCGTTCTTCGGGGTTCTGGTAGAGCGCGATCACCGCCTCGGCGGTCTGTCGAGCGTTGCCTACCCAGGTGACGCTGCCAGCCGTTCCCAGAGCGCGGTCCTCGCCTTCGCGCCCCTCGATGATCTCGCGGCAGGCGCCGACGTCGGATGCGATCACGGGAAGTCCGCTGCAGAACCCCTCGAGAATGACCAGCGGCTGGCCTTCGGAAATCGAGGTCAGCACCTGCACGTCGAGAGCGGGGTACCAGCTTCGCACGTCCACCTGGCCGGTGAACCGGATCACGTCGTGCAGCCCCAGGGCGCCGCACATCGTTTCACATTCGGCAAAGTAGCTTTCGTCCTCGTCGGTGGGGCCCAGGACGTAGACCTCCAGGCCGGGGATATGCTCTTTCATAAAGCGCACCGACTTGATGAACGTCTTGATGTCCTTGATCGGCACCACCCTTCCGACGAGCCCAACTCGGAAGGCAGCCGGGTTGGAGGGGATCGCCGGGGCGGGGTTGGAGGCGAAGTGGTCGACGTCGACCCCGTTGGGAACGATGGTGATTTTCTCTTCGGGGGCGCCGAACTCGATCTCTTTACGAAGATTGCCCTCGAACAGAGTGTAGATCCGGTCGGTCTCTTGATAGCATAGCTTCCCCAGGGCCAGAAAAAGGTTGATCCAGAGCTCTTTGAACGTGCCCAACCCCACTTCCAGCGCACCGCGCCGCGGAGCGTCGACGTAGATCCAGTCGGCCTGGGAGATCTCGATCCGTCGTTCGTTGACGTACAACCCGTGCTCGGTGGTAATAAAGGGGCGCTGATGGCGACGGCCGGCCACGCAGGCCAGCAGTCCGGACCAGCCCGTAGTGACCGTATGGTAGAGGCGCGCCGGTGGGATTTCGGCCAGGCATAATTTGAACAGCGGTAGGAACGCGTAGCGCCAGGACCAGAAAAAGTCGTTGAACGACGCCTTGGGGTAGCTCGAGCGGTAGGCGTCGGTCAGCAGGTCCCAGGCCGCTTCGCTGTTGGCCAACTCTTTGACGGTCAGGGTCGGCTCGCGGTCCCCCACCGGGGAGAGGTGGCGGAACGCCTTACCGAACCCTACCGCTTCGCCTTTTAGCACGCCGCGTAGGAAAGGCGTGACCTCTTCCCAGGCCTGCGACTGGAACGGGGTGCTCGCCTGCGGTTTGAAGGCGATGTCGTAGAGCGGCACCACGACCAGGTCGCGCACGTTCGAGGGGATGCTATAGCGAAGTTTCAGCGCATCGTTGGCGCTGGGCGCCAGGTAGACGATGCCGAACTGCAGGTCGGGCATGCCCGCTATCAGGCTGTGGATCCAGCTGGACACGCCTCCGGGGACGAACGGGTAGGTGCCCTCGCACAGGAAGACGACGTCAAGCATCGCGCTCTCCAAACCAGAAGTGGGCCAGGTCGTAGCTGACTCCTTGACCGGGCGTCCGACGTTTCGGAAGCTTGACCGCCCAGGCCGACTCGAGAGCCGTCTTGCGGGCGCTAAAAACGCCCTGCAGATTCTCTTCGCGCAGCGCCTTGTCGTAGATAGCCTGAACCGCCACGAACTGAGCCTGCAGCTTTCCGGGGTCCTTCTTCAGCACCACGGTGGCGACCGCCCCAGCTTCCTCGCTGAGCCCCTGCAGATTCAGAAGCTGAGCCAGGTCGGCCCCCAGTTCAGCGTTCTGGGGGCTGGTCAGCATAGCTTCGAACAGGTGGGACAGGGAGAGCTCCCAGTAATACTCTCGCAGGCTTTCGTCCAGCAGGCCGCTCTGCATGTAGTCGGTGTGAAGTTTGGCCATGCTCACCCGCAGCGAAGCGCGTTTGGGGTGCTCGGCAATCTCTTGCTGTAAAGCGTAGACCCGGGCGGCGAACTCGCGCTCCATCTTGTCGAGGATGGCCAGGGCGTACTGGTACACCTCGGGGCGAGGGTCCGAGGTGACCTGGCGGATCAGCTCGATATCCTGACGTTGGCCGCGCTCGCGCAGGCGGTTGACGATGGCGATAGCGGTAGGGATGTCGGCCACCGGCAGCATATCGACAAACGGCTCGACCTGGGACTGCTCGCGGATCCTGAGGTCCATCGTCGTCAGCTCTTCCGGCTCTTCTTCCGGCACCACGGTGACGAACATCTCGGCTTTGACCACCTCGGTCAGGGGCAGGCGGGTAGGCTGCCCTCGGGCCACCAGATAGCTGGCGATGCCCAGCACCACGCCCACCGGTCCGGCCAGGAAGGCGAACACGCCCAGAAAAGCAGCCCAGCCGTGACGGGCGGTCTCCTCCGGACCCAGGGCGATGGCTATCCCACCGCCGGCCAGCAGCGAGGCCAGCGCGTGCAGGGCGAAGGTCAGCCAGGGGAAACTGGCGTCGGGTTCGTGCAGAAGCTTGTAGGCGGCCAGGCACGACAGACCGAGCGCCAGGACGAACAGCGGCAGGCTGCGCGGGTTGACCTCTTCGGCCAGCGTATAACGCGGTCCCACCAGTTGACGAAGGTCGTCCTCCTCGTCGTCGCTCACCCTGGGCTCACTCGTCGACCGCTTTCAGAGCGGCGGCCAGGGTCGAGCGCAGAGGGAACAGGCTGTCGCAAAAGGTAGCGGCAAACCGCTCGCGCAGGTCGGGTCGGACCCCGCACAGCGCCAGTTTGCCGGCTCCGTGAGCGCGTCGTCGGGCCAGCATACCGACCAGGGTCGAGAGGCCGTAACCGTCGATCTCGTCGACCTCGCTGAGGTCGAGAATGCAGGCCGCCGGGCTCTGCTCGGTCTGGTAGGCGGCGCGGCGCAGCACGGCGACGTGCTTCGAGGTCAGCGGACCGGAAAGCGTCAGCACGGAAGTCTCGCCGTGCTGGGAGATGTCGACCTGCAGGGTCTCCATCGCTTAGCGCTGCCAGCGCTCGTCGTCGTCGTCCGAAACGACCGGGTCGTCGTCCTCGTCGTCGCTGTAGAAGCCGTCGTCGTCGCGGTCTTCGAATTCGAAGGCGGCAAGGTCCGGCAGCGGCGCCTCTTCGTTGTCCTGCTGCATGCCGTTGTGCTGGGGCAGCGGCCCCAGTTCCGGCATCAGTTCGGGCAGGGTCTGCACGCGCATCCGGGTGGCCAGCCAGCGGGATAGCTTCAGGTGAGCGTCGGGCTGGGCCTGACGGAACGCCACGGCATAGCTGAACCCGCTCTCCGGTCCGGCCAGTTCTCGCAGGAAGCGCAGGGAAAGACGAAGCTGCTGGGCCTTGATCGAGCCCGAAGCGGGCAGAGTCAGGTCGATGAAGCCGTTGCTGGGGGTCTTGACGGCGGACGGGAGTAGAAGACGGGCGCCACCGGCGCCAAGGTCCAGGGTACGCCCTTCCAGGACTTTGTCGCCGCTACTTACCCGGATGGGAAGGTTGAGGGGGAAACGCAGCTCTTTGCGCACCTGGCGAGGATCGTAGCGCAAGCGACGCAGCAGGTCGCCCATGAAGGTGCGCTTGAAGTCGGGCCCTTTGCTGCGGAACTTCAGGCCAAAGGCGCGTCCGTGCTGCTGCTCGCCGTCGGCTACGCGAGCCTCTTCGCTCCACACCAGTTCGACCGGGCAGCGACGGCTGCCCATCAGCAGCGAAGAGTCCGGCACCACCAGTTCGGCCTGGTCTCCTGTGGAGGGCCACGGCCCCTTGCCGACTCGCGCGGTCTCCACGAAGATGCAGGCGCCGGACCAGCTGACGTTGAGCATCTCCGCCGGCAGGCGGTAGTCCTTGCCCAGCAGTGTCAGGGAGAGCCCAACCTGGCCGCGATGCTCGCTGCGCCGGTCGTCGGGCACGGGGGCCGCTTCGCGCCAGGGGATGTGAGCGATCAGCGTGGCCAGGGCGCGGCGCCAGCGGTCTTCGACAAAGGTCAAGCGCGGACCGGGGGCAAGTTCCGGCTCTTCGCCCTGGCGTTCGGGGTTGCGGGCCACCGGTTTCAGGTAGGCTTTGCCGCCGATCGACTGATCGGCGAGCTGCTTCTGCAGCCACAAACCGAACATGGAGCGGTCGCTGATTTTGGGAAACTTGTAGCAGACTTTGGTCAGGTGCTGCTTGCCGAAGAAGATAGCGCGAGAGGAAAGCACGCGAGCCTGCAGCTTGACCGACCATTCGGCCTCGATGTCGAGGTGCAGTTCGAACTCGTCGCCTTCTTTGAGCGGCGCGTCGAGCACGATGACGCCTTCTTCGATGCCCAGGTCCATGGTGCGGCAGCGACGGAACTTGTCCTCACCGCGCTTCCACCAGCCGCCCAGGATCGTCTCGACCCGATGCCCCGCGACCCCTTCGCCGTCGGCGAGGACGATCGGCTCGGACCCCGCGGCCACCCGATTATGATCCCCACTCTGCTCCATCACCAGGCGGGATCCGTTCTGTTCCCCGGAGGGGAGTCCCTCTTCGAGGGCCTCTGTTGTGAGGTGGAGGACGGCCCGGGCACTCTACCCAGTTCGAAGCGGCCAACCTTGTCTCTCACGAACCCGCAACCCCGCCTTGCCATGTTCGAACGCACCAATCTGAGGCTGCTGAAGAATCGGATTCGAAGACTCGATCCTTCCCAGCCGGCCTTGAGGACGGCTTTCGTTTCGGCTTAGCCTGGTCAGCTTGACTTCTTGTGGCAGTCGAAGAGTTGGGGAGCCGTAGTGCGGCTTAGAGCGCGCCTTGAGCGAGCTTAGCGGCCTTTGGAGAGGACTCCTAGCTTATTTCCACCTCCGGAACATCTTTTTCGCATTATGAG
>JAEXNA010000240.1 GCA_023447635.1 Vulcanimicrobiota bacterium | reverse complement strand
TTTTGCGAGAAGCCGGGCTGGAGTGGGCGGATAAGCTGACTTGGAGTGGGCTTTTGCGAGAAGCCGGGCTGGGGTTGGCGGATAAGCCGACTTGGAGTGGGCTTCTGCGAGAAGCCGGGTTGGAGTGGGCGGATAAGCCGACTTGGAGTGGGCCTTTTGCGAGAAGCCGGGCTGGAGTGGGCGGATAAGCCGACTTGGAGTGGGCATGAGAAAAGGGCCCCGAAAGGGGGCCCTTGTCTCGTTCCCGCCCCGCACGGGGCCGGAGTGGCGATGGGGCTAAAAGAGCCCGTCGCCGACTTAACGCCTGCTTAGTCGCGGCTGCCGCCGATGAGCAGGTGCAGGATGGCCTGGAACATGTTGAACAGGCCGGCGAACAGCATCAGCGCGCCAGCGGCGGGGCTGTTGAAGTTCGGGTTGTTGACGATGGTGCTGGTGGCCGAGACCAGCTGCACCGCGCCGAGCACGCCGATAATCAGCGAGATGACCATGCTGAACACGGAGCTCTGCAGCATCAGGTTGATCGGCATCGCGATCAGGGCGAATCCGAACAGGCCCCAGATGACAGCGCGGCTGGCGTTGAACTGGGTTTTGTTCAGATGCACGTAGGCGGTGATGGCGGCAAAAATGGAGCCGGTCACCACGACCGCGGTCGACACGAGGTTGCTGCTGTTCTCGGGGTCTTGATTGCTCATCACCAGGCCTACGAAGACCAGTGGCGCGAGCGCCAAGCCAGAGATCAGGCCCTGCAGGGCCAGCGCCGGGATGGCGAAGCGAGGAGCGTTCTCGGCCACTCGCAAAGCCAGTGCCGGTACCATGTTCAGCACGAAGAACATCGCGATGAAAAAGAACCAGCCGCCCTTGATCACCATGGTCAGGTAAGCATCGGAGTGAGCTCCGAACCAGGCTCCGGCCATCGCGGCCGCCACGGCGGTGGAAAGGTAGAGATAAGTGGTATGCAGCATCTGCGTGCGCTGACGCTGTCCCGAGGCGTCGGGGAACGTGGCGCTGCCCGTTACGGTGTATGGATATACTGACCGCTGGCCTTCGTCGGTGACGTGCACCGACGGCCCGAGCGCGGCGCCGTCATGATTTCTGTCGTTAGGTCCCAATGTTTCCTCCAAAGAGTTCTACCTGGATCGCTTCGCCTCGCTTCCCGCTCGTCCCTCGTCAAGCGACGGAGGCGGCCTGGCGGCAAAAGCAGGAGGAGAAGCGATTTCTCCCAAGTTTCTTCCCACTTAATCAACACACTAAAGCCCGATTGGTTCCAAAAAGGCCAAATCGGTAAGCAGGAGACGACTTGGAAAGCCACATCGCGAATCACCAATATTTCATGCAGAGAGCCATCCAGTTGGCCGCTAAAGGGCTCGGACGGACCAGTCCCAACCCCGTGGTGGGCGCTGTCCTGGTCAAGGACAAGCGGATCGTGGGCGAAGGCTTTCATCAGGTTGCCGGAGGCCCGCACGCCGAAGTTCTGGCGCTAGAGCAGGCCGGCGATCAGGCCAAAGGCGCCACCATGTACGTCTCGCTCGAACCGTGCTGCCACGAAGGTCGCACCCCTCCGTGCGTACCCGAGATCATCAAAGCCGGCGTAGCCCGCGTGGTGGTCGGCCTGGTCGACCCCGACCCGCGGGTCAGCGGCGGCGGCATCGCCCAACTGCGCGAAGCCGGTATCGAGGTCGAAATGTCGGATGAGGACAGCCAGGAGCAGTGCGCCGAGGTCAACCGCGCCTTCATCTGCCGCCTCAAGCGCGGTCGCCCTTACGTGACCCTGAAGTTCGCCTCCAGCCTGGACGGCAAGATCGCCTCGCGCACGGGCCAGTCCAAGTACATCTCGGGCGAAGAAGCGCGCCGCTGGGTGCATCGCGAGCGCGATTCCCACGACGCCATCATGGTCGGAATCAACACCATCACGTTAGATAACCCCGAACTGACTTCGCGCGGTCCCGGCGGGCGCACTCCCACCAAAATCGTGGTCGACGCCAACGGTCGCCTGCAGCACGACGCTCGCATTTTCGAACAGGCCGACAACGGGGTGATCTGCCTGACCACCCCTCGCGGCGAAGCCAAGATCGGCGCTCGCGAAGGGCTGGAGTTCCTGGTCACCGAGGACAGCGAAGGCCGCGTCGACCTGCCGCTGGCTCTGCAGAAACTGGCCGAGCGCGGCATCAACAGCATCTTGCTCGAGGGCGGGTCTCGGATCAACGGCTCCATGCTGGATGCCGGTCTGATCGACCGGGTGGCGGGTTTCGTGGCTCCTATCCTGGTGGGAGGCCAGGAAGCCAAGTCGCCCATCGCCGGATTTGGCGTGGACTGCGTTGGCGACGCGACCCGACTGCGGGACGTGGGTTGGAGCACCATGGGCGCTGACCTTCTTATCGAAGGCTACCTCTGGCTGCCTTCCGACGAGATCACCGTGCCCGCTCCCGAAACGGCCGCCGCGGCGACCCACTAGCAATCCCACGGGGCTCTGCCGGGAGACGCGCCGCCTACCCGGCGGGGCTCCCCGCCGAGCCGCCGCACACCAACCCGAGCTGG